>CAYYCV010000065.1:0-21940 GCA_964470405.1 uncultured Caryophanales bacterium
AAACTTATCTGATAACCTGATAAATAAGACAGAAGAAGAGGTGCGAGATGAAAGTTTCTTTGTTTATTACGTGTTTAAGCGACGCGCTCTATCCCAAGGTGGGCGAGGCGATGGCCCGCTTGCTGGCGAAATACGGCGTGGCGCTTGAATTTCCCGCGGGGCAGACCTGCTGCGGCCAGCCGGCGTACAACAGCGGCTATTGGAAAGAGGCGCGGACCGCCGCCCTTACCTTGTTCGACGCTTTTGAAGACAGCGATTTCGTCGTGTCTCCTTCCGGTTCCTGCGTCGGCATGATTCATCATTACACCAAGCTGTTTGAAGAGGATGCGGCCATGCTGGCAAGGGCGGAGAAGCTGCGGCAGAAGACGTTTGAATTTTCGCAATTTCTGGTTCAGGTGCTGGGAGTGAAAGATGTCGGCGCCGTGTTTCCGCACAAGGTGACCTACCATCCGTCATGTCACGGCAGCCGCTTGCTCGGGGTCCGGGAGGAGCCGCTGGAGCTGATGCGCCATGTGAAGGGGATGGAGCTTGTCCCGCTGCCTTTTGCCGAGGATTGCTGCGGTTTTGGCGGAACGTTTGCCGTAAAAATGGCGGACATTTCCGGGGCCATGGTCGGCGAAAAAGCGGATCACATCATGGAAACGGAAGCCGAGGTGCTGGTCGGACTGGATCTGGCCTGCTTGCTGAATATTGCCGGGCATTTGCGATTTCGCCATGAGCCGGTGCGCGTGATGCATCTGGCCGAGCTTTTATACGAAGGGGTGACGCAGGCGTGAGCGGGACGCATTTCAAAGCTCCATCCGTGAAGGAGAAAGCCAAAACGGCGTTAAAGGACGAATTTCTACAAAATGCCGTGAAGTACACGACTGAAAAATTGCGCGCGGGCAAGCGGTCGGCCACCGATGAACAAGGGGAATGGGAAGCATGGCGGGAACGCGGCAGGCAAATTCGTTTGCACACGATCGCCCATCTGGATTATTATTTGCATGAGTTTGCCGAGAATGCGCGCGCGCAAGGGGTGCATGTGCATTTTGCCGACACGGCCGCGGAGGCGGTCAAACTGGTGCTGGATATTGCCGCGATGAATGAAGCGAAGTCCGTGGTCAAATCCAAATCGATGGTCACGGAGGAATTGCATTTGAATCATGCGATGGAAGCGGCTGGCATGGAGGCGATTGAGACCGATTTGGGAGAATACATCATTCAGCTTGCGCACGAAGCGCCGTCGCACATCATCATTCCGGCCATTCACAAAAACAAGCGGCAGATTGCGGCGTTGCTTTCGGAGGACGCGGGGGAGACTTTGCCGCCCGAGACGCCGGTTTTGGCGGGTTTTGCCCGTAAAAAGCTGCGTGAAAAATTTCTGCGGGCCGATATCGGCATGACCGGCTGCAATTTTGCCATCGCCGAAACCGGCTCGATGGTGCTGTTTGAAAACGAAGGCAACGCGCGCATGGTGACCACGGTTCCCAAGACGCAAATCACGTTGATGGGCATGGAGCGGATCATTCCGTCATGGGCCGATTTGGAAGTGATGGCCACCTTGTTGCCCCGCTCCGCCACGGGCCAAAAGCTGACGGTTTACATGTCCGGGATCACAGGTCCGCGGCGTCGGGAGGATGCGGATGGACCGGACGAAATGCACATCGTCATTATCGATAACGGGCGCTCTTTGCAACTGGGAGACCCGGAGTTTCAAGAGCTGTTGAATTGCATTCGCTGCGGCGCCTGCCTGAACGTATGCCCGGTATACCGTCATATTGGCGGCCATGCGTATGGAGGCACATACAGCGGGCCGATCGGCGCGGTGTTGTCGCCGGCGCTGAACAAGGATTCGGCGGAGTGGAACGATGTGGCGAACGCCTCCAGCCTTTGTGGGGCCTGCTACGAAGCTTGTCCGGTGAAGATTCCGCTGCACGAGATGCTCGTTTATTTGCGCAGGCGCAAAGTGGAGAGCGGGCACGGCTCGAAGCTGGAGCAACTCGGTATGAAAGGCTATGCGGCCATGATGGCGAACGCCGGGCGTCTGCAAAAAGGGTTGAAGCTGGGACGTCTGGGGCAATCCTTGATCGCCCGCAATGGTGTCATCAAGGCGAAAATGGGGCCGCTCAAAGGCTGGAACACGTATCGCTATACGCCGGGTTTGCCGAAGCAAGCGTTTCGCGAACGATGGGGGACGTTGGAGCAGGAAATCCGTCAGGGGTTGGCGGAGATCAAACCGGAGATGCAAAACCGAATGGAAGCATTCATGCGTGACAGAGAGAAGGGGGCGGAAGACCATGAGTGAGGCGCATCAGGAGTGGCTGGATCGCCTGGACGCGCAAGCGCGCGACAAGCAAAAAGCTTTTATGGAGGGGATTGCCGCCCGTTTGCGCCGGCCGCGCGTGCTGGAGCAGCCCAACCATCCCGCTCAAGGCGCGCCCGATTTCTGGAATGCGTTCACGCTGCTGCGGGAGGAACGAATCGAGCGGTTTTCGGGCAACTGGCGCAGTGCGGGCGGGCATGTCCTCCGCGTGGGAACGATGGAGGAGGCCAAACAAAAGGTGGCTGCGATCGCCTCGGAACGGCAGGCCCGCTGCATTATCCGGCAAAATCAAGCGGAGCTCCACGCTTTTGATTTGGAGCATGCGTTGACCGGGACATCGGTTGTCGTTTGGAACAGCAAGGCCGGGGAAAATTGGAAGGCGCGGGCGGCCGAGGCGGATATCGGCCTTGTCGTGGCCGATTATGCCGTTGCCCATACGGGCACCGTCGTCGCGATGTCGTCCGCGGATAAAGGGAGGGCCGTCAGCCTTCTGCCTCCGGCGTGCATCGTCATCGTGCCGGTGGAGCGCCTGAAAACGCGGCTGGGGGAAGTCATGGCCGAATTGGGCCGACAGGAGCGTTCGCATTTGCCGGCCGGCGTCCATTTTATCTCGGGCCCTAGCCGCTCGGCGGATATCGAGAACGATCTCACGATCGGGGTGCACGGGCCTGGCGTGGTATACGCCGTGCTGGTGGGCTGAACAGGAGGACGCCATGAAGATGGACAAGCTGATTAAACGCAATCATTACGAGGAAATCACCGACCGCTTGAAGCAGCTCATACTGAACGGAGATTTGCGGATCGGCGACCAGTTGCCCTCGACCAAAGACATGTCCGAGCAGTTCGGGGTCAGCCGTCTGACGACCCGCGAAGCGTTAAGCGCGTTGAAGGCGATGGGCTTGATCGAGATCCGCCAGGGCGGCCGCTGCAAAGTGATTGCCAATCAAATCGTGACGGCGGGGATACCGGGGCTGCAGGCTTTGCAGATGAATCGGACCACGCTGCTCGATTTGCTGGAGGTGCGCCAATCGCTGGAGGTGTCCAACGCGAGCATGGCCGCCCGGAAACGGACGGATGAGGATATAGCGGCATTGGAAGGCGTCATTTCCGAAATGGCGCTGGCCATCGGCGACGACCTGGAAGGCGAACGGACGGACCTGCTGTTCCATCTGATGCTGGTCAAGGCGACGCACAACCCGATCATGCTGCAGCTATTCGAGACCATCGTCCAACAGATGGAGGAAGCGATTCGCGAAGTTCGCCGGGTGGAGCTGTATGCCAACCGGCCGGTGGCCAGGAAGCTGTACCGGGAGCACGCTTCCATCTGCAAAGCGGTCCGGGAAGGCAACGTGAATGCCGCCGCCAACAGTATGCGCCGCCATTTGCTCCATGTGGAAAGCATCCTTCTGAAGTATCTTTAGAAGTGCGGTGAAAAACAGGGGCGCCGCGCTTAGGTCTGAATGTCCGATCGCCGTTGTCCGCTGATTTCCCGATTTCCCAATTTAACGGCTTTTAGCGGAAGACATCCACGGGCAAAGGCGATCGCTGGCGTTTCTCCCATCCCAACCTAAGCCCCGCACCGTTTTTGCCAAACTTTTAAAAAGCGGGTTTAAAGGGTGGTTTTAAAGGGCGGGCGATCAAGCGGCGTTGCGGTTGAACATGCGTGGACATGTGTGGACATGTGTGGACATGCGCGGACATGTGTGGGCATACGTTGAGGAAGCGACGGTCGTCATGATCTGCAGTGACGGTCGTCATAATCCGCAGTTTGAAAACTCGACAGTTGAAACCTCCGCTCACGAAGCGGAGATTTTTTGTGTTTTGCGAAGCGAATAAGTTCAATACTTCTTTATCTTCATTTTCTAATCGAATATCTTCACTTTCTAATTAAATAGCCGTCCGATCGCTTATATGCAGTTTTCCACGCTCACGAATCGAAAGCACCCGCCAAACTGGAACCGTCCACCGAACTGGAACCATCCCTGTCGATGACCGAACTGTCCCTGTCAATGACTGAACCGCTCCTGCTGAACCATCTCGTCGATGATCGAACCTTTTCTGTCGATGACTGAACCGCCCCTGCTGAATCATTTCTGTCGATGACCGAATCGTCTTTGTCAATGACTGAACTGTCCTTGTCAATAAACTGAATCGCCCCTGTCGATGACTGAATTGTTTCAGACGGCGGCCTGAACCCCAATGTTGTCAGGTTAAGATCATCAGGAATGACAGGGGAGCTTTTTGCACTGAAATGGTCTGGAGTGTGCTGAAATACTTCGACAATCAACATAGCAGAAGTTCCCGCCGTTTCGTCATCACTTATCCGGGCTATCATCGTTAGACGATGTTCGGGGACTAGCATCGTCAGACGATGGGGCGTGCGCGTTGATGCATCGTATTTGCAGGATGCGCGGCGAAGGTTCCCTTTTTTTGTATGATAAAACATACAAGGAGCTCTGGTTATGATACGGCCGAAAGTCATGTTGTACGATTTTTCATACACCATGCGGCGGGGACGGCGCCGAAGCCGCCGATTTTTTATGAGGAATCATACAAACCCCTCCGCAATGTCGAAGAATCGTTCCGCGTTATATGATATTTCATACAAAGCGTCACAAATTAGCACAAAACACTAAAGGCTAGCACAAATTGCGACAAGGTGGCGTGAACCGATGTAAATCAGCGTAAGCTGGCAAAGCACATTCCGAAACTGCGTCACGAAGGGGAAGCTGCATTGCTGCATCGTTTTCAGGCGAACATACAAGGCTTCGAAAGCGGACAGCAGCAAACGACGGGATATCCGGACTCGTGTTGGCGGCCCAGAACAAACCGTCTCCGCCACGTTCACAAACCATGTCCGCCTGCCATGCTCGCCACGTTTTGCAGACCATGTTTGCGCACCTTGTTCGCAAACCATGTCCACCTGCCATGCTCGCCACGTTTTGCAGACCATGTTTACGCACCTTGTTCGCAAACCATGTCCGCCCACCTTGTTCGCAAACCAAGTTTGCCACCATGTCCACGGACCATGCTCCCGCCAAGGCTCGTTGCTGCCGCGTCGCTGCGGCCGACGGACCGGATCTTCCGCCGTTTCTTTCTTCAAACTCGATCGGCATGCTTGATCGGACAACATTGGCCTAACCCCCTCCCTCCCCGGACAGCAATCTGAATCGGCTTTGCCAATTTGCAAATTGCCGCTCGAACCATTACTCTGAATAATAGAGCGTGTGGAGGGCAATTTTACGAAGCATCGTTTATATTCATGGAGCTGGATCAACTGCAAGCATTCCCTTTCTTCTCCATAGCGGCCAATTTTGCGTTGTGCTTGCGGATGGTTTCAATTTTAATCCGATTCCATCACCTTTGGTCTGATTCCGCCACCTTTAATCTGATTTCATCACCAAATACCATGGGCATTTGTTTGGATTTTGCGGATGACGCTGAGTTTGTCGGGTTCCGGACGATGGCAGCCTATACGGTAACGAACTCAGGAATCGTTATTTCCCCTTTGCGGGCGAGTTTTCCATTTTAGCGAACCCCACAAGCGCTATTCGCCTTGATTTTACTGATTTTTACCAATTTGAAGAGAATAGCGTCTGTCGGATTCGTTACAAAATTTCAGATCGAAAAAACCCGTAAATAACGTCGGCTGTGTTCGTTAGCGGTTCTCGCTCCCAGGTCGGGAGACCTGAATGGGCAAGCGTGATGCGATCCGCCGGCCGCCCGGCGAAATTGAAGCGCCCGATAGCTTTATGGGGGTTAAAAGTTGCAGGATTTAAAACCAGGCTCCGCTGCCGAATCGATATATGGAGGGATCGACGTTGAATTCATCGCGAACACTATGGGCGGCCACCGCGCTCGTCGGGCTGTTGACCACCGCATTGCTGATATTCGGCTTGGGGTATGCCATTCACGATATGATGTTTTCCCAGCCAAGAGCGGATGCGGGCGCGCCGCAAGTGGAGGTTCCGGAAAATCAACTGCTGTCTCGGGAAAAAATCCAGATTGTAGCCTTGGGCGATTCCCTGACCAAAGGGACCGGCGACCAAACGGGCAAAGGTTACGTAGGCACGGTGCAGCAATTGCTGAAAACCGAGTCGGACAAGCCGGTGTATGTGCTGGGGAATTTCGCGGTGAACGGTTACCGCACGGACCAGCTTCTGCGCGATCTGGACACGCAGCAAGGCGTGGTCAATGCGCTGTCGCAAGCCAACCTGATCCTGTTGACGATCGGGGCGAACGACCTGTTTCAACTGGCCAGGGAACAGTTTGACGTATCGGCGGATATCGATGCCGCGGCGATCGAGCAAAGGCTCCCGCAGACGATCGACAGGCTGAAAACGGTTTTTGAAAAGCTGGAGGAGATCAATTCCCAGGCTACGATCCTTTATGTGTCGTTGTACAATCCGTTCGGGGACATGGATCAAGAGCGGAAAGCCTCGCACGCGATTCAGAAGTTCAATTTTATGGCCTATGAATTGACAAACCAATATCCGAACATGATTGTGGTTCCGACTTTCGACCTGTTTGTCAGCCACCCGGACAGCTACATTTTCTCCGATCATTTCCATCCGAATGCGGAAGGATATCAAAGAATAGCCGAAAGGATTTTGAAAGTGTTGAAGTAAAAGGAGCGCTGCGCTGGAAGGAGCGTTGAAACAGAAGGAGCGTTGAAACAGAAGGAGCCGTTGAAACAGAGGAGCGTTGAAATAGAAGGGAGGAGGGGGCCGATGGCTTCCGATTCGCAGCCTGTGTTATCCGTCAAAAATGTGAAGAAAAAAATAGGGCGAAAATGGATTATTCACGGCGTGTCCTTCGATATCCAACCCGGCGAAATCTTCGGTTTTCTCGGGCCGAACGGGTCGGGCAAAACGACGACGATCCGCATGCTGGTCAGCTTGATCAAACCGACCGCGGGGACGATCACCGTGTGCGGCAAGGACCTCATGAAGGAGCATGACGAGGCGCTGCAGCATGTCGGAGCGATTGTGGAAAACCCGGAAATGTACGCGTATTTGTCCGGTTGGGAGAACCTGGAGCAATTCGCGCGCATGCTGCCCGGCGTGACGGAGCAGCGCCTGCACGAGGTTGTCGATATCGTGGAGATGAAGCAGCGGATCCACGACAAGGTCAAAACCTATTCGCTCGGGATGCGGCAGCGGTTGGGGATCGCCCAGGCTCTGCTGGGCCGTCCGAGGCTGCTGATACTCGACGAGCCGACGAATGGGCTGGACCCGCAGGGAATCAAGCAATTGCGCCATTTTATCCGCAAACTGGCCGATTCGGGCATGAGCTTGTTTATTTCCAGCCATTTGCTCAGCGAAATCCAACTGATGTGCGATCGGGTAGCCATTATCAGCCATGGCCGAGTGCTCGCGGTGGGGGCGGTCGATGAGCTTTTGCATCAGCCGGTGGGCAGGGTGGATTGGCACGTGGACGATCGGCAGCGCGCACAGGCCGTTTTGGCGGGCTGCCGGGTGGAAAGGATCGACCCGGACGAAACCGACGCGGCGGTTTCCCACGGGCTGCACGTCATTCCGACGCGGATGGACGTCGAACGCATCGCTTCGGTTAACCGCGAGATGGTCGGAGCCGGCGTGAATGTCCATGCGATCCAGTTGAAAATGCCTTCGCTGGAGCAATTATTTTTGAACATGACGGAGGGAGAGCGCATTGATTAGCCTGTATCCTCTGGTGAAAAACGAAACGCTGAAAATTTTGAAAAAGAAACGCTTTCTGGTTATTATTTTGGTGCTGATGGTGCTGATTCCGATCTTCACCTACGCCCGGCTGACGCTGTCGCAGGAGCGCATCAAGCAGTACGGCACCTCCGACTGGCACATCGACGTGCAAAACCAGATCTACGATTACACCAACCGGTTGGGAAGTCCCCGCGTGCCCGAGGAATGGAAGCAATGGCTGCAGGTGCAGGTGCAAAGGCTGCAATATTACCTCGATCATGACGTGAATCCGAATTCGCCGAACGGGGTGACGTTTGCCATCGGTTTTATCAGCAACAGCATGGGGATGTTCATTCCGCTGATGGTGTTGGGCATGGCGTCGGATCTGGTGTCCGGCGAGCGGTCGGCGGGCACGGTCAAGATGCTGCTGGCGCGGCCGGTGCGGCGCTGGAAAGTGCTCACCAGCAAATTGCTCGCCCTGTTCCTGTTCGTCTCCCTGATTGTGCTGTCCTCGGCGCTGCTGTCCTATTTGATTTCCGGCCTCGTGTTCGGCTTCGGGGGCTGGGATATGCCGATCTTTTCCGGCTTTCGGATCGAGGGGACGGAGCTGATCGAATCGCACGTGCATGCGGTCCCGCAGTGGCTGTACCTGATCATGGAGTGCGGGCTCGCCTGGTACGCCTCGATGGCGGTGGCCTGCCTGGCCTTCATGGTGTCGGTGCTGGTGCGCAGCACGGCGGCCAGCATTGTGATCATGATGGCGGCGATCATCTCCGGGCAAATATTGACGAACATGGCTTCCGCGTGGGCCAACGCGAAGTACCTGTTCATGGTCAACCTGCAATTGTCCGATTATTTGGCCGGCTCGCTTCCGCCGATTCCCGGCATGAGCCTGCCCTTTTCGCTGGCGATTTTGGCGGTTTGGGCGGCCGCGGCCGTGGTCGTTTCCTATTGGGTTTTCACAAAACAGGATATCCTTGCCTGAAAACCGTGGTATAATGCTATTTGAGGAATTTTCAAAATGGAGGAGCTTGAATGGTCGAACAATTGGATTTGTTTTCGGATCAGCCGACAACCACATCATCGGATTACGAAGCGGACGATATTCAGGTTCTGGAAGGCCTGGTCGCCGTTCGCAAAAGGCCGGGCATGTATATCGGAAGCACGAGCGCCTCGGGATTGCATCATTTGGTTTGGGAAATTGTCGACAATGCGGTGGATGAACACCTGGCCAAGCATGGCTCGAAAATCGACGTCATCCTGCATAAGGATCATTCGATCACCGTGATCGACAACGGGCGCGGCATTCCCACGGGGATGCACAAAGCGGGGGTTCCCACGCCGCAGGTGGTGTTCACCATGCTGCACGCCGGCGGCAAGTTCGGCGGCAACGGCTACAAGAAATCGGGCGGGCTGCACGGCGTCGGCGCATCCGTGACGAACGCCTTGTCCGAATGGCTGGAAGTGGAAATTTACCGCGAGGGTAAAATACATAGGCAGCGGTTTGAATATTGGGTCGATACGCAGCACAAAGAGCATGTGGGCGAGCCGGTCGGAGGGCTTGAGATCGTCGGCAACACGAGCCGAACGGGCACGAAAGTCACGTTTTTGCCGGACCGACGCGTTTTTCGCAACGGGATCGGCGTCAATTACGACACGCTTGCCGAACGGCTCCAGGAGCTCGCTTTCCTGAACTCCGGCTTGACCACATCGATCAAGGACGAGCGGACCGGAAATCAGGAGACGTTTCAGTATCAGGGCGGCGCAAGCGAATTCGTGCGGTTCCTGAACGAGGAAAAGACGGTGCTGCATGAAGTGATTCATTTCGAGGGGGAGAAGGACGAGATCGAGGTCGAAGTCGCGCTGCAATACAACGACGGCTATACGGAGACGATCGCCTCCTTCGTCAACTCGATCCCGACCCGCGGCGGCGGCACGCACGAAACCGGGTTCAAATCGGCGTATACGCGGGTGATGAACGATTACGCGCGCAAGCTGGGGCTGCTGAAAGAGAAGGATAAAAACCTCGAAGGCTCCGACCTCCGGGAAGGCATGATGTGCGTGATCAACATCAAAATGGCCGACGTGGAGTTTGTCGGGCAGACCAAAGACCAGCTCGGCAGCGCGGCGGCCAGGAGCGCGGTCGATGCGGTCGTGGCGGAGAAAATGGCGGTGTTTCTGGAAGAAAATCCCAAGGTATCGCAGCTCGTGGTGCGCAAATCGGTGCAGGCGGCCAAAGCCCGGGAAGCGGCGCGCAAAGCGCGCGAGGACATCCGCAGCGGCAAGAAAGGCAAAAGTGAAAGCTCGAACCTGGGAGGCAAGCTGACCCCGGCCCAATCGAAAGATTACACGAAGACGGAACTGTTTATCGTGGAGGGCGATTCGGCGGGAGGCTCGGCCAAGCAAGGACGGGATTCCAAATACCAGGCGATTCTTCCGCTGAAAGGCAAGCCGATGAACCCGGAGAAAGCGAAGCTGCCCGATATTCTGAAAAACGAGGAGTATCGCGCCATTATCGCCGCCATCGGCGCGGGGGTCGGATCGGAGTTTGAAGCGGGCGAGAGCAACTATGCCAAAATCATCATCATGACCGATGCCGACATGGATGGCGCCCATATCCAGGTGCTGCTGCTTACGTTTTTTTATCGGTACATGAAACCGTTGATCGATGCGGGCAAAGTGTATATTGCGCAGCCGCCGCTCTACAAGCTGAGCAAGAAATCCGGGAAAAACGAGGTTTCCAAATACGCTTTTTCCGATGAGGAGTTGCAGGCGGCGATGCGCGAACTGGGCGGCAAAGGCATTGAGCTTCAAAGATACAAGGGCCTTGGCGAGATGAACCCGGAGCAATTGTGGGAGACGACGATGGACCCCGCGTCCCGCACGCTGCTGCATGTGCAGATCGAGGACGCGGCCAAGGCGGAGCGCCGCGTCACCACGCTGATGGGCGACAAGGTCGACCCGCGCAAACGCTGGATTATCGATAATGTTGATTTTACCGAGCTTGAAGAATAGAAGGTGAACCTGAATGAGCACATTGGAACAATTGTTGCCCGCATTGTTGGAAGAAGTGGTTGGCGACCGTTTTGGCCGATATTCCAAATACATTATTCAGGACCGGGCCATCCCCGATGTCCGCGATGGCTTGAAGCCGGTCCAACGGCGAATTTTGTACGCCATGTACGACTCAGGCAACACGTCGGACAAGCCGTACCGCAAATCGGCCAAGACCGTCGGAGACGTGATGGGGAATTATCATCCGCACGGGGATTCGTCGATCTATGACGGGATGGTGCGGATGGCCCAGCCGTGGAAAATGGGATACCCGCTGATCGACGGACACGGAAACTGGGGCTCGCTGGACGACGACCCGCCGGCGGCCATGCGCTACACGGAAGCCCGCCTGTCGCCCATCGCGATTGAATTGCTGCGCGATATCGAGAAGCGGACGGTTCCGTTCAGGGACAACTTCGACAACACGTTGAAGGAACCGGTGGTGCTGCCTTCGCGTTACCCGAATTTGCTGGTGAACGGCGTCAGCGGCATTTCGTCCGGGTTCGCCACGGAAATCCCGCCGCATAATTTGCGCGAAGCGATCGATGCCTGCATCGCCCTGATCGACGATCCCCAACTGTCGCTCGAGCAAGTGACGGGCATCGTCAAGGGGCCGGACTTCCCCACCGGCGGCATCATCATGGGCGAGGAAGGCATACGCGACGCCTACCGCACAGGCAAAGGCAAGATCTACTTGCGGGCCAGAACGGCGATCGAAGAGCTGCGCGGAGGCCGGCAGCAGATCGTCATCAGCGAAATTCCCTACCAGGTGGTCAAAGCAAAGCTGGTAACGGCGATGGAAAATATCCGGCTGGAAAAGAAAGTGGAGGGAATTAGCGAGGTTCGCGACGAAAGCGGGCGGGCCGGGCTGCGCATCGTGGTCGAACTGAAAAAGGACGCCGACGCCCAGGGCATTCTGGCTTACTTTTTCAAGAAAACGGACCTGCAGGTGACGTATAACTTCAACATGGTCGCCATCGTGGACAAAGCCCCGAGGCAAATGGGGATCAAGGAGATGCTGGAAGCTTACATCCAGCATCGCAAGGAAGTGGTGACCTGCAGGACGCAGTTCGATCTGGAGAAGGCGGGCGACCGCGCCCACGTTCTGGAAGGCCTGGTCAAGGCGCTGAATATTCTGGATGAAGTGATCGCCGAGATCAAAGCTTCGAAAAACCGCCAGGATGCGCAGAAAAATTTGGTCGACAAGTTCGAATTCAGCGAGCGCCAGGCCGACGCGATCCTGACCCTGCAACTGTATCGGCTGACCAACCTGGAAATCACCACGTTGACCAAAGAGCTTCACGAAATGCAAAAGCTGATTGCCCATTTGCGATCGATTCTGGAGAGCGAGAAGAAGCTGTTCGGGGTGATCAAAAGCGAATTGTCGGAAGTAAAGCTCAAGTATGGAGTGGATCGCCGATCGGAAGTCCAGGGCGAAGTGGAAGAAATCAAAGTCAATCTGGAGGTTCTGGTCAATCCGGAAGATGTCATCGTCACCCTCTCAAACGAAGGGTATTTGAAGCGGACCAGCCTCCTGTCGTATACCCGCTCCGGAGGGGAGATGGAGAGCGCCGGCCTGAAAGAGAAAGACTTCCTGCGTTTTGTGCTGGAGGTCAATACCATTGAAAGTCTGCTCATCTTCACGGCCAAAGGCCAATACTTCGTATTGCCGGTTCATCAAATTCCGGAGTTTAAATGGAAGGAGAACGGGACGGCGATTGTGAACGTGATTCCGATCTCGAAGGAAGACCGGATTGTCAACGTGATTCCGGTCAAGGATTTTGAGGAAGCGGGCAAGACGCTCGTGTTCGCCACGGCGAAGGGCCAGATCAAACGTACGGAACTGAGCCAATATGTCACCAATCGCTCGATAGCGATCGCAGCCTGCAAGCTGAATGACGGAGACGAAGTGATCGCAGTCAGGCTGAGCGACGACGACCGGGAAATTCTGCTCGTCTCGAAATTCGGCATGAGCATCCGTTTCAAGGAAAATGAAGTGAATGCCATGGGGCGCGTTTCGACCGGAGTCAGAGGCATTCAGCTAAAGGAAGGGGATGAGGTGATTGCGGCGGAGTGGGTCAGCCACGACGAGGGCGAAGTGATCGTTTTCTCCGACCGCGGATTCGGCAAACGCACGCTGCTGGTGGATTATATGGTGCAAGGACGCGGCGGCAAAGGGATGATGACCTTCGAGTTCAAGGAAGGCAAGCGGGTCAGGCCCAACGGCACCCGTTTGATTCGGGCGTTCGCCGTCCGCGAACCTTATGAGCTGAAAGCCGTGATCGACAACGGCAGCGCCCAGGTATTCTCCACGGAGAATATCCCGATTGAAGACCGCAAATCGGTGGGCAAACAGATTGTCGCTTTGAATAAAACAGACGCGATCATCGATATTGTTTCCGCCTTTACGACCGAATCCTGACATAATGGGAATATAAAAACCGAGCAGGAATGGGAGTGATCGGATGACCTACTCGACTGACTTTGCGAAAATATGGTACAGCCTGTCGAAAGATATGAAAGTTTATCTGGATGCGCAATTGGCGCCGAATTTGACGGAAAGCCAGTTAAACGTGCTGGATTTTCTGTTTTCCAGCAAGGCTCGGGTCAAGCCTTCGGATTTGATCAGCCATCTGTCGACCACCCCGGCGGCGATCACCACGCTGCTGGACCGGATGGAAAAGGGCGGATTGGTCCGGCGCGAGCGGGATGCGGACGATCGCCGGATCGTCTGGATCCACCTGACCGAAAAAGGAAAGCGGGAAGGCGAGCGAGGCAGGCAAATCCGGGAGCAGTTCATCGAGCAATGCCTGAACCGGATTTCCGCCCACAACCAGCAGTTGCTCCTCTATTTGCTCGGCAAAGTTTCCAGTTTGTAGCAGGGGGCCGTCAGGGCTGTGAGTTGGAAACCGGAACGGTCATCGAATGCAGGTGCGCGTTCATCTCCTTCAGAAATTGATCGTACTGCTTATAGTCTTTATCCGTCAGCAGCGGATCGTCGCGCTCTCCCGACAGCACCGCTTCCAGCGGCAGCACGCGGAATTGAAGCCGCCCGTCCTGCCGATAGCGCTGCACGTAGGTCGGGTAGAAATGAACATCCTTGATTTCCGTCACTTCCTCCGGGAAGTGTTTTTGAATGTCGATATCCATGATCACGCCGGTGTCCGTCGGTTTAAAGGGCGTGTGAAAGCGGTCCTGATCGGATATGAAATTGCCCAGCGAGTAGATGACCAGCCCTTTTCTCGTCGCGCCGCCGTTTGGCTCCGCAACGGTGACGAACTCATAAGGCTGAACCACATGCGGGTGGCTGCCCAGAATAATGTCCGCGCCGCCTGCGATCAATTGGCGAACCAGTTCCTTCTGGTAGTCGTTCGGCTCCAAATGGTATTCATCCCCGAAGTGAAGCGCGATGGCGACCAGATCGGCGCCTTTTTCCCGTGCGGCCCGAATATCCTCGAGCATTTTCGCCGGATCGATCAACGAGACCAGGTAGTCTTTTCCGTCCGGGATGGGGATGCCGTTGGTCCCGTAGGTATAGGCCAGCACGGCCAGAGAGATCCCGTTTTTGACCGCGATCTTCACCTGATCGGCTTCGTCGGCGGAAGCGGCCGTGCCTTTGGTGACGAACGGATGCCGGTGAAGCTTCTCCAACGTGCGAATGACCCCTTGCTCACGGCGGTCCAGGGAATGATTGTTCGCGTTGGTCACAATATTGAATCCCGCGTACTCCAAAGCGTCCGCCAGGGCGTCCGGCGCGTTGAACTCGGGGTAACCGGTGTAGCCCCGCAAATCCTCGCCGGAAAGCGTCGTCTCCAGATTGCACCAGATCCAGTCTCCCTTCGACAGGATGGGCTTGACCTCGCTGAAGAAAGAGCGGAAGTCGTAGCTCTTCTCCTCGGCGTTGTAGCCGGACGTAATCTGGCGCTGATGCATCATAATATCGCCGACGGCCACCAGCTTCGCCTCGACGGTGTAGGGGGTCGGCGTCGCTTCCGGCTGCGGCGAGGGGGACGCCTCGACCAGGTCCGGCTCCGGCGAAGGGGACGATTCCGGCGCGTGCGGATTCGAACTGTCCGGACCGGGTGAGCATCCGGCGATCAGCAGCAGCGTCAACATCGCGACGAGGAACCGCCGAATGGAAAGAAACCGCCGTAGGGATATAAATGTACAAATAGACCTCATGTCGAACTCCATTCTATATATGGTTTTTCCACAACAGCCAGGGGTATTGATCCGGCGGCAGGGAAGTGAATTGAAGCTGCTGTTTGCTGACGGGGTGAAGGAATGACAGGCCGGTTGACCAGAGCGCGATTTGCTGGCCCGGCCGGTTCACGCGGGCGCCGTATTTCTGGTCGCCGTAGAGCGGCCAGCCGCGCGAGGACAACTGCACGCGGATCTGATGCGGCCTTCCGGTGAGCAGTTGCACGCGCAGCAGGCTCAGCCCGTCCCGATGCCCGGCCAGGCGATACTCCAGCACGGCCTCCTTGGCTTGCGCGTGCGTTTTGGCGACGGCGGACACCGTGTTCGTCTTTTCATCCTTTGCCAAATAGTCGGTCAAGCGGCCCTCGGCGGCATCCGGCCTGCCCCTGACCACGGCCAGGTAGGTTTTGTGAAATGACCGGGTGCGCACGGCGTCGCTCAACCGCGAAGCGGCTTTCGACGTTTTGGCGAAGACCATCGCGCCGCCGACCGGGCGGTCCAGCCGATGCACCAGGCCCAGATAGACGTTGCCCGGCTTTTGATAGCGGCGTTTTAAATCCTCCTTCAGCAGATTTAGCAAATCCGCATCCCCGGAGGCGTCTTCCTGCGTCGGCAGGTTGACCGGTTTTTCCACGACCAGCAGATGGTTGTCCTCGTAAAGAATCGGAATGGGCGGAAGCTCCGGGCGGCGGTTTGTCCGCATATTCATTCGGCGGCTTCCCACCTTCCCAGCATGCCGCAGGGCAGCACCAGCCCGGATGCCGTTACGGGCAGGCCGATTTCGCCCGTGGTGATCGTTCCACCGAACCTCGGTTTCAGCGTCAGGCTGAGCAGGTTGTTCAGCACGGTCGGCGACAGTCCGGTCGTATAGGAATTCACCAGGAAGAACAAGGGGTTGTCCGAAAGCACGTCCATGCAGGATCGGATAAACGGAAACAGGCTGTTCTCCAGCTTCCACATTTCCCCGGAAGGGCCGCGCCCATACGAAGGCGGGTCCATGATCACGGCGTCGTAGCGGTGTCCCCGGTTTTTTTCCCTCTGCACGAATTTGAACACGTCGTCGGTGATGTAGCGAATCGGATGATCGGCCAGGCCGGATAAAGCGGCGTTTTCCCTGGCCCAGGCCACCATTCCCTTGGCCGCATCGATGTGGCACAGCGCCGCACCGGCGCGGGCGGCGGCCACGGTGGCGCCGCCGGTGTAGGCGAACAGATTCAGCACCTGGATCGGCCGTTCGGCCTGCCTGATTTTTTCCATGATCCATTGCCAATTGACCGCTTGTTCCGGGAACAGCCCCGTATGCTTGAAATTGGTCGGCCGGACGTGAAACGACAGTCCGTGGTAGCGGATCGTCCAGCGGTCGGGGAGCGGTTTGGCGTATTGCCATTCCCCTCCCCCGGAAGCGCTGCGAAAATACCGGGCATCGGCGCGGCTCCACAGGTTTTCATCGGACTTCGGCCATATGATTTGCGGGTCGGGCCGCCGCAGCACGATGTTTCCCCAGCGCTCCAGCTTTTCTCCGTCCCCCGTATCGATGCATTCGTAATCTTGCCAATCCCAAGGCACAAACATATTCATAATCCTTCCTTTCACCAGCCTTCTACCCATTCTACAATAAACGACAGCGAAATGCACAGCGAAAAGCCCGCGGTTACTTTGCGGAGAATCGTCCATACTAAGAAAAATACAAGGGGTGCTTCAAGCTGTGGACGAACAGATATTGATTGTTGAAGACGAGGCGAAAATTGCCAGGGTGTTGACGCTGGAGCTTCAGCACGAAGGCTACCGCGTCACGCACGCGGAAGACGGCCACCAGGGGTTGGAATTGGCGCTGTCCGGCCATTGGGACTTGATTTTGCTCGATATCATGCTGCCGAAATTGAACGGGGTCGAGGTGCTGCGCCGCATTCGCCAGATCGACAAGCTGCTGCCGATCATCGTGCTGACGGCCCGCAATACCGTGCCGGATAAAGTCAGCGGGCTGGATCTGGGCGCGAACGACTACATCACCAAGCCGTTTGCCATTGAAGAACTGCTGGCCCGCATCCGCAATTTGCTACGGCAGTCCCATCTGCAATCGGAAACCATCGGCATGTACAGGGTGCACAATTTGACCATCGACGCGAAAACGCGGACGGTCAAGCGGGACCAACAGGAAATCGAGCTGACGCCGAGGGAGTTTGAACTGCTGTTTTATCTGGTCAAAAACAAGGAACAGGTGCTCTCCCGCGAACAGATTATTGCGGATGTATGGGGCTACGAATTTGTCGGCGAAACGAACCTGGTCGATGTATACATCCGCTATCTGCGCCAGAAGATCGATAAAGGCTTCAAAAAAAATCTGATTCAAACCAAGCGGGGCGTGGGATATTATATCAAGGAGCCGTACGCATGAGCCTGAAGATGAGATTGATGTTTCTGTCGGCCTTGTGGCTGATTTTCATTTTGGTCTTGTTCAATGTGTTTATTTACTTCTTTGTGATCCATATTACGACCCAGAGCGAAATTCAATTGCTGTTCAAGAAGGCGGTCGCCGTGCTGGAGAAAGAGCAGGTGGACGACCCGTCCCAATGGAAGGACCCGCAACTGCTGAACGAATTTTTGGTCAACAATGAAATCATTCGCATCATTACGCCGGATTCGCAAGTGCAGAATCAGCTATATTCCAATGAGAAGCTGCTGGCTTTCAAGAGCGTCTACCGGGAAGGCGCCCATTCCAAAGTGATCAACAACGGGGAAAGCCGGTTTTTGTTCGTTCAGGTTCCAATCTACCAAGGGGAGCACCGGATCGCGATGCTGGAAATCGGAAGGCTCATGAACATTCTCGACGAGTACATGAGCGTGCTGGTTACCGCGTTGACGGTGACGACGGCGGGCGCCGTGCTGCTCTCGATTGCCGGAGGATATTTCTACACGAAATTTTTGTTCCGTCCGATCAAATATTTGGCCGACACGATGCAAACGATTCAGGAAAGCGGCGATTTTCAAACGTTGAGCCTGGACTACGCCACTCAAAAGGACGAGTTTTGGCAACTCTGTCTCACCTTTAACCGGATGATGGACCGGCTGGAACTGAATTTCATCCAGCAGAAGCAGTTCATGGAGGACGCGTCGCATGAGCTGCGGACGCCTTTGACGATCATCGAGAGCTATGCCAGCCTGCTGAAAAGATGGGCCAGCAATGACGAGAAGCTGCGCGAGGAAGCGGTGGAGGCCATTTATTCCGAATCGGTGAGATTGAAAACGATGGTCTCGGATTTGATGCAATTGGTAGATTCCCATACGGAGGAACGCCCCCATTTCGCGCCGTTGAACGTCGTCCCGCTGATTCGGGCGGCGGCCTCGTCGCTGCAATATTCCTTTCGCCGGGACATCGCCGTCGAGGTGGAGGAGGATGACATGGAGATCATGGGCGACAAGAAAAAAATCAAGCAATTGCTGATTATCCTGCTGGATAACGCAATCAAATACAGCAGCAAAAAAATCAGGATCACCGCCCGCAGGAAGAAGGACCGGGTAGTCATTTCCGTGATCGATCAGGGCATCGGCATCCCCAAAGGCAAAATTCCGTTTATCTTCGATCGCTTCTACCGCGTCGATAAGGCCCGAAGCCGCAGCACGGGCGGGGCGGGGCTTGGCCTGGCGATCGCCCGGGCCATCGTGCAGTCGCATGAAGGGAGCATTCGGGTCGACAGCGCCTACGGGCAAGGAACGACGGTTTCCGTTGAATTTCCCCATTCCGGACATACTCCTCGCCGCTGAAATTTGTTATAATCGGGATGATAGGAAAGGGGCGAAGAGATGAAACCTAGAATTTTTGCAGCAGAGCCCGTTTCGGAGGAAGTCGAAGCTTTTATTGCCGAGCATTGCGATTATAAAATTTGGCGGGAAGCCGGAAGAATTCCTTTTCCCCGGCTCTGCGAGGAAATAGCCGAGGCGGAAGGGTTGATGATCCTGGGCGGGCGAATCGATGCCGAGTTTTTGCGTCACGCCCCCAAATTGAAGGTCGTCAGCAATATTTCGGTCGGCTACAACAACTTTCATATTGACGCGATGAAAGAGAGAGGGGTTGTTGGAACGCACACGCCCCATGTGCTGGATGACACGGTGGCCGATTTGGTGATCGGTCTGATGCTGGCGGCCGCGCGCAGAATACCGGAAATGGACCGGTTGGTGAAGGAGGGGCGCTGGCGCAAAGGCGAATTTCGATCGCTGTTCGGCGTGGACGTGCATCACTCCGTGATCGGCGTGATCGGCCTGGGCCGAATCGGGAGGGCGATCGTCAAGCGGGCGCGGTTCGGTTTTGATATGGAGGTGCTGTACCATAACCGAAACCGTTTGCCGGAAGCGGAACGCAAATACGACGCCGTCTATGTTTCGATGGACGATATTTTCATCCGCTCCGATTTTGTCGTCGTCATGACGCCGCTTACCGCTCAAACCGAAAAAATGGTCGGCGCCGCCCAATTGGGATTGATGAAGCCGAGCGCGGTTTTCATCAATGCGTCGCGCGGTCCGGTGGTCGATGAAGCGGCGTTGTTTGACGCGCTGCGGCGGAAGGCGATTTTCGGCGCCGGCCTGGATGTGTTTGCGAAGGAGCCGATCGCTCCCGACAATCCGCTGCTGTCATTGCCGAATGTCGTGACGCTGCCGCATATCGGGTCGGCCACCTGGAAAACCCGCATCGGCATGGAGATGCGGGCCGCGGTCAATATGGTCGCCGCCTTGCGGGGAGAAGTGCCGCCGAACCTGATTCCCGAGATGAAATCCGGAGCGGATGGAGCGTGAAGACGGTGCCGCAATGGGGGATCATTTTGCTCGCGGGCGGCCAAAGCCGCCGGATGGGAAGCTCCAAATCGCTGCTGGATGTCGGAGGCAAGCGGTTGATCGAACATATGGCCGACATTTCGCGGGAGCTTGCGGACGGAACGGTCGTCGTTTCCAGCTCTGCGGATCGCCCGCTGCTGGAACGACTGCTGGCGGGAAGGGCGGAGACGATCGCCGATCATCCGCAATTTGCCGGGATGGGGCCGCTGGCCGGGATGCACGCCGGCATGCGAAGCATCGGGGCGCAATGGTATATCGTGTTGTCCAACGATTTGCCGAATCTGGACCGGCATTATCTTGCCGAATTGAAAAGATATGTGCTGGCGACGGATGCGGGGCGGCATTATGACGCGTTCGTTCCGATCGAATCCGGGAGAAACCAGCCTTTTGCCGCGGCGTACCGCAATCAGGCGCAGCGCATCGAGGCGCTGCTGGCGAAGGGAATGCACAGTTGGAAAGCGCTCTGTGAGCAAATGGAGGTTTGCCCGATCGAAGAAGCGGTGTGGCGCAAGTGGAGCCGCGCCGATCGGCCTTTTTTTAACATGAACACCGCGCAAGACTATGCTGAATGGCGGAGGGATGAACATGGTGGAATTTCGTCAAGCGATACCTGTCGATGAAGCGATCGGCCGGATCATGGAGCAAGCCGTCTCCGGGCAGACGGAGACCGTTGCGCTGTCGGAGGCGTTCGGCCGGCATTTGGCCGAAAACGTGGTTGCCGGCCATCCGGTTCCGCATTTCGACCGTTCCCCTCTGGACGGATACGCCGTCCGCGCGCAGGATACGTCCGCATCCGCGCCCACCCGGTTGAAGGTGGTCGATGCGATCGGCGCGGGGCAGATGGCCAAACGGCCGCTACAAGCGCGTGAAGCCGTCCGCATTATGACCGGAGCTGCGATTCCGACGGGGGCGGATGCGGTGATCCAACTCGAGTGGGTCCGGGAAGTCCGCGAAGGCGGAGAGGCGTGGGTGGAGTTCGACCATGCGTTTACATCCGGAGACAACGTGGTTCAACGCGGCGAAGATATGGCGGAAGGCACGATCCTGTGCCGCGAGGGCGATCGGATCGGCGCGGGGGAACTGGCCGTGCTGGCCACCTTCGGCTATGGCCGGGTCAAGGTGTATCGACGCCCGCGCGTGGTGGTTCTGGCCACCGGAACGGAGCTGTTGAACGTGGATGAACCGCTGCAGCCCGGGAAAATCAGAAACAGCAACGCCCACATGATCGCGGGACAAATTCGCCAGGCGGGAGGAACGTGCATCGACCGCGGCATGCTGATCGATGATTTCGATTTGTGCTGCGGCGCGGTGGAGGACGCTTTGCGGGAAGCGGACTTCGTCATGACTACCGGCGGCGTATCGGTCGGGGATTTCGACTATGTGCCGGAAATTCTCCGCAAGCTCGGCGCGAAAGTGCTGTTTAACAAGGTGGCGATGCGTCCGGGGAGCGTGACGACGGTAGCCGTCAAGGGCGAGCAGTGGATCTTCGGCCTGTCCGGCAATCCCGGCGCCTGCTTCGTCGGATTCGAGCTGTTCGCCAGGCCGGTATTGTCCCGCGCTTTGGGTTCCCGCAGCCCGCATCTTGCCCGGTCCAAAGCGGTTCTGACGGCGGACATACCCAAGCCGAACCCGTTTACGCGCTTCATTCGGGCGAGGGCGCAATTCGAAGGAAGCCGGATCGGCGTCGGCGCCATCGGACCGGATAAATCCGGGATTGTTTCGTCGTTGTCGGCGGCCAATGCGCTGATTGTGGCGCCGGGCGGAACACGATCCTTTGTTGCCGGGGAAGAAATGGAGATCATATGGTTAAAAGTGTGATGAAAAAAAGCGGCGCAGCGGTTGGGCATCGGTTGGAGAAACGGCAGTGGTCGCC
>CAYYCV010000066.1:0-5335 GCA_964470405.1 uncultured Caryophanales bacterium
GGCGTGGAGCGCGTCGGGAGCGCGGGGCCGGCCGACGGGGCGAGCGAAGCCGAGGGCGTGGAACGCGCCGGGAGCGCGGGGCCGGCCGGAGAGGCCGGCAGGGCCGCGTCGCGCCGCCATTTGCCTTTCGAAGAAAGGCAAATGTAGCAACGGGCCAAGTGGAACTTGCCCGTTTTGCCGACGACGACCATCGGCAGCTTCCCGCAGACCGCCGAAGTTCGGCAAGCCAGACAGCGTTGGCGCAAAGGGGAATGGTCCAAAGCGCAGTACGATGAATTTATCCGTCGGCATATCAAACAGTGGATCGACATTCAGGAAGAAATCGGGCTGGATGTATTGGTGCATGGCGAATTTGAGCGAACGGATATGGTCGAATTTTTCGGCGAGAAATTGCGCGGCTTCGCCTTTACCGCCAAGGCCTGGGTCCAGTCGTACGGCTCGCGCTGCGTAAAGCCGCCGATCATTTACGGCGATGTTTCCTTCGACTCGCCGATGACGGTCGAGGAGACCGTATACGCCCAATCGTTGACAGACAAGCCGGTCAAGGGAATGCTGACCGGGCCGGTCACGATCTTGAACTGGTCGTTCGTGCGGGATGATATCTCCCGCAAGCGGGTGGCTCATCAAATTGCGCTCGCACTGCGCAAAGAGGTCGAGGCGTTGGAAGCCGCCGGAATCGAAATGATTCAGGTTGACGAGCCCGCTTTGCGGGAAGGCCTTCCTTTGAAGCGGCGATACTGGCAAGACTATCTGGATTGGGCGGTCGAAGCGTTCAGGCTCGCCACCTCCACAGTCCGGGATACGACGCAGGTGCATACCCATATGTGCTATTGCGAGTTTCAGGACATCATTGGCGCCATTCGCGATCTGGATGCGGATGTCATCTCGATCGAAGCGTCGCGCAGCCACGGGGAGCTGATCGCCTCCTTCGAAACCGACACCTACAACAAAGGCATCGGGTTGGGCGTTTACGATATCCACAGCCCCAGGGTGCCCGATATCGCGGAAATGAGCGCGATGATCCGGCGTGCCTTGCGCGTGTTGCCCGCCCAATTGTTCTGGATCAACCCGGATTGCGGTTTGAAAACGCGCGGCGTCGAAGAGACGGTGGCCGCTCTGCGAACGATGGTGCGCGCCGCAAACGAGGCGCGTACGGCGCTGCGGGCGTGAATTCTCCGCTTCGTCCCGCCGCCGCGTGGAGAAACGAAAAATTCCGACTGCGGCCGCGAGCCGTGGATGGGCCCCAACGGAAGTCCATTGAAAGGGAGCCATTGGAGCGATCCACTGCAAGCGATCCAATGAAAGGGCACAACTTGCTGGAAAACCTCCATCTATTTTTAGCTGAATCGTATACAGGCATCCCATGAACAGGAAAACCTCCCGTTAATTTTTCAAATGCAGAAAAGAATTCGGCTAAACCGCAAAAATAACGGGAGAAAATGGAGCTAAGAGCAACGAAAGGGGCGTTTATACCAAAATTAGCAGGAGAAATTCCCGCTAGCACGTTCACAGCCCGACTTGGGCGCCCGGAACCCGAGCGTGTCCAATCGAATTTTCACACGAACTTCGGCTTATCCCGACTCCAATCATGAGGCGGGGTAAGTTTTTTTTTGCCCAAAAACCGACGGAAGTGGAAAAAGGAAAGAGAGTTGAAATAATTATGTGAAAATATGGTGCGATCTTAAAATAAAGAAGGAAAAAAATGACGGATGTCGAATGGTTACTAATGAGGAATGAATAGCTAAAAAATCATGAGTGGGGAAAACTTATGATCCAATTCATGCTGTGCGACCCGACGGAAGCGGATGAGTCTTTGATGTTTGAAGTTTACGCTTCAACCCGGGAGGAAGAAATGAAAGCTTGGGGGTGGGGAGAACAGGAACAAGTCGTTTTTTTACGAATGCAATACGATGTTCAGTGCCGTTCCTATTCGATGCAATATCCAGGCTTGGTAAAACAGGTTATTGTTTGCGAAGGAGTAAAGGTGGGCCGGATTCTGACCACATCGTCGGAAGAAGGACTAACGATCGTGGATATAGCCATTTTGCCGGGACATCGAGGGCGGCATATCGGCACAGCCGTGTTGGAAAAGGTTTGTCAGGATGCAATGGACTGCGGCGTTTCGGTCCGCTTGAGCGTGCGCCACGACAATCGGGCGATTCGCTTGTATCACAGGCTCGGATTTGAATGCGTGGGCCGGAATGAGATGACCCTTTTCATGAAGAAATCGGCGGTATAAAACAGTGAGTATTTTCATAGTATGGGGAGGAGTTTAACGATGGCAGATCCTTATGTTGGTGAGATTCGTTATTTTGGCGGCGATTTTGCTCCCAGAGGCTGGGCGTTATGCGACGGCAAGTTGCTGGACATCACTGGAAATGAAGCGCTGTTTACCTTGATTGGCACGACATACGGAGGGGACGGACAGAGGACGTTTGCTGTGCCCGATTTGCGGGGAAGGGCGGGAATTCATAAAGGAACGAACAAGAGCACCGGGACGAATTATGTTTTGGGACAAATGGCCGGCACGGAAAACGTCACTCTGTTGGCTTCCCAAATGCCTGCGCATACGCATAACGTGGCGGCGGGCAGCGAAGGATCGGTCAACGATCCGACGAATGCGTTCTGGGCCAAAAGCACGGTAGATCAATATGCCGCAACCGGGCCGAACGCGAAAATGAATGCGCAGGCCATTACGAGCAGCGGCGGAAATCAGCCGCACGACAATATGATGCCGTCATTGACGGTAAGCTATATTATTTCATTGGAAGGAATCTTTCCTCAACAGGGTTGAGGGTTGACGCCAATTAAAGGAGGTTAATTGTAATGTCGGAAGCGTATGTGGGAGAAATTCGTCTGTTTGCTTTTGGCTTTGCGCCTAAAGGCTGGCTTCCCTGCGATGGCACGATATTGCCTATCGTTCAGAGCCAGGCCTTATTCAGCATATTAGGAGCTACATACGGGGGAAACGGTCAGACGACCTTTGCCCTCCCGGATTTGAGAGGGCGTGCGCCCGTCCATTTCAATCGGTCCCTTCCTTTGGGGGAGAGCGCCGGGGAAGAGGCGCATACTTTGACCGTCAATGAAATGCCTACCCATGCGCATATGGCCGGGGCGAACAGTGCGGCTGGGATTGAGTTTACTTCGACCGACAATGTATGGGCCAACACCGGAGCCAAGGATTCGTATAGCCCCCAAAATAACAGTTTCATGAGTCCAAACGCTTTGTCCATGGCGGGGAGCGGCCAGCCGCACTCCAACATGCAGCCTTATACCGTCCTCAATTATTGTATCGCTACCACAGGTATTTTCCCATCGAAATATTAAAAAGGAGGTCATCGAGCAATGGAACAATTTTTAGGAGAAATTCGTATCTTTTGCGGCAATTTCCCCCCCAGGGGTTGGGCCTTCTGCGATGGGAGCCTGATGCCGCTCAGCCAAAATACCGCTTTATTTTCAATTTTGGGTACGCGCTATGGCGGTGATGGGAAAACCACTTTTGCTTTGCCCAACATGGGTGGAAGGACGCCCATTCATCAGGGAGCCGGCCCGGGATTGAGCGATCGCACGGTTGGTGAAGCGGTTGGATCGGAGACGGTTACGTTGCTGGAAACGGAGATGCCGGCGCATAACCATGTTCCGCAAAGCCAGACGACGGCGGATAGCATAGACCCCACAGGAAATATCTGGGCGGATGTGGCAAGCGGAAAGGGGGCTGTACGCCTTTATTCGTCTGCGGCCAATGTGTCGATGAACATACAAGCGGTTCAATACGCGGGAAACAACCAACCTCATAATAATATGCAGCCTTATTTGGGATTGAATTTTATTATTGCTTTGGAAGGCGTATTCCCTGCACGCCCATAATCACCTTAAATCAATTTAAAATTTATTCATATATTGACGGTAAACGGACATCTGCTTAGATCATGCTTTCGGTGCCAGTTTTCAGCGAAAACTTACAACGATGATGATACCGTTTGCCGTTGTTTTTTGGCTGGTTTCCGTAATATGGAGCATTGAGTAAAAAAAGGAGTGGAGAAGGTGTGTGGAAGATAAAGTTGACCAGGGTTTGTATCGCTTTTCTTTTTATGATACTTCTATCTATGGGTTCGTTAAATGAATTTGGAAGTGCCGCGACGATTAATACAACTCAGGATCTGACCGTTGACGGCTGGTTGGCGCATGAGGATGCGGGCAATGGATTTATCCACACCGGGACATTGGTTTATTATTCGGGTGAAGGCGGCAGTGTGTATCTCGATGATGGGGATCAAGAAGGGAATTTCACAATTATGGCCGACGGAGATTTTGCCGGGGGTACCTTTGACCTGAAGTCGATCAAAATGCGCACCGATGATCCAAGAGATTCATTTAAAGTAACGGTAACAGGGCTGGATGCCGATGGAAAGGCGGTGGAGCCGGAGCAAAGTAATAACATTACTAAAACAGCAACTGACAAGACGGAATTTGATTTTGACAATATTGGTCTGATCGGTATATCCGGGTTTAAGGTTCAGATTGATGGCATCACCAATGAAATTGTGCCGAACGTTTACGAGTTGGGTTTTTTGAATTTTGTGATAGCCAATCCTATGCTTTCAGACGATACCGCGCCTGTTTTCGAAACAACGCCATTGTTAAGCGATATTGTGAAGGACCAAGCCACGTTGCATGTGCAGTTGGATGAAGCGGGGACAGCCTATTATGTCGTGGTAGCAGATGATGCCGTGGCGCCAAGCGCTGCCCAGGTGAAAGCGGGGCAAGACAGCGGCGGAGTCGGCGTGTCGCCAAACGGGTCGATTACGGTCAGCGCGGCGAGCACCGATACCACGGGCACGATCGATTTGTCGGGCTTGTCTTCGTATACCGATTACGATGTGTATGTCGTGGCGGAGGATAGCGTACCGAATTTACAAGCAGATGGTCAAGTGCAAAAACTGGATTTTCGAACGATTGCCGAACCTACGGACATTGTACTGAGTTCTGCTACTGTAAAGCAAAGCCAAAGCGCGCCGGCATTGGTGGGAACATTATCGACGGTAGATTTGGACATCGGGGATACGTTCACGTATACCAAAGTTTCCGAAGCAGGTACAGACAACGATAAATTTAGCATTGGCGGTCCCGGAAACGATCAGTTGTTCGCAAATGATCCTTCGGTTATGCCGGCCGGGGATTATACCGTAAAGATTGAGACGAAGGATTCTTACGGCGAAAAGTTCCAAAAAGTCTTTACAATTACAGTGGAAGATGATGTGGCGCCGACCTTTCCGAGTGCGCCGGCGCTTTCGGGAATCACGGCTAGCAGCGCGACATTGACGGTGCAGTTGAA
>CAYYCV010000066.1:5435-21857 GCA_964470405.1 uncultured Caryophanales bacterium
GCGGGGACGTATACGGTGGAGATCAAGGCCACGGATCCTCACTTGGGAGAGGTTATCAAGACCTTGACGATCACAGTGGCGGATGATGTGGCGCCGACCTTTCCGATTACGCCGGCGCTTTCGGGAATCACGGCTAGCAGCGCGACATTGACGGTGCAGTTGAACGAGCCGGGGACAGCGTATTATGTCGTGGTGGCGGATGGAGCGTCAGCGCCGAGCGCTGCCCAGGTGAAAGTGGGGCAAAACAGCGACGGAGACAGCGCGTCGCCAAACGGGACGATTACAGTCAGCGCGGCGGACACTGATGCCACGGGCACGATCGATTTGTCGAGCTTGTCCCCGCATACGGACTACGACGTGTATGTCGTGGCGGTGGATGGCGTGCCGAATTTACAGGGGGCCGCGACGAAAGTAGACCTGACGACCTTTAATAGCGCGCCGACGGGGATTACACTGGATTCGGCGACGGTGAATCAAAGCCTGGGAACCGATGCTTTGGTGGGGACGTTGAAGATCACAGATGCGGACGACGATGAAGCCAGCGGCACGTACGCATTGAATGGCAGTGCCGGGGACAATGATTTGTTCAAAATAGAAGGCCAGCAGTTAAAGGCCAAAGACGCCGGAACGATGGCGGCGGGGACGTATACGGTGGAGATCAAGGCCACGGATCCTCACTTGGGAGAGGTTACCAAGACGTTGACAGTTACAGTGGTGGATGATGTGAAACCGGTATTCACGTCCGCATCTACTCCAAATGTAAATGAAAACACGACAAGCGTGATAACGGTAGAAGCAACCGATGTGGGTGACGGAACAGATCTTGCGTACGCGATCAGCGGCGGCGAGGATGCGGATAAATTTAACTTTGACGGAGCATCGCGCGAGTTGACTTTTAAAATTGCACCTGATTACGAGCATCCGGAGGATGAAGGGAAGAACAACCAGTATGAAGTGACGATAGAGGCAAAAGATGCGGCGAATAACACTGCTACGCAAACCATCACGGTCACCGTGCAGGATGTCAACGATAACGCCCCGGTCATCACCTCGAATGCAAACGTAGATGTGAATGAGAATACGACAGCGGTTACGACTGTGACGGCGGAGGATGCGGACAGCGGAACGACTCTGACCTACTCGAAGCTAAGCGGGTTGGACGCGGATAAATTTGATTTTGACCCTTCGACTCATGTGTTAACCTTTCATGATGCGCCGGATTTCGAGCTCCCTACGGATGGAAATGTCGATAATGTATATGAAGTGACCATTCAGGTTGATGACGGGGTTCATCAAACGCAGCAAACGATCTCCGTGACGGTAAAGGATGCAAATGAACGGCCTCAAGTATCGGACAGCACGGTGTCAGGGGGGCAGGAAGATACGGCGGTAACGTTTAATTCGACAAATTTTACGTTCTTTGACGTAGACGGGGGAACATTTTCCAAAATCCGGATCGAGTCTTTGCCCGCAAACGGAGATTTAACGCTGAGCGGGTCTGCGGTAGCGCTGCATCAGGAAATCGATGTGTCCCAATTGGCTGGTTTCTTGTATCAACCGGATGAAGATTGGAGCGGGACGGATTCATTTGACTGGTCCGGTAGCGATGGGGATTTATATTCGGATTCCTCGGCAACGATCACGCTGAACATTGCGGCGGTTAACGATGCGCCCGTTGCTAAAGACGTGAGCGCGGCAACGGATGTGGATGCGTCCGTTTCCGGAAGCTTGTCGGCAACGGATGTGGAGGGCGATTCGCTGACATACAGCATTGTGGACCAAGGAACGAAGGGCGATTTGATCATCGTGGATGCGTCAACCGGCGCTTACACGTATACTCCGTTGCCCGGCGTATACGGTTCGGATGAGATTACGTATCAGGCCTACGACGGGGCGCTGTCATCCAATACGGCATCGCTGCATGTGACCATTGCGCCTTCCGACAATGCCGAATTGTCCTCGTTGCAAACGAGCGACGGGGATCTGGTTCCCGCCTTGCAACCGCTGGTTTATAATTATAGCGTGAACGTGGCAAATTCGGTCAATCACATCACGGTGACGGCAAGCACTTATAATGCATATGCAACCTTGAAGGTGAAGGGCGTGACGGTTGCCAATGCGACAGCCTCCGATCCCATCGATTTGCATGTAGGCTCCAATACCATCCATATCGAGGTCACCGCACAGGATGGTTCAACCATCAGAGACTACTATTTGACCGTAAACCGCAAAGGGGATTCAAGCGGTTCCGATTCTACGGGAAGTACGGGGCAAACCCGAATCGTGGATGTTGGCGTGGTTGACGGACAGCAACTGGATATCGCGGTTCAGGTGGAGATTACGCGAACCGTGAATGATGCGGGCAAGAAGGTAGATCAGGTGGCGTTGGACAAAGACAAAACCGCGCAAGTGGTCGCTATGGCGGTGGAAGAAGGCAGACATGCGGCGAGGATCTTGATAGACGATTTGCCCGACGATCCGGCGGATATCGTGACCGTCAATGTAACGCAGGAATCGTTGCAGTTGTTTTCCGACAATAAATTGTCTCTGGAAATTGAAACGATTTATGGAAGGGTCGCCATTCCTGCAACCTCCTTGTTTTCTTTCACGCAAGGCGGCGGCGCGCTTTCCTTTAAAATTGTCCCGGTTCTGAAGCCGGAGGAACAACAATCCGTGATCGAGCGGGTCATCCATTCCGAGTTTATGCAGCACACCGCGGGCCATGGGAAAATTCACGTATGGGGCACGCCGGTTGGGATTGAAGCAAGCGGGTATCATACGGAAACCAACGTTATTTTCCCGCTGGAGGGGATGTCCCTTCCGGAAGGACCGGATGCGCTGGCCCGATTTTTGAATTCGCTGGGCGTATATGTCGAACACAGTGATGGAACCAGAGAATGGCAGTGGGGCCAAATCCAATACGGCCAGAATGGCCGGCCTTCGGGGATCGCCATTCACGTGGATAAATTCAGTACATTCACAGTCGTGGAAATGGAAGGGATCGAACAGCACGAAGCCTATATCAGCGGGTACTCCGACGGGGCGTTTCGCCCGAATCGGCCGATCACCCGGGCGGAAATGGCCAGCATCGCCGCACGATGGCTGGACGGGAGCGGAGCGGATTCCGTATCCCTGCCGGATGATGTGCCGGGCACGCATTGGGCCGCGGGCGCCATTAAAAAAGCGATGGCCGCTCATCTGATGATTGGCGATGAAACCGGAGCATTTCGCCCGAACGATCCCATTACCCGGGCGGAGATGGCCGTGATCATCACCAAGTGGAAGCAGGCGCCGCTCTCTCAAACGACAACCGGGTTTACAGATATCCGTTCCCATTGGGCGGAACCTTATATTCATACGGTGGCGGGATTGAAAATAATGAGCGGATACCCGGATGGAACGTTCCGTCCCGATCAATCATTGACCCGGGCCGAAGCGGTAGCCACTGTCAACCGCCTGTTGGGCCGCGGACCGTTAGGCGGAGAGACCGCGCCAACCTGGTCCGATGTGCCGCCTGATTTCTGGGCCTATCGGGATATCCAGGAGGCGTCGATCGATCATCGATCCGTCGTGCAGGAGGACGGGTCGGAAAAAATAGTTCAGGATACGCTCACGGACCCCAAGTAAGGAATCATCATCGATTGACCAAGTCCGGCAAAATCGTCAAGCAAATGACGGTTTTGCCGGGCTTTTTGGGCTGTTGGACATTCGCCTGTGTTTTGCGGCCGGGTGTGAAAAAGAAATACACGGGAGGAAAGGTTATTGTTTATATTCAGTTCATAAATGTGTGTTACTATCACCGTATATACCGTATTAGAGGAGGATTTACATGTATCATGCAGTTGGAAAAGAGGCACCTCCAGACCATGGCGATTGGGCTGTCGAAGCGCACGGACTCGTCAAAGTTTTCGGTAAGAACCGTGCGGTGGATGGGGTAAATCTAAAAGTACGCACCGGTACGATTTATGGCGTGCTTGGCCCGAATGGGGCAGGCAAGACGACTACCATCAGTATGCTGGCAACCTTATTGGGACTGGATGCGGGTTCGGCGCGTATCTTCGGGCATGATGTGGTAAAAGAGCCGCAGATCGTGCGTCAATTGATCGGGGTGACGGGTCAGTACGCATCAGTCGATGAGTCACTCAGCGCTACCGAGAATTTGGTCATCTTCTCTCGGCTGCTGGGACTGACACGTGCAGAGGCACGGCGTAAGGCAGCAGATTTGCTGGAGGAATTTGGGCTGACAGAAGCCGCGAGGCGTCCGTTGAAAAATTTCTCCGGCGGCATGCGGCGCCGATTGGATCTGGCGGCAAGTCTCATTGCACAGCCGCCGCTTATTTTCCTGGATGAACCGACTACCGGACTGGACCCCCGCACACGCAATCAAATGTGGGACACGATCCGCCGGTTGGTAAAGACGGGGTCGACCGTACTGCTGACAACGCAGTACCTTCAAGAGGCAGATGAACTGGCCGACCGTGTCGCGGTCATCGACCGCGGCCATGTCGTTGCCGAGGGCACAGTGGATGAACTGAAAGCATCTATAGGCACTTCGTCGCTGCAGTTGTGGGTTCGCAATCCACAGGACATCGAGGACGCCCTTCGAACCGTTGAACGAGTGCTCAATGTCAAGCCGAATGCATCGCTGGAAATCGGAAAGATCACTGCGCCGATGGCGGACGCCGACAGGGTCACTGATCTGCTGATCGCTCTCCGTGAAGCGGGGATCCATCTTGCCGAGATGAGTGTGCAGAAACCGACTCTCGATGAAGTGTTTCTAACCATCACTGGTCATGGAGTGACAGAGAACGCATTTCTGCCGTCTGAAGAATGGACCGAAGCAAAGGAAGTGAGAATATGATAAGTCATTCCATTAAACCGGGCGCCAATCGCCAACTGAAAAACCACACAAGCTTCAATCAGACGGTACGCAACTCATTCACGATGGCTTATCGAGGTCTGCTGAAGATTCGTCGCACACCTGAGCAATTGTTCGACGTTACGCTCCAGCCCATCATCTTTACCCTTATGTTTACCTACATCTTTGGCGGGGCCATCTCCGGAGATGTGCTGAGCTATTTGCCAGTCATCATTCCCGGTATTCTTGTGCAGACCGTGATCACGACCTCAATCGTCACGGGTGTCCAACTTCGTGAAGACATGGATAAGGGAGTGTTCGATCGCTTCAAGTCACTGCCTATCGCGCGTATTGCTCCATTGGCGGGGGCATTGTTGGCGGACACGATCCGTTATACCATTGCGACTGTGCTCACCTTTACGATGGGGTATATTATGGGCTATCGGCCTGAAGGGGGCCTTGGCCACATCGTTATCGCCGCGGTTCTCGTTATTGTGTGTTCTTGGGCAATCAGTTGGATTTTCGCCTTCTTCGGTGTCATTGCGCGTACGGCTTCAAGTGTACAAGGGATATCGATGATTATATTGTTTCCGCTCACCTTTCTCTCCAATGCGTTCGTGCCGGTGGATACCATGCCGGGCTGGCTCCAGTGGTTTGTAAACATCAATCCGATCTCGCATCTGATCACTGCCGTCCGGGAACTTGCCAATGCCGGGACCGTTGGCTGGGACCTCACCTTTTCTCTCATTGGCGCTGCGGTCATTGTGGCGATCTTCGCACCGATCACGGTACGTGCATATATGCGTCGGACATAGACACGAGGCGTTTTTAATAAAAATAATCCAATGGCCAAAGAAAGTAGGCATGAATTCTCCACGCTCGTCACCTGGTTGGCGAGGTGGTTTTTTATTTTCCTGCCGATGATTCATTTTTTAATCTGTCCTTCCTTTTGTCAATCGATAGAAGGAATTTCCAGTATCCATCTAGAATGATTTAAATGGCTCAAACCAAGGGAGTGGTCAATCGCATGGTTTTTTCTAACGGCAAACAATCCAAAAATTCCAGGAATACTCCGGCAGTCCCCGCATCGTCAAAAACACCCCATTCGACTATCCGCGAACATCCGCTTTTATCTTTGCAAAGAAAAATTGGAAATGCGGCGGTAGGTCAGATTTTAAAACAAGCAAATGTGATTCAGCGATCCAAACAGACCAAAATTACCGATTACTTCCCGTACATTAATAATAATAACGAGGAAGATAGCTCACATGAGGACAGTACGCAAGAAGATGGCAAGCAGGAAGAGGATTTGCCAAACATCCGATACGGTCCCGATCAATTGGTTGTTGAAGAGTCTGGTGGTGATTTTTATGGTTATTTAGAAGGCGAACAAGTGAGCAGTCTTGAACTTTATGAAGATGGAGATGGAAGGTTTTGGATTAATAATGTGAAGACGAACAGTAAATATCAAGGCCAGGGCATTGGAACAGAGATGGTTCGCCAGGCCGTTCTTCATTATGGAGCTATATTTGCATCTAAAGGATCCAAATATGATCACGAGAATGACGATAGCGATACGAGGTATTTGACCCAAGAGGGGGCTACTTTAGTCAATAGCTGTATTCGCAAGGAAGTTATGAAGGAGGAATGGTTTTTTAATCCTGCATTTGAAAATGAGGATGATATTGACGAGGATGATAATTTTGATTATTAACGAAGGAGATGATTATGCATCCCAAGCTCACTCTTCAGGATATTTGACGATCTACATGGAGGTATACAGTTCCATTTATAGTTTTTGGTAAATTACTCTTTTCCGAATCGGGTAAACCATACGTAGTCATTCAAGAACCTTCTAATTTTTATATAGACAAACGAGCCTACAATAAAAACATAAAAAAAACTAAAGCAAAGTAATTGCTGTTTAAGGCATTTCCATCCAAATTTATCCTGGTTGTCATTCTTCTTTTATAAATTGTCGCCAGTATAACGGTGTGTTTTGAAGTCTGCGCCGTCTTTTCGCCGGATTGTCGGAGGCGAGGAGCGGGGAGGAGAATGGAATTCCTGCAAAAGTGCATTTATTTTTTTCGCAGGTGATGCGCCAGAAAAAATACCTGCGGAAACGCAGGTATTTCAAAGCCAATCGCCGTCAACGAGAGGTTGAGCCTCAAATACCTGCATATTCGCAGGTATTTCTCTCCATCACCTACGATAGGCCGAAAAAAGATGCACTTTTGCAGGTGTTTTATCCCAAGGACGCCGGCCAACCTCCGAACCGTGAAAACTGTCCGCTGTCGCCAACTCGTTCGGTGCCGCCCGCCAACCTGTCCGATACTGCCAACTCGTTCGCTGCTGCCCAGCAGGGATGAGAATTCCGCCTATATTTTGTCGTGCAGGGGAGGGTTGGAGAGACGGTAGCGATCGTTTTTTCATGATTATTTTTTTTCACCGCGCATGAGATTTTACACAGGCTTTACGTTCTATGGAATTGGATTTAACCATCCCCTGATATGATGGCATTGTACAAAACAGGATAAGGGGATGGATGGGACATGAAATCATGGTTAAAGAATGGGGCAAGCATCGCGTTGGTTGGCATGCTCGGTGCGGTATTGCTGAGCGGCTGCGGAACGTCGGTCGCCAACAAGAGCGGCAATGATGCGGCAGCATCGGGAAAACAGGCATCGGCGCAGACGGAAAAACTCACGGGCACCGTCACGGCTTCCGGCTCAAGCGCTTTGCTGCCGTTGGTCAAGCAGGCGGCGGTGGAATTTATGGACCTGCATCAAGGCGTGACGGTCAATGTGACCGGGGGCGGATCGGGAACCGGGATTAAAAATGTGGCGGACGGAACATCGGATATCGGCAACTCGGATGTTGCTTTCGATGCGCAATACAACGACAGCGGGCTTGTCGATCACGTCGTGGCGATCGCGCCGTTCATCCTGATCGTCAATAAAGATGTCGCGGTGGATAGCTTAACCAAGCAACAGGCGGCGGATATTTTCACGGGCAAGATTACCAACTGGCAAGAGGTCGGCGGAAAAGATCGCAAGATTATCATTGTGACCCGGCCTGAAAGCTCCGGCTCCCGCAAGTTGATCGTGAATCTGGTGCTGGACGGCAAAGAGTTTACGAAAGACGGCATCACGCAGGCGGAGAGCGGCGCCATGAAAACGTCGGTGGCGGAGACGCCGGGAGCGATCGGTTACATCGATGCGCCCTATGTGGACGATTCGTTAAAAGCGCTTCAATTCGAAGGCGTGGCGTATTCGCCGGATGCGATCCGCAGCGGACAGTATCCGCTGTACGGCGTGGAACACATGTATACGAAGGGCGAGCCGACAGGCGCGGTCAAAGCGTTTCTGGATTACATCCTGAGCGATGCGTTTCAAGGATCCCGGGTGGAGCAATTAAAGTTTCTTCCCGCGGCATTCTTGAGCAACTAGGCGGAGCGTGATGCGGAAGCGTATCGATCAGGGCATGCGCCATCTTTTTTTGATCAGCGCCGTCGTGGTTTCCATCGCGATTCTATCGATCATTTTGTTCGTCGGCTACCAGGGATTGCAAAGCTTTAAGGACGTCTCCGCGGCAGAGTTGTTTCTCTCCGCGGATTGGACTCCTTCACAAGGCCGGTTCGGCTTAGCGGCGTTTTTGTTAAGCACTGCGGTTTTGACGGTATTATCTGTCGCTTTGGCGGTGCCGCTGGCCGTTTCCGGTGCGATATTCGCAGCCAAAATTTCGCCCCGATGGATTCGCGAGATGATGCGCCCGGCCACCGATTTGTTTGTCGGCATTCCTTCGGTGGTCTACGGGCTGATCGGCTTAACGGTGTTGGTGCCCTTTTTCCGAAATTTGACGGGGACGACCGGATATGGCATTTTACCCGCTGCCGTCGTGTTGGCGATCATGATTTTTCCCACGATATTGTCGATCGGCGAGGACGCGCTGCGCAGCCTCCCGCCTGCGCTGGAGGAAGCCTCGTTGGCCTTGGGCGCAACGAGGTGGCAAACGATCCGGCGCGTCCTGCTGCCGGCCGCCCGTTCCGGCCTCGCAACGGGAATCGGGCTCGGCATGGGCAGGGCTATCGGCGAAACGATGGCCGTGTTGATGGTGATCGGCAATGCGCCGCAGATGCCCGAATCGCTGTTGGATTCCACAACCGTCTTGACGACGGCGATCATGAAGGACATGACCTTTACCGCCTACGGCTCGGCGTGGAACAACGTATTATATTTCATGGCTCTGTTATTATTGCTTATTTCGTTGTTCTTTATCGTGATCATCCGAATCGTTTCCGGAAGGAGGGAGTTCCGTTGAGCAATCGCCGGAAGGATCGGATCGCCACCGTTTTTTTCTGGGCGGCGGGCGGCCTGATTATGCTGTTGCTGGTATGGGTGCTGGGGACGATTTTGGGCGAGGGTTTGCCGCATTGGTCATGGAGGTTTGTTTTCGGGAAACCGCAGGAAATTTTGGCAGGCGGCGGCGTGGGACCGATGCTGTTCAATTCGTTCTATATTTTGCTGCTTTCGCTGTTGTTTTCGCTTCCGGTCGGTTTGGGCGCAGGGATCTATTTGGCTCTCTATGCCAAGCCCCATCCGTTCACCACAGCGATTCGCATTTCGGTGGAATCCCTTTCCTCGGTGCCTTCCATCGTGTTTGCCCTGTTTGGCATGCTGCTGTTCGTCAAATGGCTGGGCTTTTCATTTTCCATACTGTCCGGCGCGCTGACGCTGGCTTTGTTGAATTTGCCCGTGCTGGTGCGGGTGAGCGAGGAGGCGATCCGCGCCGTTCCCGGCTCGTACCGGGAAGCTTCGCTGGCGCTCGGCTCCACGGGCTGGCAGGCGATTCGCAAGGTGCTGATTCCGGCTTCGCTGTCCAGCCTGGTTACCGGCGTAACGCTTGCTTCGGGGCGCGCCTTGGGGGAGTCGGCGATCCTCGTTTTTACTTCCGGCTTGTCCGTCTCCCGCCATTTTCCCGACTTCAATCCGATGGCGATGGGGGAAACGCTTTCCGTCCATCTTTGGTACGTCATGGCCCAATCGACCGTGCCGGATGCGCGGGAAATCGCTCAGGGCAGCGCCGCGCTGCTCGTCATCGTGGTGCTTGCGTTCAATTTGCTGGTCGCCGTGCCCGGCCGCATGCTGCAAAAAAGAATGTCAGGGAGGAAATCGCCGTGAATCGCCGCGACAAAATCACCGTACAACAATTGAATTTATTTTATGGACCGAACCGGGCATTGAAGGATGTCGACCTGAACGTTCAAAGTCAGGCGATCACCGCTTTGATCGGCCCTTCCGGATGCGGTAAATCGACGTTTCTGCGCACGCTGAACCGGATGAACGACCTGATCGACGGGGTGAGGATCACGGGACAGGTGCGGGTGGACGGAATGAATATTTACGCGCAGGATACCGATGTCGCCGCGCTTCGCAAACGGGTGGGAATGGTGTTTCAACGACCGAATCCTTTCCCCATGAGCATTTACGATAATGTCGCTTACGGTCCGCGCATCCACGGGACGAAGAAGAAGGCACTGTTGAATGAGCGGGTCGAACGGAGCTTGGTGCAGGCGGCTCTTTGGGACGAGGTGAAGGACAGGCTGAACAAGCCGGCCCTGGGGCTTTCCGGCGGCCAGCAGCAGCGGTTGTGCATCGCCCGTCTGCTCGCGGTGGAACCGGACGTCCTGTTGATGGATGAGCCCACCTCCGCGTTGGATCCCGTTTCCACCTTGAAGGTGGAAGAGCTGGCGCGAACGCTCAAGGAGAAGTATACGATCGTCATCGTGACGCACAATATGCAGCAGGCGGCGAGAATATCGGACCATACGGCGTTTTTCCTCAACGGAATTGTGGTAGAATCGGATCAAACGGATAAAATATTCACGGCTCCGGGCCACCGAAAAACGGAAGAATATATCACAGGCAGATTCGGATAAAAGAGGAGGCAACAGCATGGATACGCGCGGGAGCTTTCATCAATCGCTGGATGAATTGCAAGCGGAATTGCTGCGCATGGGCGCGGCGGCGGAACGATTGATCCATCAAGCTGTGGAATCTTTGTCGAAACCCGATGAGAATTTGGCCCGGGAGGTCATCCGCCAAGACGACGCCATCGATGAAATGATGCTGGGCGTGGAGCAATATTGCCTGAACCTGATTGCTCTGCAGCAGCCGATGGCCAGCGATCTCCGGCGGATCGGCATGGCCCTGAAAATTGCCATCGACCTGGAAAGGGTAGCCGATCATGCCGTGGATATCGCGCAAAGCACGCTCCGTCTGTCGGGGCAGCCTCGGGTGAAGCCGTTGACCGATATCCGCATCATGGCCGAAACCGCCGAGGAGATGCTGCGGGAAAGCCTGGCCTCCTATACCCGTCGCGACATTCAGCGCGCCGCTGCGCTGGCACTTAAGGATGACAAGGTGGATAAACTGTATAGCCGGGTCCATCAGGAGTTGATTTCCCTCATGGGTGCCGATGCCGCGTTAAACAATCAACTGGTGCATTTGATTATGGTCGCCCATGGCCTGGAACGCGTGGCCGACCATGCGACGAACATCGGCGAGGGCGTGATTTTTCTGGTGACGGGAAAACGTAAGGATTTGAATATTTAAGGATTTAAATATTTAAGCGCGAAAGGCCGTGCATGCCATGAATCAATTCCGCTTGCGGTTAACCTCGATTTTTATCGTCGTCATCGGCTTGTCCGTGTTGGCGGCCGGGCTGTTCATGGCCAAGATGCTGGAAAATTCGCAAATCGCGGCGCTCCGGAAAGACATGGCGCGGGAACTGCGGATCATCCGGATGACGACGCGTTGGGAGGATACTGCGGATTTGGCTGAACGGCAGCGATATTTCAACGATCTGGCCCGCGCGTTGCGGACATCGGCGGATGCCCGTCTCACTTTTATCCGGGAGGATGGCACGGTGATGGGGGACTCCGATTCCGACCCGAATACGATGGAAAATCACCTGGATCGCGAGGAGATCGCGCAAGCGCGGACGGAAGGGATCGGTTACGCGATTCGGCCCAGCGAGACGATGGGCAAGAACATGCTTTATGCGGCCATTGCGGTCATGGAGGAGGGGCGAATCCAGGGATACGAACGCCTTTCGGTAAGCCTGGAGGAAGTGGAGGCTTCGATTCGGCAGTTGTGGATGGTTTTGGTGGCCGGGCTGCTCGTTTTGTTTTTGGCCGCCGGCCTGATCAGCTACCGCATCGCGCACAATTTGACGAAGCCGTTGGCCGAAATTATGCGGGTGGCTCAACAAATTTCCAACCGCAATTACAGCGCGCGCGTTCGCATTCGGAACAAGGATGAAGTCGGTCTGCTGGGCCTTGCGGTCAATACGATGGCGGGAAATCTGGAGCAGCAAATGGAGCGGATTATGGAAGACGAGCGCAGGTTGAAAAGCGTGCTGGATCATATGATCAGCGGGGTCATCATGATCGACCGGGAGGATACCGTGGTGCTGATGAACCGATCCGCCGAGGACATTTTGGGTTTTACCGGAGATGAGCTATTATATAAGAAATCGGCCGATTTGAAAGAGCGCATCCGGTTTATCCCGCTCCTCGAAAAATGCAGGTTGAAAAAGGAGCGTATCCGCGAAGAAATGCATGTTCACTTCCCGGAGGAACGCACGCTGGACATTCACCTGATCCCGATTTTGCAAATGAACGAGGGGTGGGGAGACATCCTGATTGTGCTGCACGACATTACGTCCATCCGCCGCCTGGAACGAATGCGGAGCGAATTCGTAGCCAACGTGTCGCATGAGTTGAAGACGCCGGTCGCGGCGGTGAAAGGCTATGCCGAGACCTTGTTGGCGGGGGCGATGAACGAGCCGGAGACGGCCCGGTCGTTTCTGCGCACGATCGAGGAAGAGAGCGACCGGTTGAATCGGCTGATCGGCGACATCCTGGAGCTTTCCCGCATTGAATCGAAATTGGTCCCGCTCCATTTTTCGCCTGTCGAGCTGCGCGGCTTTATGACCAAGACGCTGGAGATGATGAGGAAGGAAGCGGAGAAAAAACGGCTGGACCTTCAACTGCACGTCGGGGAAGGGTTGTACATGGAGGCGGATGAAGACAGGCTGCGGCAAATTCTGATCAACCTGCTGTCCAACAGCATCAACTATACGAATGACGGAGGAAGGATCAGGCTGCAGGCGGACATCGCCCCGGCGGCGGAAGAGGACGGCGAGGAAAAGGTGCGGATTACGATTTCCGATACGGGCATGGGTATCCCGAAGGAAGACGTCCCGCGCATATTCGAGCGTTTTTACCGGGTGGACAAAGCGCGGTCGCGGCGTTCGGGCGGGACCGGATTGGGCTTGTCGATCGTATATTATATTTTAGATATGGAGAAATGTGATATCTAGTTGTAATTATAGGTCGGCAGCGGCACCACTTTCGCGATCGAGCTTCCGGTGATCCAGCGGTAAGGGGGGAAGGGGGATACGATGACGACCGAGATTTTAATTATTGAGGATGAGCCAACATTGGCCAAGCTGCTTTCCTACAATTTGACGCGGGAAGGGTATCGGGTGCAGGTGGCGGAGCACGGCGGGGAAGGATTGCAGGAAGCGCTGCGCCACGCTTATGATTTGCTGATTTTGGATATTATGCTGCCGGGACTGAACGGATTTGAAATTTTGGAAAAGCTTCGTCAGGCGTCGAATCGAACGCCCGTCATTATGCTGACGGCGCGCACCGGCGAGGAAGAAATTGTGCAGGGCCTCACCCTGGGCGCCGACGATTATATCACCAAGCCGTTCAGCGTGGCCGAACTGTTCGCCCGCGTGTCGGCCGTGCTAAGGCGCACGCGCGCCGGCGTTACGTCCGCGGAAGCTGATCCGTCGCCGGAAAAGGTCATTGTCATTGGCCAACTGAAGGTATATCCGGAAAAATATGAAGCTGTTCTGGGGGAAGCGCCCGTCTCTCTTCGTCCTAAAGAATTCGAGATTTTGCTTTACATGGCCGAACGTCCGGGCGTTGTGGTGACCCGGGATCAGCTCATGAACGCCGTGTGGGGGTACGATTATTTCGGAGGGCAAAGGACGATTGACGTGCACCTCAGCTCGCTGCGCAAAAAGCTGGAAATGGATCAGCACACGGTGCAGATCGAGTCGGTTCGCGGGGTCGGGTACAAGCTGGCGGTTCATTAAACGTGAAACGTGTGGCGAGAAAACTCGGGGCAATCGCGTCCGAAAGCCCGTGTCGTCCACTGCGCAGCCTGTTTCAGGCACTTTTAGGCGGGCCGCCGATGAGGCGTCTGCGCGTGCCCCGGGCCATGAATCGGGCCGCCGCATTGGACCGTGAGCCGCGCTCACACGCGGGGTCGCGTCCGTCACGTCGGACCGTGAGCCGCGCGCCGGATCGTGAACCAGTTTTCCCGCACGGACAACGAATCGGATCCGCCGCCCCAGACCGTGAGCCGCGCCCGTGCGCCGGATCGTGAACCGGTTCTCGTATGAACCATGAATCGGGTTTGCCGCATCGAACCGTGCACCGTGTCCATCACACCGAACCGTGGAATCGGACGCGCAAGCTCGGGCACTTTTCGATCTAAAAGTAGATCAAATTTTAACCACCCGAGCTAAAATTCCTGCGAAAGTGCATTTATTTTCTCCATGGACGATATGTTGGAGGAAATACCTGCAAAAGTGCAGGTGTTTTGCGATCATTTCCCCATTTACGGCGATCGGCCTTGAAATACCTGTATTTTTGCAGGTATTTCCTCCTAGCGCCCAAAACAGGCCTCAAAAAGATGCACTTTTGCAGTTATTAGCGTTCAATGGCCTCAAAGTGTCAATGACCCGTAGCGGGAAATCGCAAAAGATGAATTTTTGCAAGTTTCGAACATCTCTGGACCGAACTCCGCCTACTTTTGCATACTCGTACGTACTTTGTGCGGCCGCGAACCCCATGTACCTCACGCAATCCGTACACTCACGAACCTCATTACCTTACACAATCCATACACTCACCCTGTACCTTGTGCAATTTGCATGCCCACGCACCTTGCCCATCCGCACCACCTGTGCGCTTCGCACACTTGTAGCACTCCGCACAGTTTTCTTTCAATCCTATTCAATCCGAATAACCATGCGGCTCTTTGTGCGTGTAAATACGTGTATTCCACTGAGATACAACCCTATGCGATCCTCATAACCGCACGACAGCTAACGCCTTAGCTCACCTTAGCCTCTGCGCCGCTTTGTTTATCGCGCTTTTAAAGGCGCAAACAGCGCAACGGAAGCCGTGAAATACAGCCATCGGCGTAGTACGGTTATAACGCGCAGGGTCTGATCATGCGGTGCAGGGCCCGATTGTGCGCGTTATTTTGCAGGCAAAGGTGGGCTTCCCATGGAAATGAAGTATCGCATGCCCTTCGCAATGGAGGAGGAGGCCGTCCGGTCGATCCTTTCCAAGTTCGCTTATTATACGGAGACGATCGCCGGATGCCGATACGACCCGGACGAGGCGACTATCGTGCTGGAGGCGGACGAGCCTTCGCCGAAGGCGCTCCGGGTGTTGGACGAACTCGTCCGTGCGGAGCGCGGCGCGAAAATATTCAAGCCGCGAGTGATCCGATCGCGGAGCGATAACCTCCATTTCCATGACGAAATGGACCGCGGTCCGGCAGAACCGGCACCGGAATTCGATATGCGGCAAGCCGGGGCGGTGGAACTGTGCGCCCGGTTCGACCGCATATTTGCGGAAATCGCCGGGAAATATCGGGCGCAGCTCCGGCAATACCCTTCTTTGATCCAGGCGGAAACGCTGCAAAAGTGCAATTATATGTCGACTTTTCCGCAAAATCTGTATGCGGTTTCCGAATTTCCGCATGACATCGGCGTGTTGCGGAAGGTGCGCGAACAGCCGAGCGAATATCGGCAATACGCGAGAAGCTCCGGGTATTTGTTGGCGCCGGCCGTATGTTTTCATTGCTACGACGAGTTTCGGGACACGGTGCACGACGGGCCGTTCGCGGTCACGGCAAGCGGTTCCTGTTTCAGGCATGAAGCGGCCTGGCGGGTGGGAAGGCACCGCCAAAGGGAATTTACGATGCGGGAAATTATATTTTTCGGGAAAGAAGAAGAAGTGGAGGACATGCGCCATCGGATGATGATGGTAGTGTGGGAGCTTTTTTTGCGGTTGGGGTTGAAAGGGAGGATCGAAACGGCAAATGACCCGTTCTATTTCAACGAAGATATGGAAAAAGCCCAATTTCAAATGGCGTCCCACACCAAGTACGAGCTGGTTGCGGAAATCAATGAGAGGCATTCCTTTTCCCTGGCCTCCTTCAATCATGTTCGCGACTCGCTGTGCAAATCGTTTAATATCAGGGACGCGTCCGGGGAATTTCTTCATTCGGGGTGCGTGGCGTTTGGCGTGGAACGGTGGGTCTACGCGCATGCGGCACAATACGGCGGGATCGCTGCCGCCCTCCACGCTTGGCGCGAAGCGGCCCCTGGCCTCGGCGCTCGGCGCGAAGACGGCGGAGCCGAAGCGGCCCCTGGCCTTGGCGCATGGCGCGAAGACGGCGGGGCCGAAG
>CAYYCV010000067.1:0-2515 GCA_964470405.1 uncultured Caryophanales bacterium
ACGCACAGAACGAATACGGCGGCAAGAATGCGAAAAAGAATTCGCACCGCTCTTGCGCCGCCGGAGGAACGACGGCTTGCTCCCGCCGGCATGATGGGTTGTCGCTTCACAAAATCACCTCACGATGACACAGATTTCGAATATATAAACAAAATTTCGACACCTGTTTGCGATCTTCCTGCAAGCCCCCTCAAAGAAACATGCCGCCGATCCATCCGCTGATCAAGCCGACGAAACCCACGGAACCGAAAACCACCAGCAAGATTCTTTTCGGAAACGAACGATACAGAATCACCATGGAAGGCAGGCTGATCGCGGGAAGCGTCATCAGCATCACCGCCGCGGGTCCCGCTCCCATTCCGGCGGCGGTAAAGGTTTGAATGATCGGAATTTCGGCAGCCGTCGGAATGACGAACAAGGCGCTCGTCAGCGAGAGGACGAGAAGCGCCGCGAATCCGTCGCCCAACTGCAGGGGGAAGAACCATTCCTTCAACGCGCCGAGCGCCAGCACGGCGACCAGATAGGCCGGCGCGATTTGCAGCAGCAACCGGCCCAAGCTTTTCAGCCAGCGCAGGCCAAAAGACCCTTCCGCCTCGGCCGAAGCGTCGGGAAATCCCGGAATGTCCGAATGCAGCGGTTCTTTGTTTCTCATGAGCCGGTTGACGAGGTAACTGACGCCGAAAGTCAGGGCCAGTCCGAACAGAATCCGCATCAGCGTAAATTTCCAGGAAAGCACGAAGGTCATAAAAATCAGCACCGCCGGATTCAGCAGCGGATTGCCGAGCCAAAAAGCGATCGCGGCGCCCGCGGAAACGCGGCTTTTGCGCATGCCTGCGGCTACCGGCGCGGCGCAGCAGGTGCACATCATGCCGGGAAGCGCGGCGATGCCCCCATGGAGCGCGCTGCGAAAGTTAGCCCCGCCGAACAGGGAGAGGAGCCACCGCCTCGGTATGAGCACCTGCAGCAGCGAGCCGAGCACGACGGCCAGCGCCGCCGCTTTCCATATCGCTTTTAAATAAACAAGGCTGTAATGAAGCGCGTCCTTCACGGAAGAAGCGCTCTCCAGATGCAGGGAAGTTTCCCCGAGGATCGAGGAGCCGATGGAATGCTGATCGGCCGACAGCAAGGCTTTGTGGTAATAAGGCCACCATTTGACATACAGCAAGCCCGCGGCGGCAATCAGCAAAAACAAAGCCGTCATCCAAACCCCTCTGGATATTTTAAACTGCGGTTCCATTCTCAAATTGGCGGGTGACTGCATGACAAACCTCCATATGTACGGAATGTTGCGAAATCAAACCAAATTATAACATAAACCGTGGAAAAGAAGGCGAAAAAAAATTTGCGTTCCGGCCCGTTCATGTGTACGATTTATTTAAAGGTATAAGGTATATAGAGAAGAAAGGTCGTGCAGGTGAATGGAGTCAGATGCCGGAATCAAACTAACCTCATTATCCAGCAAGGGAGGCTGCGGCTGCAAAATCGGGCCCGCGGACCTGATGCAGGTCATTCGCTGTCTTCCCCCGGCTTTGCCCGATCCCAACTTGCTGATTGGGCTCGATACGAGCGACGATGCCGGAGTATATAAATTGAGCGACGATCTGGCGCTGGTTCAAACGGTGGATTTCTTCACCCGATCGTCGATGATCCTTACGCGTTCGGACAAATTGCCGCGGCCAACGCGATCAGCGATATTTATGCGATGGGCGGCAAACCATTAACGGCATTAAATATTGTCGCTTTTCCCATTTCGACATTGGACAAGCAGGTGCTTGCCGATATTTTGCGCGGCGCTTCCGAGAAGATGAGCGAAGCGGGCGTCACCCTGGTCGGCGGCCATTCCATCGACGACAAAGAGCCGAAATTCGGGCTGGCGGTCACGGGCTTGATCCATCCCGATCGAATTCGCAGCAACACGGGGGCGCGACCCGGCGATCGGATCATTCTGACCAAGCCGATCGGCGTCGGAATCATGACGACATCGATCAAAAAAAACCAATTGACTACGGAGGAAACGCGCAGGGTCACCGAGGTGATGACCACCTTGAACAAAACAGCCGCGGAAATCATGGCGGCGTACGAGGTTCACGCCTGCACGGACGTAACCGGATTCGGGCTTCTCGGTCACAGCCTGGAGATGGCCAAGGGCAGCGGGGTGGAAATCCGCATTCGCCGACGGGACGTTCCCGTGCTGCCGCGGGTCAGGGAACTGGCCGAACAAGGCTTCGTTCCCGGCGGGACGAAGAACAATTTTGCTCATGTGCAGGGGGATGTGGCATTTCCGGAGGAGCTGGATCAAATCGATCGATGGATCTTGTGCGATGCGGTGACTTCGGGAGGGCTGCTGATTTCCGTCAGCGCGGGGCAGGCGGACGACCTTCTGCGCGAGTTGGTGCAGGCCGGAGTAGAGGCGAAAGAAATCGGGGAAGTTGCGAAAGTCGATTCCGGCCGGATTGTGGTTGAATAAACGAAAGCAGCGGGGAGCGCGACGATGTTTCAGGATATTGAAATGGAG
>CAYYCV010000067.1:2525-7614 GCA_964470405.1 uncultured Caryophanales bacterium
CAACGAAATGACCTTGATCGATGTCAGGTCGCCTGCCGAATACGAAGAATCGACGATTCCCGGAAGCTTGAACATCCCTCTTTTCGATGACGGGGAACGGGCGGAAATCGGCACGATCTACAACCGAATCGGCAGTCAGGCGGCCAAGGAGCGAGGGCTGGAAATCGTGTCGGCCAAGCTGCCCCGTTTCATACGAAGCTTTTCCCAAATCGAGGGGAACAAAACGGTCTTCTGTTGGCGCGGGGGCATGCGCAGCAAGACGACGGCCACCGTGCTGTCCCTTATGGATATCCATGTCAGCCGATTAAATGGCGGCTACCGCGCCTATCGCAAATGGGTCGTGGACACGCTGGAGAGCTGCGTTTTTCCGCCTGCCGCCTATATCATCCACGGCAACACGGGGACGGGGAAGACGCTGGTGCTGCGCGCCTTGAAGGAACGCGGTCATCCGGTGCTGGACCTGGAAGGAATGGCGGGGCACAGAGGCTCTATTTTTGGCGAAATCGGCTTGAAAGGAAACAATCAGAAAACCTTCGACGCGCTGCTTCTTGAGGAGGTTCTGGGCTACATGCGGGAGCCTTACGTGATGCTGGAGGCGGAAAGCAAGCGCATCGGCAAAGTCATCGTGCCGGAATTCCTGATGCGGAAAAGGGAAGATAGCGTTCATATTTTTTTGGAAATGCCGATCGCGTCGCGCGTCCGGCATATTCTGAACGATTATCATCCGTGGGAGCACGCGGAGGAATGCCTGAACGCCTATCGCCGCATTCAATCGCGCATTCACACGCCGATCGCCGCCGAGATCGAAACGAGTTTGAAGCAGGGGGAATTCGCCCGGGCCGTGGAACTGCTGCTGGTCTATTACTATGACCCCCGGTATGCGTACACCACCGGGCAATACGGGATGGAACCCGGCCAAATGAGGTCGATCCGGGCCACAACGGTTGAAGAAGCCGTCGCTGCGGTAGAGAGCATGGTTCCGAGCAGGGAAATGTCTTCTTCCGTAAAGGCCGGGCGGTAAAATGGCGGTGAAGCCCCCCATTTTGTCGGGCGATAATTCCTGCAATGGCGCATCTTTTGCGTTGGTTGGATGAGCGGAGGAATGAATTGCTGCAAAAATGCATCTATTGCGCCCATCGGAAGCTCAGGGGATCAAATTGCTGCAAAAATGCATCTATTGTGCTCACCGGAAGCCCGCGAGATCAAATTGCTGCAAAAATGCATCTATTTTGTGCTCACGCGCCGGAATGAAGCGAAATGCTTTGAAATAACTGCATAAAAGCAGGAATTTTCCGAAAATAGCTGTGGCGGCCTGCGAATAGATGCACTTTTGCAGGAATTTTCTTAAAGCAAGAAATCTGCGGACAAAGGCGACTCTTGCCGTTTCTCCAGCCCATGCCCAACCCCCGCGCCGCTTTTCTCATTTTACACCTCTAAAGGCATGTTTATTTCCACTGAAAGCGCTCGGAAGGCGTGTTGATTTCCCCGATGTCGGAGAGAGAAGGACGAAACAGGATGAAGGCGGTATTGATTGACGATGAAGAGCCGGCGCTGGCCTATTTGGAAAGGCTGCTTCGCGCGGATGGCCGCGTTGAAATCGTAGGCATGTACACCTCCGCCGAAGAAGGCCTTCTGTGCCTTGCCGAAAATCAGGTCGATATCGTTTTTCTGGATATCGGGATGCCGCAAATGAACGGGTTGGAGGCGGCCGAGCACTTTCAACGCGTCGGCAACGGCGTTCGGATCGTCTATATTACGGCCTATTCCGAGCATGCGCTGAAGGCGTTCGAGCTGAATGCGCTCGATTATTTGTTAAAGCCGATTGACCGGGCGCGCATCGGCAAGACCCTTGACCGTATCGAGGAATACGTCAAGCTGGCGGCGGCTCGCCGGTCCGACGCCGACCGTTCGGACGGACGGCTTGTGCGTTGCTTCAAACAATTGGAGATTGTTTCGGAGAGCGCTGGAAGCTCGCGGGAACATTTGAGATGGCGGACGAAAAAAGCGCAGGAGCTGTTTGCCTATCTGATCCATATCGGGGACAGCCGGGTATCCAAGGAACGGCTGATTGAAACGTTGTGGCCGGAGGTGGATTACGACAAGGCAACGACATACTTGCATCATTCGATCTCCCGGATCCGAAGCTTGATGAAAAGGGCGGACCTGCCATTTGTCATTGAATACACGGACGAAAGCTACCGGCTTCTGATGGGCGGCATTCGCACCGATGTTCAGCTATTCGAACGGGGATTGGCGAAGCCCGAGCGCCCGATCCAAGAAAACTGGAATCACTATGAACAATTGCTGTCGCTGTATCGCGGCGATTATTTGGAAGATCACGATTACGAATGGGCCGGGAAAAAAAGAGAGGAACTGCGCCGGCGTTATCTCGATATCGTGTGCGACATGGCGCGGCTTGAACTGGAAGAAGGGAAGGCGCGCCCGGCCGTACAAAGGCTGCTGGCCGCCCAGGAGAAGGATCCTTATTCCGACGAAATATGCAGGCTGCTGTTGAGCGCCTATGTCAAGCTGAAAGACCAGGGCGCGCTGAGGCGTTGCTTTGCCTCCTTCGCCGCCTTGCTCAAGGAAGAGCTCGGCGTCAAGCCCGAACCTCAGACGGAGGAATTCTTCGCGCGATGGGACAAATTGCTTTGAATGTTTAGAAGCTGTACAGCGCCGCCTGCTATACTTTGGGCAAGCAGTTTTATTTGTCCGAGGGGTGGAAGAGGATGCTCAGCGTCTATTTATTGGACTCGAAGCAGAAAGATTTGCAGCGGCTTTCCATCATGCTGCGGCAGCCGCAAGCGGTTGACGTTGTCGGCATGTCGACGGATCCTTACGTTGCGATGAATGAGATCGATCTGACGCAGCCGGACGCGCTGTTTCTCGATATCCATCTCAGGGGCCTGAATGGGTTGGAAGTCGTCGATCGGGTCAGGCAGAAGAACCCGGGCGTTCTTTTTGTATTTGCAACCGAGAATCAGAACTGCGCTTTGCTTGCCTTTGAAAAAGGGGTGCTGGATTACGTGAAGAAACCGCTGGAGCAAGAGCGGTTGAACAAGACGCTGGCGCGGCTGCAAGCCGTATTGGCATTTCGGGGAGAACATTAATGATACGCAAATCGTTCATGCGGTTTGCGCCAAAAGGGTGGGGCGACATGGGCAAGCGATGGTGGTTGGTCATCATGGGCTTTTTTGTCATGGTTGCGATACCCGCCTTCTGGTATGTTCACGCTGAAATATCGGTGAAACAAAGCCCGCGGTCCGTTGGCGGCGTGATGGATTTAAGCGGGTGGGACAGCTCCCGGGACGGGATTGTCGCCCTTCGCGGAGAGTGGGAGTTCTATCGCGGCCAGTTGCTTGCTCCGGAGCAATTCGCCGCCTCTCCGCCGGCAAACGGCCAACCTCCCGCGCTTTCGGGAATGGTCGAAGTTCCCGGCCGATGGAACGCTTATATCGCCGATGATGGGCGGCCGGCTTCCACGGGCACGGGGTACGGCACGTTTCGCCTGCGCTTGCGTCTGGCGGCGGGACATGAGGGCGTTTACGGGATTCGAACGACGAATATACGCATGGCCAACAAAGTGTTCATCAACGGCCAGGAGGTCGGAGCAAGCGGGACTCCCGGCCCGTCGCCCGAAGGCAGCGTGCCGTATAATGCGCCTTATGTCGGGTTTGCCTATGTCGGCGGCGATGAAGTGGACATTATCGTGCACGTGGCGAATTTCAGCTATTCGTCGGGGGGCATGATTTATCCGATGCTGTTCGGGGATCAGCAGGCGATCACGCGGAACCGGGAAAGGGCGATGTTCGGGGATTACTTCAGCATCGCCGGGTTTACGCTGTTTTTCATTTTTTTGCTGATCCTGCATCGGATGAGGCGACAGGAGTATGCGCTGCTTTACCTGGGCTTTTTTTGCCTGGTTACGCTGGTGTATACGTTGACGCACGGCGAGAAGCTGATTGCGGCGATCGCGCCGGGGTTAAGCTATGAGACGGTTCTTAAAATGCAAAATGTTTCAGCGGTGTTCATCGTTTATTTTCTGATTCGTTACGCGGACGTTTTGGTGCCGCATGCGATCCATCGGGTGTTCATGCGCGCGTGCGATGCGCTTGGCGTCGCTTCGCTGATCATGGCGGTGAGCGTTCCGGCGCTGGTATATTCCCGGCTCTTTCCCTGGCTGCTGTTGACCACCTCGGTTTGCGTTTGCGGCACGCTGTACATGATGTTCAAAGGCATCAAGGACCGTTCCGGCAGCATGGTTTTTATACTGCTTAGCGTCATGAGCGTTTTGTGCATTATGGCGGCGAATGCGATGCATGTGCAGGGCGTTTTGCGGGACCAACTGCTTATTTCTTACGAAACGCTGATCTTTGTCGTTTTGCAATTGGCGGTGCTCGCCCGGCGTTTTGCCAGATCGTTTCATGAGATCGAGGTGCTTTCGCAAAAATTGCTGACGCTGGACGGGCTGAAGGACGAGTTTATGGCCAACACGTCGCACGAATTGCGGACGCCGCTGCACGGCATCATCAATATCGCCGAATCGCTGCTTGGGGGCGTGGCGGGCGGATTGAACCGGGAGCAGGTCAGACAAATGTCCATGATCGTATCCACAGGCAAGCGGCTCAGTTATTTGATTCATGATATTTTGGATTTTGCCAAATTGAAAAACGGGGATGTGATTTTGCATCGACGCGCCGTCCATCTTCCCTCCGTGGCTCAGTCCGTGCTGGAGGTGGTCGGCCATTTATCGCGGAAAAAGGGGGTGGATTTGATCCAGCGCTGGCCGGAGCATTTGCCGCTGCTTGACGCGGACGAGAATCGGCTGCAGCAAATTTTATACAACCTGCTGGGCAATGCGGTGAAATTCACCGAAACGGGGGAAATCCGGGTCTATGCGGAAGCCGGCGCCGGCATGGTAACGGTTTGTGTGGCCGATACCGGGACGGGGATAGAGAGGGAGCGGCTGGATGATATTTTCAAGCCGTTTCTCGCGGCCGCTTCGCCGGCGCATGCTTCCTATGCCGGGACGGGAATCGGCCTGAGCATCACGAAAAAACTGGTGGAGCTTGGCGGCGGGCATCTGGAG
>CAYYCV010000067.1:7624-21767 GCA_964470405.1 uncultured Caryophanales bacterium
CCGGGCAGCGGCTCCGTCTTTCGCTTCACCGTTCCTGTCGCGGCGGAGGCTTCCGCGCCGATCGGGCGCGCCGCCGCCGAGCAAGCGGCGGTTGCCACGCCGACAGGGGAACCGCCGCTTGCCTCGTCGGGCGGGGGACGGACGCATGTCCCGTCAAGCGGGGGACGGGCGCATGCCCTGTCGAGCGAGGGACGGGCGCATGCCCCGTCGGGCGAGAAGCCGCCGCCGGCTCCGCCGGGCGGGGAATCGCTGAGCGCGACGGCGGGCGACCGGAACGGAGCGGCTTCCAACGCCGCCGCGGACCCGGAAGCCGGGAGCCGCTTCCGGGTGATCGTGGTGGACGACGATCCCGTCAATTTGCAGGTGCTGGTCAACCTGCTGTCCGTCGAGCGGTACACGGTCATTCCCGTCGATAATGGGGCGGAGGCGCTGCGGGCGCTGCGCGGCGATCGGGGGATCGATCTGGTCATTACCGACTGGATGATGCCCGGGATGTCGGGCCTCGACCTGTGCCGCCGCATCCGCGAGCGATACGGGCTGTCCGAATTGCCGATCCTGTTGTTGACGGCAAGAAGCCTGGCCGAAGACGTTCAAGCCGGCTTGCTGGCCGGAGCCAACGATTTCCTGAGCAAGCCGGTGGACGCCGCCGTGCTGCAAGCGCGGGTGCGCACGCTGCTGGAGCTGCGCAAATCGCTGCAGTCCGCCATTCGCTCGGAGCTCGGCTTCCTGCAAGCCCAGATCAAGCCGCATTTTCTGTATAATGCTTTGAATACCATCATTTCGGTTTGTCCGACGGACCCCGAGAAGGCGACGCAGTTGATGATGGATTTGAGCCGTTACTTGCGCAGCAGCTTTGACTTCGATAATCCGTCCCAACTGGTGACGCTGGAGAAGGAGTTGGAGCTCGTCCATTCTTACGCGGCTTTGGAGCTGGCCCGTTTCGGCAAGAGGCTGCGAATCGCGTACGAGGTAGACGATCATTTGCAGGCATGGGTTCCGCCGCTCAGCATTCAGCCGATAGTGGAGAATGCGGTCCGGCACGGGGTGATGCAGAAGCCGCAAGGCGGAACGGTTGTGCTGAAAATAGAAGGAATGGCGGGGAAGATCGCGGTTTCCGTCAAAGACGACGGGGTCGGCATGAAGCCGCAAAAGGTGGACGCGCTCCTGTTGCGCCGGCCGCAGCGAAAAGGGGTCGGTCTGGTCAACATTCACTATCGCCTGCTGGCCTTGTATGGGATCGGCTTGAGCGTAACGAGCGAATGGGGCGGGGGCACAACGGTGTCTTTCGAAGTGTTTCCGCTGCCCCCTTCATAAAACGCCGCTTCCGCCTCTCCGAAAAGGCGTTCACGGCATCGCCCGCATGGCCTCGACTTCCCGCAGCAGCGCCCGAGCGGCGTTCCGCGCGCTGGAAAACGCCCGCTCGGCCAACTCGCCCTTGCCTTCGCAGCCGTCGCCGCAAAAGTAGAACGGCACATTCTCGATCCGGATCGGCAGCATCCGGTTGCCGGCGATATGCTTCACGCTTTGCACCATCGCTTTTTTGGAGACGCGGTGGACGACCGCCGCTTCCCGCCAACCCGGATAATGCTTGTCGAACAGTTGCTCCATTTGCCGCATTCGTTCGTCCAGGTAAGCCTTGCGCTCGTCTTCGCCCGCAAGCCCTTCGTCCCGGATATAGGCGATGCCTTGCAGCAATTGTCCCCCTTCGGGAACCAGCGTGTTGTCGGTCGCCGACACGTCGCTGATGAACAGCTTGTGATTCATGTCGCTGATGTAGGAGAACGGGCGAGCGACGACTTTGGCCAGCCCGACGTCATAGACCATCACCTCGGTCGGCGTGTTGTTTTCGTACGGTTTCAGGAACGGCTCCCAAGCGGTGCCCCTGAGCATTTTGGCGACCTGCTGCACCGGCATCGCGAAAACGACGCGATCGAACGACGCCTCGCGCAATTTCGTTTGAAGCACGTATTTCCCTTCCTCATACCGGATCGATTCAATCCCTTGCTTCTGCGCGATTTCCCATCGCCCGCCCGCCTCGATCTTCTGTCTCAACTGGTTGGTGATCACGGCCCAACTGCCAAGAATGTAATTGACGGGCCGGTGGGAGCGAAAGAGGTTTTGGTAATATTCGCTGATGACCGGACCCGGCACGTTCCGGGCGTCTTCCGGCGCAATGAAGAAGTTCGAGCAGACGAGGTGCTCCCACAATTCCTTGACATCCTCGTGCGCGTCGGATTCGGCCAAATAATCGCCGAGCGTTCGGTAATTTTTCAGCGTGTGGATGTGGGCGATGATGGCCGAGATTTCACCGGCAAACCGCATCTTCTGCGCCGCGTTCAGCAGTTCGGTCCGAACGAGATTGACGAAGTCCAGCGGCGCTTCGGCGATCCGGCTGTATTTCTCGTACATGACCTTCCGCTTGTCAACCGGTTTGCTGCTGAACGACAGGCCCAACTCCCGCTCCAGCTTGCCGATCGTGTGCCGGTCGATGCCGTAAATCGCATGCGCGCCGTAGTTTAAAGTGAAGCCGGACTTCTCGTAGGTGAAGGCGCGCCCTCCAAGCTGCGGGCTTCTCTCGAACAACACGCCTTCGACGAAGGGCGATTCGGCCAGATAGGCCGCCGCCGTCAATCCGGCCAAACCGCCGCCGATCACGGCGACCCGCAGCTTCGCCTCGTCGCCGGCGTCCACGACGAAGCCGGACTCCGGCCCGGAAAAGCGAAGGCCGTTCCACAAACCGGCCAACTGATCGCGCATGAACGACGGCAGATCGGCTTTGCCGCCCAGCGCCCATACGAGCAATGCGCCCTGGTAGGTGGAGAGGAGCAGCTCGACTTTTTCCGGATCGGGCAGCCAGCGGATCAGGCATTGATATAGATGCCGAAACTGTTCGTTGTGTCCTTTCCGCATGCGTTCGTTCTGGGCCGCCAGCATGAACAGACTGCGAACCAGCTTCGGATGGTCTTCAATATTAGACGATAAGTCTAAAAAAAGGCGGTTGATGTGGCCTTCCAGCGACCGGATCCGGGTGGGGCTTTTGGCGTTCCATCGGTCGATGATCGCCTTCTGGCTTCGGCCGAGATCGAGCACCATTTCGTCCTTGTTTTTAAAATAGTGATAAAAGGTTCCTTTGGAAATGCCGGCCGCGGCGATAATCTCGTCCACCGACACATTCTCGAATCCCTTTTCGGCAAACAGGCGCAGCGCGGTATCCACGACCAACTGCCGCTTTTTGCGCGTGGCGTCGCGCATCGAAACCATAGCGATTCCCCCTTGGGCTTTATCCATTTCATTATACTATAAAATTAGACTGTTGGTCTATTATTTTGACGGCATTGCATTTTGTAAACGCTTTGAAGCCGGTTTTGTGTTATAATATTTTTCATGATCCGGCGGTCCGTTCATGTTTTGACGCATCTTCGGGATTTTTGGCTATGGCGGATGGGGGAGTCGGAATGGGTCTTAAAATCGTCGTTTTAGGCGAAAACAGCTATTTGAGGGATCAGGTTGAAGGGAAGTTGGGGCCGATCGGAGGAAGGGACGGCGAGGGAATGATCGTCGGGGAGCGGCTGGATCCGCTCCTTGCCGCGCGCGGGTTGGAAACTTCGTTTCTCGTCGTGATCGCTTCCCCGCTGCCGGAGGTTTGGCTGCGGCGTTTGCGGGAGCAGCCCTCGCTGGCTTGGACGCCGGTCGTCGTCGTCAGTGATCGCGCCGTCCCGGCCCGCTCCGCGCAATGCTACGAACTGGGAGCTGCCGATGTCGTTTCCGTCGCGGCGCCGGGGGAAGAGCTGGCGATCAGACTGCGCGCCGCGAGGCAAAAAGCGGACCGGCTGCAAGCGGCGGCATTTCGAGACTCATTGACCGGCATGTACAACCGCCGCTTTTTCAGCGAATACCTGTCCGGGAGAATAGCCGCCCAAGCGGAGATAAGTCCGGTTTCATTCGTGTTATTGGATGTCGATTATTTCAAGACGATCAACGATACATACGGGCATTCCACGGGTGACGAAGTGCTCCGAACATTGGCGGACGTTTTGCGAAAAAACGTGCGCAAAAGCGATTGGGTGATCCGATACGGAGGGGAGGAGTTTTTATTGCTGCTGGCGAAAACGTCTGCCGAGGAAGCGAAGATGACGATGGATTCCGTAGCCGGGCTCGTTTCGACGACCGCCGCTTTTGACGATATCGGGGTGCAGCGGACGATCACGTTTTCTTCCGGCATTGCGGAATGGAATGCGGGCCGGCCGTTCCGGGAGATGATCGGACAGGCCGACAGGGCCCTGTACCGGGCCAAAAACGCCGGGCGCTGCCGCAACGTGATCGATCGCCCCGATCCGCCGGAGGCCGGTCGCACGCTTTTCATCGGGGCCGGGAATGACGGCGGCCCGATGACCCCGCCGCCCGGCATCAGGGGCGCCGGTCCCGGCTGCGGCAGCCCGACGTGCGTGCCGGGTGTGGACGAAGCGCGGCAGGCGCTTTCGCGGAATGTTTACGATTTTATTATCATCGATATGGATACCGAGCACGACGTGCCGGGATTCGAGCGGATCAGCCGAATCCGATCCATGCTGTCCGGAATGAAGGGACGCCCGAAGGCTTCGATTGTGGCGGCTTCCAGGCATCGGGGCACGGCGGAGCGATTTTTGCAAATGGGGGCGGACGACTTTATGCTGCTTGGCGACTCGCCCTCGAAGCTGTTCGGTGACTCGTCTTCGGGAAGGCCATGTTGAAAGCGGGGCAGACCATGCATCCGGGAACGGTTAGAGCGTTTTCGTACGCCATTTATTTTTGTTTATTTATCTTTGGCCTGCAATTGATCATGATCGGCCCGTTGCTGGAAAAGATGTCCGTTGCCTTCGGCAGGCCCGCTTCTTCGGTCGGAACCTTGATTTCCTTGACTGCGGCGGGCTTTATGGTCGCGGTGGTCGGCGCGTGCATACTGGCCGACCGGATCGGGAAGAAGAAAGTGGTCGCTATCGCCTCGCTGGGATTTGCCTTTAGCTTGCTCCTGTTCGCCGTTTCCGACCATTTTGCGCTGTCCGCTGCTATTTTTTTTCTGATCGGCGGTTTCGGGGGCATTCTCGAATCTTTGCTCAGCGCGCTGATCGCGGATCTTCAACCGGGAAGGGCGCAATCTTCCGTCACGCTGGCGCACGTGTTTTTCGGCTTGGGCGCGATTGCGGGTCCGGCGCTGACGGGGTGGATGGCCGACGGGGCGTTTTCCTGGCGTTACGCCTATGCGGCGGCCGGGGCGTTGGCTTTGATTTCGGCGGGCTGGCTGTTGCTGTACCCGTATCCCGCGATCAAACCGGAAGAGCGAATCCGGGCCGGGCACGTGAAATGGATTCTCCGCAACGGCAGTTTCCAAATGCTGTGCCTTGCGCTCGCGATCTACGTGGGCGTGGAAATGTCCGTTACCGCCTGGACCGCCAAATTTTTCACTTCGGAGTTTGATTATACGGGGTTTTCCGCCGGCTTGATCGTGGGTTTGTTCTGGATCATGATCGCCGCGGGGCGGCTGGTTTTTTCCTGGCTGTCGGCAAGGTTTCCCGCCGGGGTGTTGATTCGCTGCCTTGCCGTGATGGCGGGCGCGGGACTCGTTTGGTTGTGGCTGAGCGCGAGTCCGGCGGCAGCGGTGGTCGGCATCGTCATGACCGGATTTGGCCTGTCCGCGATTTGGCCGCTGATCGTTGCCGAGGCGGGGACGCTGTTTGGCCCCCAATATACCGGAACGTCTTTCGGTCTGATCATCGCTTCGGGGGGATTGGGACAAATGTTCATTCCCGCGCTGGTCGGCTACTTTGCGGACGTGGCGCCCATGCGGCAGGCGTGGGGGCTGCTGGGCGTACTGATGGCGGCGATCGCTTTGATCCATTATTTTGCGGGCAGGCGGACGTCTCCGGAAGTAGGATGAAAAAGCGGCGCGGGGCTAGGGGATAGAAAGAGGAGGTGTCACGGGATGAAAAAGCGGGGATTGACCGGTTTGGTGTTCGTCGCGTTTCTGGCTGTTTTCGGGCTTGCTTCCATCCAAGCCGAGGCGGCGGATTATCATTTGACGATAGACGGGCATGAGACGCATGCCGAGCAAGTTCCCATCTACCGAAACGGCAGTGTCCTGGTGCCGCTGCGTTTGATTTTCGAATCGCTGCATGCCACAGTGACCTACATATCGGCGGAACAGAAAATTGTGGGCGAAAAAGGGAACCTGACCATCGAACTGGAAATCGGTTCGTCGACGGCCTATAAGAACAAGCAACCGATTTCGCTTCCGCAGCCTCCTTTCCTGCTGGACGATCATGTTTATGTGCCGGTTCGTTTTATCGGCGAAGCGTTGGGAGCCAAGGTGGAGTGGATCGAAGAAACCCGGACCGTTCAGATTTGGACGGCCCTGGAAAGAACGGTATTGCCCGTTGTCAATGATGGTGGACAGCCGGTAGTCCTGGAACACCGGGGAAACATGAAGCTGAAATGGTCGATGCAGGATCAAAGCCCGTATCAAAGGTACGAGGGATTCGTGGATGCGGACGGCACCTTGATTTTCCTCGGTTTCGACGAGATCATCCGGACCGACCGCGACGGGAAAATACGGAGCAGGGCGCCGTTTGAAAAGCAGGAATCGCTTGGCATGAATGCGATCGCCCGCGACGGCGGCTACGATCTTTCGCCCATCCGAAGCGGTATGACGGACGAGGGGGACAAGCCGGTCTGGAAAGGGATTCCGCTTTACACGAAATCCAATGTGTTTCCCGTCGTCGTCATAGACGGCAAGCCCTCGATGGATTATCTGTATTCCACGGCGATCCGGGATCGGGCCGGGAATTTAATCGTGTTGACGGACGACGGGCTCGCCTCTTACGATCCGGAAGGAAAAAGGCTGTGGGTGCATGACGAATGGAGCGACGGCGCGGAGAGCGTGTCGGCCTTCGGGGAAATAGGGGGCATCCGCACGGACGCGGCGAATCGCTTGTATATTTCGTATTCCGATGATCTGGTTGTGCTCGATGAAACGGGGGAAACCGTCGCGCTGGTTCCGGGCTGGTTCGAGCCGGACGTGCTGGACGACGGCGCGATGCTGGATTACGGCAGCGTATATCGGATAACGGACGGCGAATTGCAATCGGCCTGGGACTTGCCCGACGTGCCGTGGCAGTCTTTCCGGTATCCCGATGACGAACATTCGCTGCAGCGGATCGATCCCGCTACGGGGGAAGTCCTTTGGACCTACGATATGGATCATGCGGAAGCGGTCCGCGGCTATAGCTTGTTCCCCGGCACGTTGACGACCGATGCTTCCGGCAACATTTACATTTCCACGACGGGCGGAACGGTGCACGGCCTGGATGCGCAGGGCAAGGTGCGCTTCAACCTGACGATTGACGACGGCGCGATATCCAGCGCCCAGGTGATTCCGATATCCGCCGATGAGATCGTGGTGGTGGACAATAATGCCGTGATGTGCTTCGTTGTGGACGGCGCGGCCGAATAGCGTTTCATATTGGAATGGGGCAAAAAACAGGCGGTTCCGCGCCGGGACATGAGCTTCCGTGCGCGGTTGACCGCCGATTTTTCAATATGATATCATAGCCCGTTGATCCCGCTTTTCAGTACCTCGCCGTAATCGCGCCCCACAAATTTGCTTTGAAATCGCTGATCTTGAATTCCCCGGTTTTTACAGGCTGTCCCCACGTCCAATAATCAAACGTGATTTTGTCGTTCGGTTCGTCTATCGCAATCGGGCCCTCAAGTGAAATGACGTGAGATCCGTCGCCCTCTTGCAGCAGAGCGGTGCGAATCCACAGTACGATCTGGTTCGAAGGCGTTTTGAGAATCGATTCTATGTCCTCCAGGCTGGCCCCATCCGTAAAGTCGTCGTATTCGACGGAGGAGTAGAATTTCGTGCTGATATACCACTCGCTTAATTCCTTCGCGGATGTCCTCATCGCCGTCGATTCGTCGGCAGCCCCTTCGTAATCGAAAAACCAGTTTTCGCTGTCGCGGATCGATGCCATCAGCATCCAATCGGCCTGTGGCGGGAAATTGGTCGATTGCGCGGCAAGTGAAGCGTAGTCCGCATTTCGCAGGTCGTAATCGGGACTCACCTTCAGCGCGCCCAGGAAGCCGATTCCCGCGCCGTACAATGCGTTGGCAAACGACGTGAACTCCTGCGGTTCTTTCTGGATGATGTGGTGATAAAACACGGCCGTCGTACACAGCCCGATTGCCCCTTGATTAAAAAGATTGGCGTTGTCGGCCAAGTCGTGAATCCGCGTCAGCACCTGGTTGCTGTCGAGCTTGGGCCAGGCTTTGCGCGCCGTCAACGGGCTCTCGGGCGACTCGCTCCCCACGCCCAGTCCATTCGAAGCTTTGTCGATGATTTGATCCATCAGGCTGGAGCGCGATTGGCTGTCGCCCCAAGTCGCGGCCAGCGCCGCCGGGTTGCGGGAGTATCCTTCCCCGCCCGAACTGCCGCCGCCGAAGCCGCCGGGATTGCCGGAGCCGTTGGACCCGCCCCCGCCGGCCGCGCTGCCGGCGTTTCCGGCGTTTCCGGAACCGCCGTCGGGCACGATCGCTCCGCCGTTCGTGCCGCCGCCCGAGGGAGACTGGCCATGATTTTTATCGAAATAGTTGATTTTCGCTCCGTCCTGGGAATGGTTGCCGCCGCTGATGCCGCCGCCTCCGGCAGGGCTCCCCGTATACATCGACGCCGCCGTCTTCGCCAGGCTTGTGATCATCTCCGCGGCGATGCGTTGGCGCTCGGTGTTGGCCTTAAGCAGGTTGTTCATATTGCTTCCCGCTTGTTCGCCCGCCGTGGCCGCGCCGGCCGCTGTCGCTTGCAGCGCCGCTTGGGCCAGCCCGATCGTTCCCTGCAAGCCGCTCATGTCGCGGAACATGCCGCCGTTCTGAATCGCGGCAAGAATGGCCGCCGTTCCGCTTGGATCAGGCAAGCCGGCGGGAGAGGTGATATTGATGATCGGATTGCTCAATTGGCCCGGCTGGATATCTTCGCTGATCGCCCGACTGCCTGTCTGAATGTCGGCGATTTGGGTCGGCTGCAGCGGGATCGGCGAATCCTGCCAGTTCCAGAAGCGGGTAATGTCCAGCTTCTCGGCGCAATTCGAGCGCCCCAGGATCGCTTCGGCGAACGTTCCGCCGGAGGGCAGCGGGACGATATCCTCCACCGCGCTGCCCAATTGGATGCCGTGTTCCCGCATCCAGGAAGCCCACGCCTCATCGCTGGACAAATCCGTATTCATTTTGAATGCGAGATAATTGCCGACATAGCGGATCGGGCGCGGTTCAACGACTTGGGAGACGGGGACGAGCCGGCCGTTGGCTTCGACGCCGTAGCCCGACAGCAGCCACGCGATCTGGGAGCTGTCCAGCGAACGAAAGATCGCCTGGCTGTAGTGCATTTGGTTGTCGCTGAAATGCTTTTTCAAGTTTGTGTTTACCCCGCCGGCTTTGATTTGCACCACGGTCGTTTCGTAGGACGCGCCCTTGGCGATGGTGACCGGCGGCAGCTCCAGCGGGAAACGAACGCCGTTGCGGTTTAACGTCAGAATGACTTGAACGGACATGCTTGCATTTTTGTTGCTTCCCGTAATGCCGATGCGGCTTACGTCGCTCATCGGCAGCGGACGCGATGGGCCGACAGTCCGCACGGTGGTCCCTTGGCGCGTATGAAAGGCGATCTGCAGCGCATCCTCGCCGTAGGAAACCGTGCCGTTCTCGATCGTGACGTCGGTGGGCAGGTACATGGCGAGGCTGTCCGCCCGCAAAACGGCAAGGTCCAGCAAGCCCGACAAACGGGCGGCCTGATCGGATGTCCACAAATAGTCGTTAATCCGCTGCATGAGCGGCGCCGTTGCGTACCATCGGGCGTCCTGAACCGGAGGGGCGTCCTCGCTCGGGCGGTTGATCCGGCTCCCTTGGGCGGGCGCTTCGTTCGGGGCGTCCGTGCCGGAAGGAGCGCCATCGGCTTGCAACAGCACCGCCTGCACGTTTTGCTCCAAAATCCGCGCCCGGGCGTCCTCCAGGCGAAGGCCTGTCGATTTTTGAAAATAGCCGAGATCGCGGCCTTGCAGCCCGCCGTAATACGTTTCCCGGTGCGGGGATATCTCCAGCACGTCCAGGTTGCGCAGCGCCTCGCGAATCGTATAGGTCAGCGCGTTCCTTTCCAAAACATGCTTGAATCCCCGTATCATCGCATCGTTTTTAAAGTCGATCAGCTCCAGCGGGATAAAAACGACTCTATCCGCTTTGGCGATCGCGGCTTCCACCCGATAGATTTGGATAACCTCGTAGTATTGGACCGTCAGCGCGTGCATGTGGTTGTAGTTCGCCAGCACGCGGGTGCTGACGCCTTCATGCTCGGTTTGCGACACCTCCTTGACCACCGATGCGCGACGGCTGCGGCTGCTGTGCGCATGCTGATGCGTCCGGTCGTTCACGTTTTGCAGCATGGTGCTACCGATATCGCGATGGCCGTACGAAGTGGAATAACCGTCCGCGCTCGCGCTGGTCGTCGCGCTGCTGCTGGAATGGCCGACCGCGCCGCTCGGCCCGCCGAACAGCCCGCCGAGAGGCGCGGACATTTCCGCCGCCGAGGACGTTCCCGCCTGGTTCGATTGGCTGTTGCTGTCCGCGTGCGAAAAACCGCCCTGGGCCTCGTTGGCCACCGCTTGCGTTACCTCGCTGATCGAGCGGTTGTGCGCGGTGTCGTTGGTCAGATCGTCATTCTCGTCGATCGCCTCGGTCTCGCCGGCTCGGCTTCTTCGCGACCAGTCGATCACGGCAACGCGGGTGCTTTCGCCCGGCGCCAGCGATGTGCTGTGCAGCAACTGTCCCAGCGTCACGCCCTGGGCGTACCACGATTGGTTGATCGTCAACAGGGCGCCGAAGGCCACCTTCTTGAAGCCGGTCCCGCCAGCCGCCAGCTTGGCCAGATCGATCGGCTTGAAGCCGGAACCCGTAATCGGGATCATGTTTTCCCCTTTGTTCGTTTGGATTTCATCCATCAGAAGCGTGGTATACTGAACGCGCTCCGTCGGATACTCCCCCGTTTTGGGAATGAGGTCGGCGGGCTGTTCCGAATCGTAGCCGGGGACATTTTCCGGAAAATAGACGGCGGTCAACAATTTTAAAGCGGCGAGATAAGGGGGGTACAGCGCCAAATCTCTTACGGTTTGCACATCCAGCACATGTTGAACATCGTCAACCCGCTCGAGGGGAATGCTTTCCAGCACGCCGACCGGCAAAAATTGCAACTCTCCTACTTTTTTACCTGCGGCTTCGGCTTCGCGCACCAAATCTGCGGTCGGACTTCCGTGCTGATTCAGCGCCGAGAGGATGTCGGTTCCGGCTTGAATCAGCTTGGTTGCCGCGTCAAAAACGCCGGAGGTGGCCAGGTCGAAAACGGTGTTGACTTCGAGCGCCTTCAGGACGCCGGCGGCTTCGGGGCTGACGCCGAGCAGGGCGTGGGGGGAGAGACGCAGCAATTCGCGTATCTGTAAATTGCGGTATTCGGTGCGGATCAAATTCAACAATTCGTCGGCAAAGTTTACGTTCGTTGTTGACGGCATCATTTTCCTCCATTTCGTTTTTTCAAGATTACGCTACTACTCTATCATAATTCCGAAATAGGTTAATGTGCTTTTAGTCCTCTTGCGGTGGCATATATTTCCTGTTTTTTTCATGGGCATTTTTATATGTCCCGGATGGATTTGGGACCTTCAACCTAAATGCGGGATGAAAAAATGGCGCGGAAATAGGCGGTGAGTGGGAGACGGCAGAGGTTACTTTTGCTTTTGTCATCGAAGGTCGATGGTGGATTCGATCGAGGGCCAGATTGTGAATCGAATCGGATAAGGCCCGGTATCGGGTCATGGGCCGGACCGTGAGCCAGACTGAGGCCCGGATGGTCGATCGGACCATGGACTCGGCGGTGAATTAGGCCGTGGGATCGATCGTGCAAGCTCAGACGTCACTTCATATGAAAAGCGGGCAAATTTTAACTTCCGGACGAAAAATACCTGCAAAAGTACAGCTATTTTCTCCGTTGATGCCATGCCGGAGGATATACCTGCAAATGTGCAGTTATTTTTCGCTCAGCCCTCTATTTACGGCGATTGGCCTCGAAATACCTGTATTTTTGCAGGTATTTCCTCTTGGCGCTCGAAGTGGGGCGCGAAAAGATGCACTTTTGCAGCTATTGGCATTGAATGGCCTCGAAACGCAGACGGCCAATGGCTGGGAATCGCAAAAGGGGAACCCGGCACGCCCATTTTCAATGCTAATCCGATTCCGGAATTACTTATATAGCCGCCAATAGCAACCAACTTGCCTTGGCGTAAAAAGGCCGGAAAGTGCGCTGGAAAATTGGTGTAAAACGGCCCGGAAGTGTGCTGAAAAATTGGCGGCTCCGCGCTCGAACATCGATTTCCAGTCGTGCCTGGGCTACCGGCCCGGAGCGGCGAGCCGCTGTTCCTGGCGGGCGAGCCTGCGCAGCGCGTCGAGCTTCTCCCGCTGCCCCAGCGCCGCTTTCTCCACCGCTGTACGGAGCACTTGCAGCGAGTGCTCCAAATCGCTTCGCTGCGCGGGGAAGGGGAAGCCGTCTTTGCCGCCGTGGGCGAACGCGTAGCGCACCGGATCGGCAAAGCTCGGCCGCGCGCCGTGCGTCACTTCGGCGACCATCGCCAGCGCGCGCAGCGTGCCGGGTCCGACCCCGGGCGCTTCCAACAAATGCTCGTAGCTTTCGGGCGGCCGCTCGTAAAGCTGATGCAGCATTTTGTTGAGGTAGCGCGTGGAGGGGATCGGATGGGCGCTCGGCATGGTCAAGCTTGGAACGGCCGCCGTTTCGCCGGTCGGAACGGGCCGGGCGGCCGGGGCATCCCCGATTTCGGGGGGGATGCCGGGAGAGAACTCCTCGTCGAACAGCGTAAGCTGCCGGACGGGCGCGTCGCGTTGGGCGGCATGTTTTCCCGCCAGCGTTTCCAGCGCGTGCGATACGGATTCCGGCCGCTCGCGGCACAATTCGACGGAGGCGAGCCGCGTCGCTTCATTATGCCGCGATACGAGATTGAGCACGCCCGCCGCGGCCGGCTCGCCGCAAATGCCCCGGTGCGGATCCCGCACGTAGCTTTCCAGCGTTTCGCTGAGCCAGTGGTACCTGCGGGCATAGCGGTTCGCCCCGTTCATGCCCTGCTGCACGACGGCCCAGTTTCCGCCGCGATCGAAAATAAACACATGGTGGTACAACTGGTAGCCGTCCTGCACCGCGGCGGAATCGACCTTCGCCACCATGCGGCTCGTCCGCTGCAAATCCGCGAGGCCGTTGGGCAGCCCGTACGCTTCGCCGGCCTGAACGATCTCGTCCGGCGTTTTGCGGGAGGCCGCGCCTTTGCCGCCGGCGAAAAACAAGCCCAATTCCCCCTGCCTGTCGCGCAGCCCCTCCTTGAGCGCCCCGCACAGCACGGTGGTCAGGCCGGACGAGTGCCAGTCGAAGCCGAGCACGCTGCCGAGCGATTGGAACCATATCGGATCGGACAAGCGGCGCAGCACTTCCGCCGGGCCGTATTCGCGAACGATGACTTCGATCATGACGGCGCCCAATTGCTTCATTTTTTCGAAAAGCCATGGGGGACAATGCCCCCCGTGCAGCGGCACATGTGCCGTTCCCGTACGCATGACGATTCCTCCGATATTTTGAATACCCCCATTATAACATGGGAATACATGTTCTTCCGCATTTTTTTGCGGCGCGTGACGCCGGCCGGTTTCCCGAAAGATGGCCGAGCGTCTCTTTCGTGTCGCCGCGTGGATGAATAAAATGAAGTCAAACGGAAAATAGGACATGTTTTCGGAGGTGATCCAACGGATGAAAGAACGAATGATGAAAGAACGAATGATGAAAGAGCGGATTTGGACGGAAAAGGACGCGAGGCGGCGGATCGGATCCACGGTTTGCGTCGTCATGAAGGACGGCCGATATTACGTCGGAAGCGTGACGGATGTGCGGAACGGAAAGCTGGTTTTGGCCGGCGTCAAAGGAAATCGGAAGGTGTCGGCGGCCGGACTGCGCCGAAGGGATCAAGCGCATCTGTCCGGCCTCCTGGAATCCCTTCTCGGCGCGGTCGGTGGCGGT
>CAYYCV010000068.1:0-21690 GCA_964470405.1 uncultured Caryophanales bacterium
GGCCTTATTTTCGTGGTGCAGACTCCGGAATTAGGGGGCCTAGCCGTTTTTGCAGTTATTTTGGATCGCGACGATTCACCAGGCGTCCTACCGTTTCCGGCCACGGCTATCCGGCGGTATCCCGATGAGACAGCCCGTTTTAGGAAGGAATCTGCGAGTTCACACCAACCTGCGGCAGTTCGAGATGCGCTTCGACAGTTCGCATCAGTTCACGTCAATTCGAGATGCACTTCGCCAACTCGCATAAGTTCACGCCAGCTTGCGTCGGTTCAAGACGCGCTTCGACAGTTCACGCTAGCCTGCGTCAGTTCACGTCAATTCGCCTAACTTTGCGGCACTTTGTGTGAAACATCGTATACCATGGGATGATTCTCCGTTCCATCGGGCAGGTTTGTACGATTCTCAATACAAATCCCGCGATGTCGGACGCCGATCCGCCGCACATTGTACGAAAAACCGCATAACATGGCTTCCAGCCGTATCATAACCAAAGCCTCTTGTATGTTTTACCATACAAAATAGGAACCTTCGCCAACGGAAACCCTCGCCGCGCATCCCGCAAACGCGATACATCGACGCACGCATCGTCTGATCATAACCCGGAAGAAAAATGGAAAATAACGAACGTCGAACCCCTCTATACAGGTTGTCGAAAGTACCCCAATATCGAAAGCGCTTCAGTATCCAAAGCTCCTCAGTACCAAAAGCGCTTCAGTATCAAAAGCGCTTCAGTACAAGAGGGCCCCGTCATGTTAACCTGACAGCATGGACCCTCCCCCTCGGTAGATCCTCTCCCCGATTGGCCCTCCTCCTCGCCGCCTATACTCAACCCGCATCCGGCCCATGCGCCGCAAAATGCATCGCCGAAATGCACCGTCGAGCCGCACCGCCGCACACCGCCCAACCGTACCGTGGAACCGCATCGCCAATCCGCACCACCGCACACCGCCAAACCATACCGTTGAACCGCACCATCAAACCGCACCGCAGCCGGGATTTAGAAGTTTCGCGAAGCTGCGGAAACCGCTACCGTTGCGGCCGGGATTTCGAAGCCTCACATGTGGTCGAGCGACCGCCGTCATGCAGCGCAACACCGCGCGCTGGGAGCTGCGCGCGGTGCGAAGCTGCGGAAACCACTGCCGTTGCAGCCGGGGTTTCGAAGCTTCACAAAGCTGCGGAAACCGCTACGCGTTGCGGCCGGGATTTCGAAGCTTCACGAAGCTGCGGAAACCGCTACGCGTTGCGGCCCGGGTCCGCCTTGTTCCACTTTAAAAGCTGGTCGATGATGGCGTGCCTCCCGATCGGAGCCCAGCTCATGCCAACCCAATTGGGCGCCCAGCGGATCCGACGGTTGCGCACCGCCCGAATTTCGCTCCATGACGCACTTTGCCGCATTTTTAGCCAGCGTTCATCTTCCTCCACCGCACGACGGGGGGTCAGGACAAACAGATGGTCCGTCTCGTACGGCGGCAAAAAGTCGGCCGCAAATTCGCTGTTTTGCTTGTTTAACGGCACGCAAATGCACGGCTTCAAGCCCAACTCGTCATACAGCAGCTCATTCAGCGGATGGCGAACCGCGCCCTGCACCCTGATCGCATGGCGCATCCACCTCATCATCAGGACGGTCTCGTTCCCCATCGTCCGGGCCAGCTCCTGCCGGGCGTAGTTCACACTTTCCTCCAGATGATCCAGATTTCTGCGGCCATCCGCCTCCCGCCCGGCCAACTCGGCAATCTTCATATGATTGGCGCGCCAATCCGTGCCGAAATCCAGCATGACCGTCGGCGCGACTTCCTGCATCCGTTCGCGATAAGGCAGATGCCTGTAATCGCCGATGATGAGGTCGGGCCGAGCCCGCTTGATTTCGTCCACACACGCGGCGACATATTCGGATTGGCCGGGACCGACGTCTTCGCAATTGACGGCGGCAACCGGTTCGATCCCCAGGGATTGCAAATGCGCCGGATAGCCGAGACAGGAAACCACGGCAATGCGAATATGTTTTCTTTTCATATACATGGTTGGCGTGATGCCGACGGTCCGCTTGAACATTCGGCTGAAATGAAATTCGCTGGAGAAACCCACCCGCGCGGAAACCTCCTGGATGCGGCTTTCGCTCTGGGACAAAAGCTGCTTGGAGACATCCATCCGAATCCGGTTTAAATACTCGGACGGCGCGACGCCCTTCATCTTCTTGAAGCTTCTGGAATAGGAAGTCGGCGTCAGACCGGCGATTTTGGACAGGTCGTCCAGCTTGATTTTTTCCCGGAAGTTCCGATGCATGAACCGGATGCTCTGATTGATCCCGCTTCCCGCATTCCCGATGTCGGCGGACGGATGCTCCTCCCGCAAAGCAAAATGCAACAGGGACTGGAAAGCGGCATCCAGCCCCGGATGGAACCGGCCCGGCTCCGCCGCCCTCGCGTCCCTATAAAAAGCTTTGACCTTTTCCAGAAGCTGGAGGTCAAGCCCAAGAAAAATTTTCCCCGGCGACAAAAAGGAGCCGGCCTCCCTCGAAGGCCATCCGCTCCATTTTCCCCCGCGCTTGGAGATCACCGCCATTTCCATCAGCACAGCGTAATATTCGATGTCCGCCTCGGCGATCGCTTCCACCTTCATCCCGGGCAGCAAGAAATAAGACTGGCTGGCCTTCAGCGGGTACACCTCCCCGTCTACGCGCAGCAATCCGTTGCCTTTGGAGACGGCGCACAGCATCGGACACGGGACGGTCCGGGCCGACGCGCGGCCCGTTTCCCGGCACACGCGTTTGAAGATGGAGGAATAAAGCACGACGGAGCGCGCTCTGTCAGCCTTCGACAACGCGCTCACCCCGTTCGACGACGGTCAGCAATCGCTCCGCCGGCGTACGATTGCCCGCCGAAGGCACCACGTCGGGATAACCGATGTGCAGCACCCCGACGATTTTCTCTCCGGGCCGGACGCCCGCCGTCTCCCGAAACTTCGGATCGTAAATGTAGCTGTTCGTTTTCCAGACCACGCCCAGACCGCGTTCCCAGGCCGCAAGCTGAAAGTTTTGAATCATCGCGCACACCGCGGCGTAGTCTTCATCCCGCTGTTTTTGCCGCGCATCCTCCTGGAATACCACGATCAGGTGGGCGGGAACCGTCGTGTAATATTCCATCTTGTGCCTGGCGTACTTTTTCTGTTCTTCCGTGTTGTACGTGCGAATCACGGCTTGCGCAAAAGACGTTCTGGCCTCGTCCCGGTAAAGGATAAACCGCCACGGCTGCCTGACGCCGTGCGTCGGAGCCCAAATCGCGACATCCAGCAATTCCACGATCAGCTCCGTCGATACCGGGTCCGTTTTGAACAGCCTTACCGTTCTGCGCTTTTTAATGATTTCCGCGATGGTCGGGTGTTGTTCCATTTGCGCTATTCCACATCCTTTTATCCAGCGTTCGCCCTTTTCCTTTGGGAATACACCACGGCGTTCCGAAGAAAGGGTCCCGTAAAATTTCGCACTCCATTCCGAAAACGCGGCGAATGGCCTGCGGGTGAATGACTTCCTCCGGCCGGCCCTGGGCGTACACCGTTTTATCGTGAATCATGACAATATGGTGCGCGTATCGGCAGGCCAGATTCAGATCGTGCAAAACCATGACGATCGTCCGGTTTTCGTTTTCGTTTAACTGAAACAGCAAATCGAGGATTTCCACCTGATGGGCCATGTCCAGATACGTGGTCGGCTCATCCAGCAAAATCGTCTCCGCGCCCTGGGCCAGCGTCATGGCGATCCAGGCCCGCTGCCGCTGCCCGCCCGACAGCGAGTCCACCGGCTTGTCGGCCAAATCCGTCAGCCTGGTCACCTGCAAAGCCTGGCGGACCGCCTGCTCGTCTTCGCTCGACCATTGCTTCAACCAATGCTGGTACGGGTATCTGCCCTGTTTGACCAATTGAAAAACCGTCAGCCCCTCCGGCGCGATCGGGCCTTGCGGCAGGATCGACAGCCTTTTGGCGACCTCCTTGGTCGAGCATTCCGCGATGTTTTGGCCGTCCAGCACGACAACGCCTTCCTTTGGCCTCAACAGGCGAGCCATGGACCGAAGCAGCGTCGATTTGCCGCAGCCGTTGGCGCCGACCAATACGGTAATCTCCCCTTTGGGAATCGACAGGCACAACCGCTCGATGATCGCGCCGCTGCCGTAGGACAGGCTGAGGTCCCTCGTTTCTAATTTTTGCATGACGCTCCCTCCCATGATCAGGCATTCCGTCTGGCATACAGCAAATAGATGAAAAATGGCGCGCCCACGGCGGAGGTGAACACCCCCGCGGGGACATCCAGCGGAAGAAACAGCGTTCTTCCGGCCAGATCGGCCAATACCACGATGAGAGCGCCCAGTATCGCCGAAACCGGGAGAATGCCGCCATATCCCGATCCGACCAGCTTGCGCGCGATATGCGGCGCAATCAGCCCGACGAACCCGATGCCGCCGGCCACGGCGACGGACGAGCCGGCCAGCGCCACGCTGAACAGCAGCAGGATCACGCGATGGAACTGGACGGCGCTGCCCACGCCCGCGGCCGTATCGTCCCCCAACTGCTGAATGTCGATATGCCGCGCCCACACGATGGCCGCCGGGACCAGAACGAGCGTCCAGGGCAGCAGGGTCAGCACGTTTTCCCAGTTGGCCCCGTAAACCGAGCCGGTCAGCCACAAAAAGATTTGGCCGGGGTTGTCCTTCGGGCTGAACAGGATCATCATCGTCGTCATGGCCGAGGTCAGGGAGGAAAGTCCCACACCGACCAACACGAGGCGAATCGGCGTAATCCCCTTTTTCCAGGCAAGCACATACAGCAGGACGGCGATCGCCACAGCGCCAAGCATCGCGGCCGCGGGCAACCAGCGAATGGACAGCATGGGGGAAACATAAGCGATAAAAACCACGGCGACGGCGGAAGCGCCTCCGGTGACGCCCACGATATCCGGCGAGGCCAGCGGATTTCGGATCAATCCTTGCAGGATGGCCCCCGCCGCGGCCAAAGAAGCCCCGACAAGCAAGGACAGCACAATCCGGGGCAGGCGGAGCTTCCGGATCACCATCTCGTCGCCGTCCGCACCGACGCCAAGCAGACTGCGAACCACGTCGGGCGGCGAGATTTTCATATCCCCCGATCCGATGCTGAGGATGACGACGGCGAGGAACACGAGGATTAAAACGACGGACACGACCAACGTTTTGCGGTGAAGCAACAGGGAGACTTGCCTGCGTTTGAGACGGATGGGGATGTATTGGTTCATGATTTGACGAGCCCCTTCCGCGCGATATAAATAAAAAACGGCGCGCCGATCGCCGCGGTCATGACGCCGACGGGCAATTCCTCGGGGATCATGATGAACCGCGCCGCCAGGTCGGCCAGCGTAAGCAGAATGGCTCCGAACAGCGCGCCGTACGGAATCACCCAGCGGATGTCATATCCGACAAAGAAGCGCGAGATGTGCGGAATCACAATGCCGATAAAACCGATCGGGCCTGCAACGGCCACCGAGCAGCCGGCTAAAACGACGATCACGATGCCCGCGGCGGCTTTTACCGCCAACGTTCGCTGTCCCAACCCTTTCGCCGTGTCTTCGCCCATCAGCAAAATATTCATGTCTTTGGCGATCACCCATGCGGCCAGCCAGCATAAGGCCATATAGGGCAGCACATGGACCAGCACATCCGGGGAACGCCCGGCGATCGAGCCGGTCAGCCAGAACAGCACGCTGTTCAGCCCTTCGTGATCCAGCACCAGCATGCCTTGGGTAAAAGAGGAGAACAAAGCGGTCATGGCGACGCCGGCCAGCACGATTTTGATCGGGCTCAGTCCGTCTCTGCCGACGGAGCCCAGGCCGTATACCGCCGCCGCACCCACCGCCGCGCCGAGAAAGGAGATCCACATCAGGCTTTGCATGGAGGTGATCGACAGGACGGTGGCGGCGGCGACCACGAAGCAGGCCGCGCCGGCATTGACGCCAAGCACGCTCGGCGAGGCCAGCGGGTTGCGCGTCAGCGCCTGCATGAGCGTGCCGGCGATCGCCAGGCTCCCCCCGATGGCCGCAGCGATGCATGCCCTGGGCATTCGCGTCGTACGGATAATCACCTGATCGACCACGCTTTCATCGTAATGGAACAGCGTCTCCCAGGCGATGTGCCAGTGAAAGTTGACCGCGCCGAACAGCACGCTGGAAACGAGACAGGCGAGAAGCATTGCGCCGCTCGCCAATATGCCTGTAATTTTTAAAGCAGTCGAATTCGTCATCATTCCCGATCATTCCATCCCATCATTCCAAATCCATGTAATGGAAAATATCATCCAGCAACGATTTTGCGGCGATGCTGCCGCCGGCTAAATTCCACGTCACCGTGTTCACTTTGAAATACTTGTCGTTCTTCACGCCTTTCAAGTTTTTCCAAAGCGGATGAGAGGTCCACTCCGACTGATTGCGGGCCGCGTCTTCATCCCCGCGCAACGGCGAAGTAATGTCGAAAATCATATCGCCGTCCAGCGCCGGAATCTGCTCTTTGGAAGTCAGCGTCAGAATGGTCTTGCCCTCCGCATGCTGCGCCGCAGGCCGGGCCAACCCCAACTCCTCGAAAACCGTTCCCGCGAATCCCGTCACATAGATTCTGGCCGTGCCGTCCGGTTGAAAGCGGATCAGCGACACTTCCGTCTGCCCCGCACGATCCCCCATCTTTTGCTTGAATTCGGCGACGCGGGCGTCCCACTCGCTCATGATGCGGGCCGCTTCATCCTGTTTTCCCAGCGCCTCCGCGGCAATCCTCAGGTTGTCCTTCCAGTCAAAAACCGCTTCGGTCATGATGGTGGGCGCGATCGATTCAAGCTGCGGGTAAATTTTTTCATGCCGCGGTTTGGTGCCGATGATCAGATCGGGTTTGAGCGCGACGATCGCCTCGATGTTCGGCTGCGTTTCCTCACCGAGGCTTTCAACCCCGTCCATGCTGGAACGCAAATAATGATACCACGGCTTCTCATCCCACGATTCCACCGCTCCCACAGGCTTCACGCCCAATGCGACCGATATGTCGACCATCCCGTTAAACAGCACCACGACCCGCTCCGGCACTTTTTTCAGCGTGGCCGTCCCCATCGTATGCTCCACCCGGATGACCGTCTCGTCCGCGGACTGTTGCGACGACGTCTCCGTCTGGTTCTGCGCCTGCGGCGCCCCCGTTGGCTGCACGGCCGCTGTCTCTCCGCCGCCGTTTGCGCCTTCATCGTTTCGGGCCGCTCCGCAGCCGGCAATCATGGCAATCACGGCGATGAGGAATATCGATGCGACAAGCACTTTCATGTGTTTCACTTTGTCTCTGCCTCCCCTGATTCAATCAGCGTTCTCGAAGTGTGGTGAAAAACGGGATATGTTGGCTCGCCGATGACGCGACTCCCGCTTGGCAACATATTTGCACAACATTGCGTTTTGCCGGGCGGCATCGAATATGTTGCACGATTTGGGGGCGGGGCGGCCTCCTTGGGCTAAAATTCCTGCAATTGTACATCTATTGCGCTCACCGGGATGCCCAGGAAGTCAAATTCCTGCAAAAATACATGTATTTTGCGCTCTCAACCCAATATGAGCGGGATGCCTTTGAAATACCTGCATAAACGCAGGAATTTCCCCAAAATGTCCGATGCAGCCTGCGAAAAGATGCACTTTTGCAGGAATTTCGGAATTTTGGCCGCCTCCCCGCTCCCCCGCTTTTGACAGACCGGCAAAAAGACGGCACAGGAATTTCGCATGGGCTAGGAAATTGTGGAATTGTGAAATTGGCGGACAACAGCGATCGGAATGCACGCCCCAGCCCTTGCGCCGGTTTATTCATCACACTTCTCGAGCATTCTTTTTTGTTGCTTATCTAATTGAGACTGATAATTATTATCAATTATAAATAACATCCTCCGCGTTGTACATGCCTGATTTTATCCGATTGGATGGCTTTATTTATCATCGCGGAGCGATTTCGGCCATTCCCGAGCAGTTTCGGTTTATTCCAAAAGCGCTAGACGTCAGTCGCTAAAAGTTGGACGATGAACATCGGAGCGCTGGGCCCCGGACGCAAAAAAGCCGCGCCCAACCCCACGGGGAGTTCGGCGCAGCCGGACGCGGCGAATCGATGGCGCGCCCACAAAGGCGCGCGAACATCGCGCTTTTTATTTTGCAAACTCCTCCAGGCTTCGACGACCGATCCCCTGGCCCAACTCGGCCCCTTGATCGATCAATCGCCGCTGCAGTTGGCGAATATCCAGCTCGCGGACATCGCACCGCCTTTCCGCGCACATGGCCGCGGCCAATCCGGCCGCCTCCGCCTGGGCCATCTGGATCGGAATGACGCGGGTGGAAGCCATCGCCTCATGGGTGGCCGAGATCGGCCGCCCCGCCAAAATCATCCGCTCGATTCCCTTCGGCAGCATGCAGGACAGCGGGATTTCATAGGTGCCGACCGAAGTGGAGTGAATCCCCCTGGACGCATCCGGGGTGTGAATGTCGATATGGTAGCCGCCCAGGCAGATGCAATCCTCAAACTTGCGGCCGGCGGTCAAATCCTCGGCGGTGAGCGTATAATCGCCGACAATGTGGCGCGATTCGCGAATGCCGATTTGATGCGCGGTATCCATCAGGGACACCTGCTCGAAACCGGGAACATACGCTTGCAGAAAATCAAAAATATCCTTCACCTGCAGCAAGCCGGCCACTTCCCCCCGGACATGGCTGCGGTTGTCGTTCGGATTGACGCCTTCCACGCGGCTGGCGACAACCACCATCTGCTTTTTCGCCGGCAGGCAAACGCCCACCAGATTGGCGCGCGGAAACGGATGCCCCGCGGCGACAGCCCGCTCGATGTAGCTTTGGAAACCGCCCAGCACGAAGATCGAAGCTTGCTCCATCTGGCGCAGCAGTTTGCCGACCGTCTCCCCCGACATGGGAAACGGCCGAATCTGCGTCGGATTCTCGCGGAAATACCGCAGCATCGGCTGAAAATCGATGCCCTGCACGCGGAACACCAACGAGGATACCTGCGTTTTATTGTCACCGCGCCGTCCAAAGACGAAATCCGCCCCGGCGCGCACGGCGGCGTCGCCGTCCCCGCTGGAGTCGATCACCACTTGGGCCGAGAGCACCCGCCGCCCCTCTTTATTTTGAATTTCCACGCCTTTGGCCCTGTTGCCTTCCATCAGAGTATCGGTCAGCAAACAATGAAGAAAGAGATCGACCCCTTCATCGTGCAGCATTTTCGTGACCAGGTATTTAAACCAGTGCGGATCGATTCCCAGAACATCGCTGGTGATCGGGTCCATGTAAAATTCGGTGGCCGCCCCCATCTCCTGCAATTTCACAGCGATCTCGCGGGCGATCCCCTTCACGATGCTTTGGCCGGCCTTGTTGTGATATCCGAGCAAAGGAAGCCCGGTCACCGCATTCCCGCCCACAAAGCCGTTGAATTCAATCAACGCGGTTTTCGCCCCGGCCCTTGCGCTGGCCAGAGCGGCCGCGATTCCCGTAGGCCCTCCCCCGACGACCACCGTATCATATGTGTCATGTCTGATCATGCTTTGGCCTCCGTTGCAAAATATACATAATATAACAGCTCGCAAAACTCTTCTCTGGTGATGTAAAACAAAGGAAGGATCTCCGCCCGCTCCCCCCACCGGGCCGGCAGCAGACGATGCGCGGCCAGCGTCCGGAATTCGGCGTGCCCCGGGCGGTGACGATCCAAGTCCGGCCATTCGATCGGGGGGAGAGCGGCTTCCAGCATCCAACTCCGCGTTCGTTTCAGCATGCGGATCACCCACTGGATCGCGTCCATACGGGAAACCGCGGCATTCGGATAAAATCCTCCCGTCTGCCGCCATGAATCGGCCATCCCCACACCGGCCAGCGCGGCAATATAAACATAATCCGGGTGCCGCTCCGTCACATCCGCAAACGCCGCCGGCGCCGAGACCGACGACGCGCCGTTCTCCGACCACGCTGAGTCCGACGGTACGCCGTTCTCCGACCACGCCGTTCCGTCCAGCTCCATAAACCGATACAGCCACCTGACCGCCTCCGACCGGGTCAACGGATCGTACGGGCGCGCATAATAGGAAGTGAAAAAGCCCGGTTTGGTTCCAAAAAATTGCAGCCCGCTGTTTCGGCTGGACGGCGGCGCGGACTCGAAATTCGGGTCCAACCGGGTCCGCTCATTCGGACGGTTGAGTTGCGCCCATACGGCATCGTCCCCCGAAACGTCATAGAACAGCGCAATGACCTGGCCTTGTTGCAGCAACAGATGCTGCAATTCCGGCACGGGAACCCGCGAGGGCGCGACTCCCCGCTCCAGCGCCAGATGCGCGGCGGTGCCGGCCGCCTGCCCCAACGCCATCCAGGGCGGCTCCATCCGCAGCACGCTGAATCCGAGGTGCGTGGCGGACAAAGCGCCCGGAACCAAGATCCCTTCGACATCCTGCGGAACCATGACCCCATAGGGGATCTGCGCCGGTTTGGAGATCGGGCGCAGGTACACGTGGCCTTCCATCTGCGGCCAACCGGGCTGCGGCTTCCGGACGATGTGGGAATCCACATGGTAATCCCCCACGGCCACGGAATCATGCTGCACCGGCGCCCGTTCGGCGCCCGGCTCCAGAAAGGCGTCGCGCGCCGTGAACGTCGTTCTTCCCACGATGCGGCGCGCCTCCCTGACGTACAGCTCGTACGGCAGATGCCCGTTGTCGGCGAACTCGTCCCGGCACAGCCCCCATTGCGCCGCGCGCAGCCGAAACGACTCCGGCAATTCAGGCTCATTCTGCAAAAACCAGAGCAGCCCCATCGTGTACTCCCGGTATTGCCGGACGATGCGCCGGCGCACCTCCGCCGACGCTTCGGGATACGCCGTATTGGCCTCCGGGAGATCGAGGCTGACGGCGATCGGCCGATTGTTGCCGTTGAATTTCCCGTTCGGGATCGGCGCCAGGCGAATGACATCGTTGAAATCCCGAATGGCTCCCGACCGGCAAAGCCCGATCAAAGGCGCATACCATTCCCTCCGGTAATGCGCCGGCTTCTCGGGAAGCACGCGAATGTCGTCCCGATTCGTCAGGCACAGCCGGAAGTTGTAGGCCTGAATCCGATGATCGCCCTCGCCCGTGCTGCCGTCCAGCACTTGCAGACCGGGATTTCGCAGGAAAACAACCCCCGCATACGGCTCGTGATGATCCCGCATTCCCTCCCGGCCGACGCGATAGCGAACGCCCGCCGCCACGGCCAGATCGCCTTCGTAGGAACCGTCGATCCATACTTTGGCCGCATACTTCGCCCGTTCGCCTGTGCCGGAGCGGGCGAAGACGGCGGTCCGCGCCCCGGAAGCCGCCGTTTCACCCTCCATCCGCACCGGCGTTCTGCCGCGAAGCAGCACGATGCGCTCCTCCGCGGCCACCATTTGCTCGAATATGCGCTCGGCGACATGAGGCTCGAACCAGATTCCCCCGTTGCACGCCCGCGCCTGCTCGGACCCTTCCCCATACTCGTTCGTGTAATACGCCAGCACGCGCCGGGCGAATTCGTCAAAAATACCGCCGAACGCGCCGCGAAAACGCAAATCGGTAATGCTTAAACCGCTGGCCATCAGCCCGCCGATGTGGTCGCCCGCCGCGATCAGCGCCACCGATTTTCCGAAACGCGCGGCGGCAAGAGCGGCGGAAATCCCGCAAGGCGTCGCGCCGAATACCGCGATATCGCATTCCATGATTTCACACATTGTCCCATTCCCTCTCCGTTGATCTGTCCTTCATTCGGCTAGTCCGCCGGCATCTCCTCCGGCCACACGACCTTGCCGGATTTCCCCGCGACCGTCGCGGGCTCGATGATCGGCGCGGGTTCCCCCGCCTCCACCATCCGGCGGATCAACCTCCGCCGCAAACGCTCGCACACTTCCCTGTGCGCGGGGGAGGCGACCAGATTGCGCAGCTCATAGGGATCCGGCCCCAAATGGTACAAATACGTCTCGACGTAGCGATCGGAGCCGACATCCTTGCGCGGATCTTTGCCCGGCGCCGTGACGCCGTATTTCCATCGGTCGGTTCGTATCGCCCGGCCCGTCTCCGTCTGGCTGATCTGGACGAAGGCCTCCCCCGGCCAGGCGACCTTCTCCCTGCGCGCCAAGGGCAGGATCGAGCGGCCCTGAAACTGCGGGGGCACCCCGATCCCGGCCGCGTCCAGCAACGTCGGCGGCAGATCGATCAGACTGACCGGCTCGGAGATGCGGCCGCCCCCGGTGAAATCCCCTCCGTACAGCGCCAGCGGCACGCGGATCGAGCTTTCATGGCAGGAGCGCTTGCACCCGGCATTGCGCGTATTGAAATGATTGCCGTGATCGGACGTGTACGCAATCACCGTGTTTTCCAGCAGGTTCATGCTCCTCAACGCGTCCAGCAGCCGGCCGAGCGCCTCGTCCAGCCGCTTCACGCAACCGTAATACAGGCCCAGTTCCTGATGCGCCGTGCCGCCCAAAGCGGCCAGATCGGGCGGGGTCCAGCGCCCCGTGTAACGGTCGCGGTAAATGTCGGGCGGGGCGTACTCTCCCGTCTCCGTCTGCTGGTGCGGCTCGATGTAGGCCAAATTCAGGTAGAACGGGCGATTCGGGTCCCTGCGCCGAAACATATAATCGATGGCCGCATCCGTGACGGCGTCCACCCGGTAGCCCGGCCACACGACCGGTTCATCGTCGCTGTTGTACAGCATGGTTCGATACGGGCGGCAATCCGGCCCCGTCAATTTGTTGTGGCAAAGCCAATAATCGTAGCCGAAGCGCGATTCCCGGGGGATCACCTCCTTGCCCGACACGTGCCATTTGCCGATCAACGCGGTCTCGTACCCGTTTTCGCCGAAATAGTGCGCGATGGTTTTGCAGCTTGCGGGCAATTCCGTATTGTTGTCGATATAGCCCGTCGTGGAGGCGTACAGCCCGGTTTGCACGCACGCTCTGGCCGGCCCGCACACCGGCTGGCAGGAGAAAGCGTGCTCGACCAGCGTGCCGCGGCTCGCCATCCAGTCAAAGTGGGGGGTCAACTCCAGCGGGTTTCCATGAACGCCCGCGGTATCCCACCTTTGCTGATCCGATAAAATGAAAATGACGTTCGGCTTCCCCTGTTCCTTCCGCACGGCCATCCCTCCTTCTTCCGCCGCCATGTTAATCGATATCCCCGAAGAAGCTGAAAGGGTGCGCCGACATCCGAATGCTCGCGCCGGCGCTCCAGTTGGAGCCCGGAATGTCGCAGTAGGCCAAATACACCGTTTCGTCCTCTATATAGAACGACGGGGAATAAAACTGCCGGCCGCTTTCGTACGCGATCACCTTCAACTCTTGCCAGGTCGTTCCCCCGTCCAGGCTGATTTGCGAAGTCAGCATGCTCCGGGAGGTGGGATTGCTGATAAACACCAGCGCATCCGTATCCGGCAGCTTGAACACCTGGGCGATCGCCTTCGGATTGGGAAGATTCATCCGCTCCGGCGCGGACCAGGTATTGCCGTAATCGGTCGATCTCGATCCGTAAAACCATCCGGTCAACGTGTTGCCGATCATCAGCAACTGTCCCGCGCCGGTTTCCACAATGGATGCTTCCGCGAAGAAATCATCTTCCACCGTCATGGGCTGCGCCGTTTTCTTCTGCCACGTCAACCCGTTGTCGTCGGAGGCAAAAATCAAAGTATCCACGCGATCGATGCCGGGCCCCTTCACATTCACCGGAAAGATCAGGCGTCCGTTGCTCAACTGCACCAGCCTGTCATGCGCGCCGGACATGTAAGAGTAGGAACCGTCCGTCATCGCGATCTCCGAGGACCAGGTCGCGCCGTCATCCGTCGAGTAGCGGTACACGCGGTAAATGTGGCCGCCGCCCAGGTTGTGGAAGTACGTCAGGCCCAGGGAGCCGTTGCTCAACCGCAGCAGGCTGGGAGAGGAAAGCTGATAGACCGGATCCTCGAACAAGATCTCCTCATTGGACCAGGTCAACCCGTCGTCGTCGAAGGTCACCATGGCGAGCTTGGCGTAATCCAGGTCGCCCGTGCCGCCGAAATAGGTCGTATAGACCATCAGCAAATCGCCGTTGTTCAAGCGGGTGAACGTGCTGGTGCTTTTGCGGGGCTGCGCCGTCGTTTTGGGCGCGGCGATCACGCCGGGAACCACCGTGGAGGCGGCCGGCGTCGTGACCGTATTCGATTCCGCCGCCGCGCCGGCGCCCGCTTCATTCCATGCGGACACCCTGTAGCGATACGCCGTTTCCGGCTTCAAACCGGCGCTCATAAATGCGGTCGAATCGGCCGGCAGCCAGCCGACGGCAACCCATGAGAGATCGCTGTAGTCCGCTGCATCATTGTCGATGATCACGGAATACAAATTCCGTTCGAACTTGACGGCGTCCGCGATCACATAGCTGCCGCTCGCCTGGTTCGTCAATTCGACATACCCCGCATCGCCCGCCTTGAAATAATGGCTGCCCAGCAGCACCCAGGCGCCCCCCGCCGCCTGCTTTTCATTCACGGGATAGGTTTGCTGTCCCCCGTCGTAATAAACGGTAAAAGGCGCATCCGTCGCATAAGAGGTGCTCCCGGTCGGAAGCCAGTAGTATACGTTATAATCGCCGTCTTCCGGGAGCGTGGGCCGCCATACGGCCTTCATCGTGGCTTCGCCCGATGTGCCCGTGGCCGCGTAATCGGTTCCATAGTAATTCGGCCGGGTGGTTTTGACGTTCCAGTTCGCCCCGCCTTCCAGCGCCCGATCCACCCGAAATCCCGTTTCGTCATCGGACTCGTCCTCCCAGCTCAGTTCGACGTGCCAGGCCGATCCGGCCGCAGCCGTCACATCCTCGGGCGCATCGGGCGCATCGGGCGCTTCGACCGTGGATACGGGCGCGGAATAAACGTAGCCGCTCTGGACCTCGCCGGAAACCTGAACATCGTCATAGTACGTTGGATATCCTCCGGTGATGCGGAATCCGACGGCGCCCGCGGCATAACTGCCGTCCGTCTCGTCCATCACCAACTGATCGTCGATGTAAATTCGGATTTGATCGCCTTCCGTCTCGATCTTCAGATGGTATACCGTGCCCGAAACGAACGTATACGAGGCATCGGCCACGTGGGGATAGCTGCCGCCCGAGCGTTTGCGCAGGCTGATGCCGTCATCCGCGTAATCCAGCAGCAGCAAGTAGTAGTTATTATTATCCGTGTACCTGAAGATCGCCTGGGCGCTGGCCGCCTGCATGTTCCGCAAAATATCCGCGGTGAACGTATAATCCGTCCAGCCGGTATCCCCCCACGTCACGATCCTTTCATCCGTGCTCGGGTTCGCTACGGTCATTCGCTTGCTGCCCGAGGCGGCGGCCACGCTCCAGTCGGACGGGCCCTTCCGCACCGTCCAATCCGCGATATCCTCATCCTCAAAATCGTCGGATTCGGCAAATCCGCCGTCGATGTACGCCTGAATCCGATATTCATACGCCCCCGCCGTCAGCTCGTCGTCGTTGAACGTCTCGGTATTCGGCGGAAGGTCGGCGATTTCCGTCCACTCCCCCGCCGCGCTTTTTCGCTCGACGATAAAAGAAGCTTCCCCGTCCGACAGGTCTTCCCAATTCAATTCCACTTCCGTTGAAGACAAAGCGGTCGCCGTGAAGCTGCCGGGCGCTTCCACCCCGGCCCCGTCCGCTTGCACCGAGGCGACGTTCGCCGACCACAGCGGCGGGAAAACAAGCAGGCCGCTCAGAAGCAGCAACAGCATCCTTTTACGAAGCATCCCTTTACAAAATACAGACATCAGATCTTCCTCCCCGTTTTGAAAGTCAGCCTTTGACCGATCCCAACGTAATGCCGCGCGTAAAATATTTTTGGAATATAATGAAGATCACGATCATCGGCAGTGCGGACAAAGTCGAGCCGGCCATCAACTGCCCGTAATGGACGTTCAACTCCTGCTGCAGCGTGGCCACGCCCAGCGGCAGCGTCAGCATGGACTCGCTGCTGATGGTCAGCAATTGCCAGACGTAATCGTTCCAGGAATGAACGAATGTGAAGATGGCCAGCGCAGCGATCGCCGGCCCGGTCAAAGGCACGATGATCCGGCGAAAGGTCATGAATTCATTGCAGCCGTCCAGCCTCGCCGACTCCATCAGCTCCTGCGGGATCGTCTGAATAAACTGCCGCATCAGGAACACGCCGAACGGCACGGCCGCCTGGGGCACCACCAGGCCGATATACGTATCGAGCCAGTTCAATTCCTTCATCATGCGAAACAGAGGCACCAGCATGATATAATGCGGGATCATCATCAGCGAAATCATGAAAAAAAAGATGAAATCCCGCCCGCGAAAGCGCAGCTTGGAGAAAGCGTATCCGGCCATCGAGCTGAACAGGCAAACCAGCGCCATGGTCGACAGCGAAACGATAAAGCTGTTCATCATCCAACGGGGAACCTCCGTTTTGCTGAACAGATCGATATAATTGTCCATCATGAAATATTTCGGAAAAAATACGGGAGGCGAAGCAAACATATCCCGTTCCGTTTTGAAAGAGCCTGTCACCCCCCAGAAAAAAGGAAACACCCAAACGATCGTCAAAACAATGAGCAGCAGGTGGAGGAGCCATTTCGACAGGCGGTCGAATAACGAATAGATCAAGATAAGCACATCCTATTTTTCCATTTGTTGTGTCATAAATTTAAATTGGAAGAAAGAGATTATACCGATCATCACGAACAGCACGGTTCCCATCGCGGACGCATAGCCGTAATTGGAATACTGAAAGGCCGTCTGGTACAGCTCAAACACGATGGAATTGGTCGCCCCGTTCGGCCCGCCCTTCGTCAGCAAATTAATCACGGCAAACGTCTGAAACGCATGAATGGTGGCAATGATGAGCACATACAAGGTGGTATGGCTGACCAGCGGCACGGTAATGGAGAAAAACTGCCGATATTTGCCCGCCCCGTCGATGGACGACGCCTCATAATAGTCGCGCGGTATTCCGCCCAACGCCGCCGTGTACAGCACGATCGGCTGGCCGACCGCCCCCGTCAAAATCACGATCACGATGGACAGCAGCGCCAGCTTCGCGTCCGCCAGCCAGTTCAGAGGCTCCAGCCCGACGAAGGTCAGCAAATAGTTGGCGATGCCGAGCACCGGGTTGTAAATCCATTGCCATATCAGCGACACCGCCACAACCGAAGCCACAGCGGGAATATAAAAGACGGCCCGATAGAATGAAGTCAATTTTGCATTCTTGTTGTAAATCACCGCGGCGATGAAAATGGAAAACGCGAGGCAGGCGGGCACGATCAATACGACATACTTCAACGTGTTGTACAGCGCCCCCATAAACACCTTGTCATGATACAAGTCGACAAAGTTGCGCCAGCCGATAAAGGTGCTGTCGGCCAAAGTGAGGTGATAAAAGCTGATGCGCACCGCCTCGAATGCCGGATACACCAGGAATGCCAGAAACAACAGAAATGATGGAGCGATGAAAAAATATCCGGTCATTTCCCGCTTGAAATGTTTTACACGCATGGATTTCACCCTTATGAGAAGTCTTGTAAGAACGAAGGGCATATGGGCTGTTCGCGTTCCGTCCCATACGCCCTTCATCGGGAAGATTACTCCTTCACTTCTTTAGCCGCGGCCTCCAGAATTTTATTTCCTGCCTGCTCGAAATCGGCCAACGCCTGCTCCGGCGTTTTCTGATCCGTAAAGACGGCTTGAAGCTCCTTGGCGTAAGCGTCCCGCTGCTTGGTGAATCCCGGCGTTTGCAGTCCCCAATCGACCGTATATTTCGCAATGCCCGCGGCGAATTTCATGTTGTCGTCCGCGTCGTCATCGTACATATTGACATGGGACTGCCATGCGGAGAAAGATTGGCCCGCTTTGACCGCCGCGGCGTTTTCCTTGCTGCCGAGGAATTTGACGAATTCGGCCGACCAGCGCTGCACATCGGGGTCTTTGTCCTTGAAGACCGCAAACCCGTTCGTGTTCTGCACGGTCACTTGCGACTTTCCTTCCGCATTCGGCACCATCACCAGTTCCACTTCAAACTTGTCCAACTGGCCGGCGTTCATCTGGTTGACCAGGCGGGCATATTGCACCGTCGCGCCCGAGACCGTCGCCACCTTCTGCTGGTTGAACAAGGTCACCGCATCGCCGGCGGAAAGTCCCGCCGCCCCCGGAGCGGCATACTTTTGATCGATCAGGCTTTTCACAAATTTCAAGCCCTGGATGCCTTCCGGGCTGTTCAAGGTGATTCGGGTATGATCGGGGTCGAAGGTGCTTGCGCCCGACGCCCACAGCCATATGAGCGCGAAATTGTCGCCGGACGTCGTATTGCCGGATAAGCCGACGCCGTACCTGTCCTTAAATGTGGCGGCAATGGCCTTCATCGCTTCCAGATATTGCTCCTGCGTCCACGTCCGTTCCGGATTTTGCGGCAGCAGATGCTCGGCGTTCGCTTGCTTGAACAGCGATTTGTTGACCATCATCACGTTCGGCGAAGCCACAAACGGCAAGTAATAATGCTTCCCGTTCGACAGCGCCGCATCCGCCCACAGTCCCGGGAAATAATCCTTCGTATACTCCGCGTCCAAATACGCGTCCAGCGGAGCCATCAGCCCGGCCAGCGAATATTGGAAAATGCGGATCGACGAGTCTTCCAGCACGTTCGGAATGGAGTCCGTTTGAATGGCGATCTGGACTTTCTCCGGTCCGCCCTTCGGGTCCAAAAATTTCGTTTCGATCTTTACGTTCGGGTGGAGGGCCATAAATCGCTTGGCCGCATCCAACTCCCAATCTCCAAGCTTGCCGTCCTTCTCCGTTCCGTTAACCCCGTTCCATTTGGGATAAGCCCAAAATTCGAGGGTGACTTCCTTTTCATTGTCCTTGTCCGCTTTTGGATCATTTTGCGCTTGATGGTCCGTCGTCGCGCCGGTCTGGCCGGTGTTGGCCGACGACCCGGAATCGGCGGCGGGGCCGTTGTTCGACGTGCAGCCGCTGAACACCAGCAGCGCGCAGACGATCACGCACACAAGCGATGCCTGAAATCCGTTTTTCTTCCTTTTCATCGTTGAACCTCCCTTTGTGATGTCCTATTCAGTATAGTCAAGCTTTTTCGGAACAAAAATATAAAAATCTTTGGCTATTTGCATAATCTTTCACTTTGCCGCGAAAAACGAAATTTACCGGTTGTCTTGAAAAGTCGCGTTACGTTATGATGAGGGTACTTACAAAGGGGCGGCGGTTGCCGGCGCGCCATCGGAGATGATCGGATTTGTCGGGCTCCATCACGTGGAAGCAAAGCCTCGTTTGGAAAATCACATTAAGCTACCTGCTGTTTACCGTGCTGCCCTTCATGCTTTTTTATGCGTTTACATTCGGCTATTGGTGGAACTCCTCCGTCGATAAAACGGTCGCCCATACCGAAAAACTGCTGCAATACGACAAAAATCTGATCCAGATTCACCTGGACCAGATGCGCAAATTATCCGTATCGATCTACTACGATCAACTGCTCATGTCCCTGCTGCAATCCGAGGATCTGCCGACCGACGAAAAGAAACAGGTTCAAATGATCTACCAGTTCGATCACTTATTTCAGACCATGTCGGAAACCCGCTCGGACATTTTCAATTATTACTACTTCGATCTGAACGGCGGCCTGATGTATGTGTACAACAACGGAATCCTGAACAGCTTCACCCCGCTGATCAAGTACAACCCGGGAGCGGAAGCCTGGTTTCGTCAAGTGAAGGAAGCGAACGGCAAGGACCTTTTATTGACGGCGGAGCTGCCGATCCATCCGAAATCCGACTCCTTCCTGTCCATGGCGCGTTTAATCAAGAACAACACCCAGCCGATCGGCGTCATCCTGCTCGATTTCAATTTCAACGTGTTGAACAAAACGATCGACCGATCGAACCTGGACAACGACAGCGATTTTATCATCAGCGATCAGACCGGACGCGTCGTCTATTCCACGCGGGACCAACCGCCGTACGGCAGAAAGGACAACCTGACCGGCGACATTCACGCCTCCATCGCGGCGGGCAACTCCGGCTCGTTTCGCACCGAAATCGGCCAGGCGCAATATCTGGTCGTCTACGACACCCTGAACCCTTTTTCCTTGAAGCTGCTGCACCTCATTCCGATCTCCCAGTTAATTTACAAGCCGCTGAACCATATTGTGCTTATCAATCTTTTTATTTTCCTGAGCATGCTGGTGTTCATCTCCCTTTCGATTTACTATTTCTACCGGCGGATGAACCCGCTGAAAAAATTGAGCAGCATTATGGACCACGTCATCGCGGAGCCGTTCGACCAGCGCTTTCAGGACTCCACCATCGATGAAATCGGAAAATTGAGCTTCAGCTTCAGCAAAATGATGAACCGCATTCACGATTTAATCGAGGTGGACTATAAAAACAAAATCAAAATCGCCGAGTCGGAGAAAAAAATGCTGGAATCGCAGATCAACCCGCACTTTTTATACAACACGCTCGACACCATCCGGTTCAAGTCGATCGAGAAGGGCCACGCGGAGGTGGCGGACATGCTGCTCGCCCTATCCAAAAACCTGCAATACACCGTGACCAAGCTGGGCAAAAAAGTAAAGGTGGTCGAGGAAATCGAATGGCTCGAACGTTACATTTATTTGCAAAAGCTGCGGTTTAAAGAGCGGTTTGAAGCTTTTTTCGAAATCGACATCGCGATTTTCGACATCGACATTTACCCGCTGGTTTTGCAACCGTTCGTGGAAAACGCCATCCTGCACGGCTTCAGGAATACGGAATCCGGCGGCATTCTGCACATCAACGGCTATCTGGATCAAAGCGAATGGATCTGCTTCGAGATTGTGGACAACGGCTGCGGCTTTGACCGGGAGGTGGACCGGACGTACCGCCTGCACGATGTGGAGCAGCCGGAACACGAAGGGATCGGCATATCCAACGTGTTGAATCGTCTGTTTCTGTATTACGGCGACCTTTGCGAAGTGGACGTGAGCAGCCGGCCCGGAAAGTACACCGCGATTCGCATCAAGCTTCATCAACCGTATGAGAATAAGGGGGGATCTCTTTCGCATGAGGATTGTGCTGATTGACGATGAGGAAACGATACGGAACGGAACCAACTATTTATTGCAGCAACTGGACATGGACCTGCTGGTTGTCGGCACGGCCCGAAACGGCAAGGAAGGGCTGGAGAAAATCGAGCTGCTCCGGCCGGACCTGGCGTTGGTGGATATCCGGATGCCGGTGATGGACGGTTTGGAATTGGCTAAAATCGTCAAGGAAAACAAAATTTCGCCCGCCACCAAAATCGTCATTTTATCCGCCCATTCGGAATTCGAATACGCCCAGAAAGCGATGCGCTACGGCGTGGAGGATTTCATTATCAAGCCTCTGGACACGGACCTTCTCCAGGAAACGTTCCACCGGCTGCTGCAAACGGACAGCCCGCTGCCCCCGGTGATGCACAGCATCGGCAACGAGCTGATCCAACAGTGGATCGGGGAGCGCGGCATCTCCCATCCCCTGGTGTTGAGCATTCTCCTGTACATCGGGGATAACTACATGAAGAGCATCCAATTGAGCGACCTGTCGGAGCACTTCCAGGTATCCCAAAGCTACATCAGCAGCGTGTTCAAAAAATGGACGGAGG
>CAYYCV010000069.1:0-1129 GCA_964470405.1 uncultured Caryophanales bacterium
GGCCTGGCCGCGGTCGGCGGCGATCAGCACCCGCCTGACGGCCGCGGCCAGGCCGGCGAGGAGGCCGCCTGGCGGCTGACGGGTCGGCTGCGCAAGGCGGGGGTTCGGACGGAGGTCGCGCTTCCGCCCCCGCCGCATGGCGACTGGAACGAGGTCGCGCAGGAAGCCTGGAGGGAGGGCCGGTTCGGGCGACCGGGCCAGGAGGGATGACGGTCGGCGTCCCCGCGGCGTCCTCGCCGCCCTCGCCCCTGGACCCGGCGGCCCCTGTCGTCACGCCGGTCAGGGAAGACCGCGTGCCGCTCAGCTCGCCCAACGCCCCGTCCAGCGCGCCCGCGGCCGCGGCCGTTTTGGCCTCGGCGAGTCAGGCCGACGAGGCGGGGTTGGCCGCGGCGAGTCAAGCCGACGAGGCGGGCCGGACGGATCGAGCGGATCAACCGGATCAACCGGATCAACCGGATCAACCAGGCCGGACGGATCGAGCGGATCAGCCGGATCGGACAGACCGGCCGGCCCGCTCGGATCAACCCGACAGGATCGGCCAAGCGGACTGGCCGGGCCGGTCGCAGGCGGCCGCTTCCGGCGATGCGGGCCAAGCCGTCGGGCCGTTAAGCCGGGCCGCGGTCGAATGCCGCCATTTAAACGTGTCCTGCGACGGCGCAGCCATTTTGCGGGATATTCATTTCGCGGTCGGGTATGGACAGGTTGCGGCGTTTGTCGGAAGAAGCGGCTCGGGCAAATCCTCCTTGCTCAAAACGTTGATGGGCTTCATGCCGATCGATCGCGCGGAGCTGTATATCGCCTCCCGCTCTTACGACCGGTGGTCGAGGCACGCGCTGTCCCGGCATGTGGGGATGGTGTTTCAGGAAAGCTACCTGTTCGCCGGAACGATATTCGAAAATATCGCCCTGGGCCATCTGCGGGCGACGGAGGAAGAGGTTTACGAGGCCGCCTGCCAGGCCAGACTTCAAACGCTGATCGATTCGTTGCCGGACGGTTTGCATACTTCGATCGACCATAGGGGCTTTCAATTGTCCGGCGGGCAGCGGCAGCGGATTGCAATCGCCCGGGTGATGCTCCGAAAGCCGGAAATCCTCATTTTGGACGAGCCGACTTCCGCGCTGGACCTCGA
>CAYYCV010000069.1:1143-21213 GCA_964470405.1 uncultured Caryophanales bacterium
CCACGCATCGTCCGGACACGATGGCCGCGGCGGATATCATTTATGTGCTGGACGGGGGGCGCGTGACGGATTTCGGCAAGCATGACGAATTGCTGCGGCAAAACGCGCTGTACCGTGCGCTTGTCGCCGGAGAAGACGCCATGGGGAAAAGGGAGGGGAGCGCATGATCGCCCGAACGCTGTGCGATTTTTTCCGGCTTGCCGCGCGGGCCGATCGCGGGTGTCATTTCGTTGATGTATTCACCCGGGAAGAACGCCGGATCAGCTTTGCGGAAATGTACGGCAAGGCGTCGGCGCTGGCCGCAAAGCTGCGAAGCTGCCCGCTGCGCCCCCGTTTTATCGCCGTGATCTGGATGGATCCCTCGCCGGAATGCCTGATCGCGTTCATGGCCGTTGTGCTGGCGGGAGGCATCCCCGCGCCGGTGCACGCCGCGAGCAAGACCGCGGAAGCCTTGGCCGCGCTGGAGAAGGTGGAAGCCGAGGTGCTGGCGATGTCCCCCCGGCAAGCGGCCCGGATCGACGGCGTGCGGTCGGGCGGGGCCGGGGAGGCTTCCCTGCTGCAAACCGTCGTCCGCCTGATCTTCCCGGAAACGGGGCGGCTGCCGGAGCCGCTTCCGGGGGTCGCGGGCGGAGGAAAAGAGCGCTCCTACTAGCCCCCTCGCGAGACGGCCGCCATCTTCCTGTCCTCCGGATCGACGGTATCGCCCAAGGGTGTTCTGCTGAGCGAGAACAACCTGCTCTCCAACGTCGAGGCCATCCAGGACTATGTGCGGCTTGCAGAGACGGACCGCATCCTGCTGACGAAGTCCGTCGGGTATATCTCGACCGTTACGGGCGAATGGCTGCTTTCCCTGCTGGCCGGGGCGCATCTGCAAATGATTTCGGGCTTTTTCCATCCGCTGCACACCGTTCGGCTGATCCGCGATTACGGGGCGACCTTCCTGTGCACGGTGCCGTCCGCGCTGCTGCCCCTCGTTTCATCGGGGAAGTGGCGCGACGAGGAATTGTCCGGCCTGCGGAAGCTTCTGATCGTCGGCGGTCCGATGCCGCTCCGGCCGTTGATTCAACTGCGGGACCGGCTGCCCTGGGTGGACGTCATGCCTTGCTACGGGTTGACCGAAGCTTCGCCGAGAGTCACCTTCCTGCCTCCCCCCGCTTTAAAGGCAAAGGCGAATTCCGTTGGCGTTCCGATCCGCGGGGTGGTAGCGGGAATTTATCTCGACGGACGGCGGCAGGCGCCCGGCGTCGTCGGGGAAATCGTGGTGCGCGGCCCCAACGTCATGCTGGGCTACTATAACGATGCGGAGCGGACCGCGGCGGTGTTGTCCCCGGACGGCTTGCGCACGTCGGATATGGGCTATGTGGATGGGGACGGCTTTCTTTTCGTCACGGGCCGGCTCGACAACGCGTTGAATATTGCGGGCCACACGGTATACCCCGAAGCGGTGGAAAACGTCCTGTGCGGCCATCCCGCGGTGCGGGAAGCGGCGGTATCGGGCCTGCCCGATGAAGTATGGGGGGACCTGCCGATCGCGTTGGTCGTGCCGCAGTTCGCTCCCGCCGATGAAGCCGGCGAGACAAAATGGATCGAGGAGCTTTTCGCATACTGTCGGGAGCGGTTGAGCGCGGTCCAAAGGCCCCGGGAGATCGGGATTGTCGAACGGCTTCCGAAACGGGCCAACGGCAAATTGGACCGCACGGCATTGAAATCCATGATAAAGGGGAAATACGATGCTTGTGTTCACAGAACAGGGAATTGAACGCAAAGTGATTGAAATTGTCGCGGCGGTATGCAAACGGCCGACGGAAACGATACAAACCGGCGATTCGCTGATGGACGACCTGGGCGTGGATTCGATCCGCTTTCTTGAAATATTGGCGGAAGTGGAGGAAAGCTTCGGGTTTGACATTGATGTCGACGATTTGCGTCCCGAGCTTTTCCGCACGATTCGTTCCGTGGCGCACTATGTGAAGGGGAGGGTGAAACTGCCATGAGCTTGTCCGCGCGGGAAGCCCGGCTTCAGCGGCTGGCGGAGGAAGTGACGAACCGGTATCCGTTTTATCGCGAATGGGCGAAGCCGGGCCTTGCGTTCGCGGATTTGCCCCTTTTGACCAAAACGATCGTCAACGAGCACCGGGACCGGCTGCGGCTTCCTTTGCGCGAGCCCTTTCGCGAAACGTTCACATCCGGAAGCACGGGGATTCCGTTCTCTTGCATCAAAACCGCCGAGGAGCAAATGAAATTGTCGATGGCGATTCATCGGCACCGCCGAAAGTGGGGCCTGCCCTTCAAGCACCGTTCCGTGCTTCTGGGCAACATGCTGTTCGCCTATCCGCGCATGGTGCCCCAGTACGCCAATCAGATTGTGCGGTCCGCGCCGCACATGATTCAGGGGCGCTGTTCCGCTCTGGATTTGCTGGCGCAATATTTTTCCGACAAACGGATGAAAGTGCCCGACACCCTTCGATTTGTGCAAAATTGGGGCGAATCGGTCCAGCCCGCCCAGCGCGGCCGGATCGAAAGCGTATTTCAAGTCCCGCTGTTGGATTATTACGGAATGGAGGAGATTTGGCTGATCGCGTTTTCCAATGAAAAAGGCGACCTGGCGCTGGACGAGCAACTGGTGCACGCGGAGGTTATTGATCCCGCAACGGGCCGTCCCGTGCCCGAAGGGGACATCGGGGAGATCGTCGTCACCAGCTTTGCCATGAAAAGCATGCCCTTCGTGCGCTACCGGACAGGCGATATGGGGAGTGTGCATGAAGGCGGGACGGCCGGCGGCCGGATCATCCGTTTGCTTCCGTTTCGCACGTCGCAGATCAAGCTGCCCGATCGCGCCGTGGACGCTTCGATTTTCCGCTACCTCGACCATTTTTTCCAACAGCTTGCCGCCGATATCGGAGTGAAGCAGTTCCAGATGGTGCAGGAATCGTATACGTCTTTCCGCCTGTTGATTGTCGCCCCGGCGGCCGGCGAAGAACGGCTGCGCGAAGCGACCTTGCGGCTGGAGACGCTGCTGAAGCAAACGCTGTGCGTGGAGCGCCTGCATATTCTCATCGAGCATGTGCCGCGCATTGCGCCTCATCCCGTGAGCGGGAAATTTCAACCTTTTGTGAGCCTGGTTTCTTGAAGGAGGCGGGAAAAGAGATGAAGCATACGGTCGTCTCGTCGGATATCGTGCAATTGGCGGCGATGGAGTGCGCGGCATCCTGCATTTTAACCGCGCTGAACATCGCCGGTTTGGACTACCGTCATTTTTTGTTGGGCTATTGGAATTTGACCTATTTCTCGAAAACCATCATGTCGGGCAAATACATGATCCGCAACGATTTGAAGTTCGCTTACGGCATCGAACAGGAATGCCGGGTCGGAACCGCGAGCGATCTTATGGCCCTGCTGCGGCGGAACCATATGATTTTGCTGGCTTGCCGCGCGTCCGGGCTGCGTTTTTTCCCGAAGGGCATGCTGGCCCAGGAGGCCGGCGGCTTTCAGCATTTTATTTTGCTTTACGGCTGCCGGTCCGATCCGGATCGCTTTCTCGTTGTCGATCCCGTGGCCGCTTACATCGGGGAGATGTCGGCCGCCGACATCTGGGAGTGCCGGGTAAAGGAGAAGGAATTGCTGTATTATTCGCTTTCGCTTCCCCCATCGTTCGAGCCGCCGTCCGCCAGGGAGATGTTCGCCAGGGAGTCCGCGGCCATTTACGACCGCTACGCGGGAAACAAGGCGATGGACTCGTTCATCCGGGATGTCGCCGATTGCGTCAACTGGGACCGGACGGCGCGCCATGCCTGGATCGACCAAAACAACATCACGATCTCTTCGATTGTGAAGACGCGCTCGCTCGTATGGCAAAGCTTTTGCGGCTTGAACGTGATGACCGGCGACGAAATGCGGGCGGGCCGGGAACGGCTGGAGGGCGTGGTCAAGCTGTGGACCGCGGTTAATTTTTTGCTGATCAAATGGAAAAAAAGCGATGCGGGCGAAACGTTGGCCGCGTCCGTTATTCAAAAACTGGAGGCGCTGAAATCGAGGGAGCGCGAATGCCTGCATTTTATCAAGGAGAAGGGGCGTGAATGGGCTGCGATATAACATTTGTTCGATTTCCTTTCGGCATGAACTGGTGTCCTTCCGCGATCTGGTGCGCTTTGCCCGCCATACCGGTTTCTCCGGGATCGAATTGTGGGGGGTGCACGCCAAATCGTTGCTCGCCCGGCATTCGCTGGATGCCGCGCGAATGGTGAAAGAGATGCAGGCGGCGGGCATGCGCGTCTCGATGATCAGCGATTACGTCGATTTGCCGGTGGAGCCTTCGCAATTTTCGCGAACCGAGGAAAATTGGCGGCAATTGATCGCGCTGGCCAGGTTGTTCGAGACCGGAAAAATCCGCCTGTTTGCCGGGAACAAAGCGAGCCGCCTGGCCACGGAGAGGGAGTGGGAATTATGCGCCGCGCAGTTGGGCCGGCTGGCGGACGCCTCGTCCGCGCACGGCATTGACGCGGTCGTTGAAACGCACCCCGGCACGTTTGCCGATACGCTGGATTCGACTGTGCGCGTCATGCGGCAAACCGACTGCAAATCGCTGCAAATCAACCTTGACTTTCTGCATATGTGGGAGGCGGAATGCGAGCCGCTGCTGGCTTTTCGGCAGCTTGGCCCGTGGGTCGTGAACTACCATCTCAAAAATGTGAAAAATCGAAACGCGCTGTCGGTGTTCGCGCCGAATAACGTGTACTCGCCCAGCGGTCAAAAAGAGGGGATGGTCCCCCTGGCCGACGGCATGGTCGATTATGAACCGATCGTAGCGGCCCTGATTCGGAGTCAGACGCCGCATTCCGCTTCCATAGAATGGTTCGGAAACGATCCGCACCGCGTTTTGAAAAGCGAATTGCGCTGGTTGAGAGGGCTGGAGAAGGCGAGTGCGGGATTCGATCCGGCCGCCGCGGGAATGAAAAAGGAGCGAATGAGCGGATGACGGAAAAAAAATTCGCAACACAGGGCGTAATGTCCCCCAGGCAAGCGGAAGCGCTTGTGTCCAAAATCATATACAGCGTCGAAGGGATTTCCGATTGCTTCCTTGACCCGGAGACCCGGCAAGTCGTCGTCGGGTTAAACGCGGATTGCGACGTGCCCCGGCTGGAAAAAACGATCGGGCTGTTGATCGGCTGGGAGAAAGATCATCGCGTTTTCAGCCATCGCGTGCGCAAAGAAAGCGCGGCGGCCGATGCGCCGGGCGAGCCGACGCATGAGGTGGAACCGGCTTTCGCCCGCGACGGCGCGGTTCGGCGCGGCCTTGCCGTTCGGCTGTTCGACGCGCTCGACGCGCTTTTCGTGGAGTGGGCGTATCGCTTTGGAGCCCATCTGCGCCAATACCCGGCGATGATTCCCTTGCGCACGCTTGAAAAATGCCGCTACATTCAGTCTTTCCCGCAGAACGTCCATTTCGTCGCGGAAATTCCGCACCGGCTGGACGCGCTGGAGCGCGTGAAGGAGGCCGGCCCGCTCGGAGACATTGCGCGTCTCAGTTCGTATGCGCTGTCGCCTGCCGTGTGCTTCCATTGCTATGAGGAGCTGTCGGGCCGCCGTTTGTCCGAACCGGAGGTGTTGACGGCGCGCGGCGCGTGCTTCCGGCATGAGGCGCCCTGGAGGCTGGGCAAGCATCGCCTGAACGAATTCAGCATGCGGGAAATCGTGCTGTTCGGCGACGCGGATTATGTCGAAACTGCGCGCGAAGCGTATATGGACAAAGTTTGGAATGCGTTCGAATCGCTGGGGCTGGCCGGCAAGATGGAAACGGCAAGCGATCCGTTTTATTTCTCGGAGGACGCCGCCAAAAGCCAGCATCAATTGATGGCCAACATGAAATTCGAGCTGATCGCCGCCGCGGGCGGGGAAGCGTTCTCGATCGCGTCGTTCAATTATATGGGCGATACGCTTTGCAGGCCGTTCGACGTTTGCGATCCGGGCGGCAAGCCGCTCCATTCGGGCTGTATCGCCTTCGGAATCGACCGCTGGGTTTACGCTTTGCTGCGGGCGCACGGAACGGAATATGAACGCTGGCCTGCCCGCGTCAGGAGCGTGTTGGAACGTTCAGAAGCGCGGTGAAAAAACCGGACCGCAGAACCGATCCTGCGCAAGCTCGGACACAAACACCGGTCCATCTGAAAGTGGTCCAAATTTTAACCTTCCAGGTTAAAATTACTGCAAAAGTGCATCTATTTTCTCCGCGGACGGTATGCCGGGAAGAAATACCTGCAAAAGTGCAGGTATTCTGCATCCAGCGCCCCGTTTACGGCGATCGGCCTTGAAATACCTGCATTATCGCAGGTATTTTCTCCCGAAGCCCGAAACAGGGCACGAATAGATGCACTTTTGCAGGTTTTGGCGTCCAGCGGGCGCGAAACGCCGACAGTCCATGGCGGGGAATTGCGAAAGGTGCATTTTCGCAGGTTTCGACATCTCCGATCTAACCCGCAGTCACGCACGACCCGCTTATCTTCTTCACACACGTACAACCACACGGCAGCGATGTCGTTTTTTTGCGCGCATACGGCGATCAGGAATAAACTTTATGATGCAGTTTGTGTCGTTTTATGGTTAGATAAAGATAGGTATGACGGGAGGTGATACTTTTGTCTTTATGGATGATTTGGTTGATCGCCGCCATTTTGTTGATTGTCGCGGAAATGACCACATTTACCTTCTATCTGCTCTGGCTCGGGCTCGGCGCGCTGGCGGGCTGCTTGATGGCATTGTTGTTCCCGGATTTGTACTATTTGCACATTTTATCGGCCGCCGTTGTCGCCGTCGTGTTGACGTATTACACGAAGCGCGTCCGAACCAGAATTCAAGGGTCCAAAGGGTACACGGATCATTTTGACGCGCTGGTCGGCAAGCATGGCGAAGTGCTGGAAACCATCTCCGCCGGGGGCTTGGGTATTGTTGCCGTTGGAAACGACACATGGAGTGCCGCAGCGGATGAAAAGATAGTAAAGGGAGAAAAAGTGGTTGTGGTGAGCAGAAGCAGTACGATAGTGAAGGTTGTCAAATGGGAAGGAGAATAGAAAAATGGAGTATTTTGTATTAGGCGTCGTTTTGCTTTTCGTGATTGTCATTGTGTCCATGTCGGTCAAGATTGTCCCGCAACAGGTGGTTGGCGTGATGGAGAGGCTCGGCAAGTTTCATCGGCTGCTTACGCCGGGCTTGAACATCGTCGTGCCGATTCTCGATGTGGTTCGCAAATACCATGATTTGCGCATCCAGCAAACGAACGTGCCGCCGCAAACGGTAATCACCAAGGATAACGTGCAGGTGCAGATCGACACGATTATTTTCTATCAGGTGATCGGTCCCGAAGAAGCGACTTACGGCATATCGGATTATGTGACCGGGGTTCGCAATATCAGCACGGCGACGATGCGGCAAATTATCGGTAAAATGGAGTTGGATGAGACGCTGTCCGGTCGGGAAAAAATCTCGGCGGATATCCGAATCGCTTTGGACGAAGCGACGGAGAAGTGGGGCGTTCGCATCGAGCGGGTGGAAGTCATCGACATCAAGCCGCCGAACGATATCCAAGATGCCATGGATAAGCAGATGAAGGCGGAAAGAACCAAGCGGGCGGTTATCCTGGAAGCGGAAGCTGCCAAGCAGGACATGATTTTGCGCGCGGAAGGGGATAAGCAGAGCAAAATTCTGCGGGCCGAAGGGGAAAAAGAAGCGAGAATTCGCCAGGCCGAAGGCTTGATGAAATCGCAGGAATTGGAAGCTGAAGGCCAGGCCAAGGCGATTGAACTGGTGGCGGCGGCCGAGCGCAATCGGATCGAGCAGGTCATTGCGTCGGGGTTGAACGAGGATATGCTGGCGTACAAATCGTTTGAAGCATTGACCGAAATTTCCCGCGGCGAAGCCAATAAAGTGTTCATTCCTTCCAACGTCGTGGATGTGTTGGGCAGCGTCGGCGCAATCAGCGAAATGTTCAAGACGAAGGATGGCGGTAAAAAGTAACGCATGCTTAAAACAGTTTCAGGAGGATAATGGATGGCACTTCATCAGACGAACAAGGATGCCCGGTCCGCCGAGGTCGGCTCCAAAACGGATCGTTCGCAGGAAAACCGGGGATCGCGGCTCGACCCGATCGCGGCTCCCGAGAACGCGCCCGCGCATCCGGCCATGTATGCCCGGATGATGCAGTTGCAAAAAACGGCGGGGAATCAGGCCGTCGCACAGTTGTTAAAAGCGCAGATGGCTGCGGGCAGGCGCCCGATCCAGCGCGCGGAGAGCGCGGGCCGTCCGATCCAGCGTGCGGAGAGCCCGGAGCATTCGATCCAGCGTGCGGAGGGCTCAGACCGCCCGATTCAGCGCACAGAGAGCGCGGACCATCCGATTCAGCGCACCGTCTTCCATGCGCAGGGGGACCATGTGTTTAACGACATTCCCGGAGCGTTGAACGCGGTGGACGAGAGATTGCAAAGCCCGGTGTTAACGGAGATGAGCGCGGCGTTAAAGGGAGTTCGAGACGCCGCCGGAACGGTGGATTGTCCGACGCATGAAGACGATGACGATAATTCGGTGGAGTTCGGGCAAGCCAGACTCGCATTCAGAAACGCGGCGACGGCCTATGCGGATAACGAAACCAAGAAGAATGCGCGGGCGATGACCGGCGCGGCCGACCAAATGTGGGCCAGAAGCGTGGATCTGGATACGAGGGCGGCCTATCCCAATAAAGGTAATTGGGACAGATATGTGGAGAGATGGAACGGGTTGCGCGAAGGGGCCAAGGGCGCGTTAAAGGATCACCGTTCCTGACGGGCGGCCGGTCGAACGCATGGCTGCCAAGCGGCGGTTGCCCAACGGCGCATTGCAAGTTTTTTTCCGGGGAAATGTCCCCGGAATTTTTTTTGTAAAAGTCTTGACTTTGACGTTGCGTCAAGGTTTATGATGATTTTGTCAGGAGGCGATCGAATGGAATACACCGTGCAGAAGCTGGGCAGGCTGGCGGGCATCAGCGCTCGAACGCTTCGGTATTACGATGAAGTTGGCCTTCTTAAGCCGGCAAGAATCAACTCGTCGGGATACCGGATCTACGGCCGGGAGCAAGTCGACAGGCTGCAGCAAATTTTGTTTTATCGCGAGCTGGGGGTCGGTCTGGATCGCATCAAAGACATTGTAACCGCTCCTTCCTTCAACGGAATCGAGGCGCTGACGGCGCATCGCGAGCAACTCCTTGACAAAAGAAAGCAATTGGACGCGTTGATCGCCAATGTGGAGAAAACGCTGGCTTTGGCCGAAGGGAGGATCACCATGACCGATAAAGAGAAATTTGAAGGATTCAAGCAAAAAATGGTGGATGACAACGAGAAGGCATACGGCAAAGAAATTCGGGAAAAATACGGAGACGGGATCGTCGATCGATCCAATGCAAAGTTGAAGGGCATGACGCAGGAGGAATATGAAGAAGTTACGCGTCTGGCCGACGAAGTGCGGACGACGTTGGCCGAAGCTTTCAAAACCGGCGATCCGGCCGGCGAACCGGCGCAGCGGGCGGCGGATTTGCACAAGCGCTGGCTGACCTATTACTGGAGCGAGTACAGCAAGGAAGCGCATGCCGGTTTGGCCCAGATGTATGTGGATGACGAGCGATTTAAGCGGTACTATGACGAAAAGCAGCCGGGCGCGGCCGAATTTCTGCGGGATGCGATCCGCATTTATACGGGCGTCCAACCATAGTCGTTAAAAGATTCGGATAGCGGCCCCGCGACAAGATCCATGCCAATGCGCATGGGTCTTTTTGTTGTGCGCCGATGATCCCCTCGGGTTGTCACAAGCGGAAATTTTGTCCAAATGGGTCGATTCCTATTTCGAAGGCATGTTCGCAAACATATGATTTATAAAATCCGGTTTTGCACATCTCAGCACAAATGGAGGGAAGAATCGTGAAAACTGTTATTTTGGCGGGGGGATTCGGAACTCGAATTAGTGAAGAGACGCATTTGAGGCCAAAGCCTTTGATAGAGATTGGAGACATGCCGATCCTTTGGCACATTATGCAAATCTATACGGCGTATGGGTTTCATGATTTTATTGTGTGCCTTGGATATAAAGGGCAGATGATCAAGGAATTTTTCTCCAAGTACTATATGTATCAGTCGGACATTACGATTCATTTTTCCAAGGGAAACGAAATAGTCATTCATCCGCGTTCCGTCGAGCCGTGGAAGGTGACGCTGGTCGACACCGGCCGGAACAGCATGACGGGGGGCAGGGTGAAGCGGATTCAGCCGTACGTCGGGGATGAGACGTTCATGCTGACTTATGGCGACGGTCTGTCCAATGTGAACATTTCCGAACTGGTCGCTTTTCACCGCGGGCACGGAAAGCTGGCTACCGTTACATCCGTGCAGCCCGCAGGGCGATTCGGCGCCTTGTCGATCGCGGACGACCATCGGGTGAGCCATTTTGAGGAGAAGCCACGGGGGGATCGCGGTTGGGTCAACGGCGGATTTTTCGTGATGGAACCGCAGGTGTTCGATTACATCGCGGGAGATGAAACGATTTTTGAAAACGAACCGCTGAGAAACCTGGCCGCCGACGGGCAATTGATGGCCTATCGCCATTCCGGCTTCTGGAAACCGATGGATACTTTGCGCGACAAGCGAGAGCTGGAAGAAATCTGGAATGCAGGCCGCGCACCGTGGCTGGTCGGCCAAAAGAATTGACGGCAAGAGCGGGGAGACCGCGTCCAACCAACGGGAGGGAATCGCATGATCATCAGTACCATCGCGTGCAACGCCACGCTTCCGTTCGCGGCCCTGGCGGCCAAAACGGCGAAACGGCATATGAGCGACGCCAGAACGGTGCTGTGTCTGGTGGAGGAGAACGGGCGCTCCAGCCCCGATCTCTATCGGGATTTCGACGAAATCGTTCTGGCGAAGTATCTCGGCTTCGATCTGTATCGCCACGTGTTCAAGTTCAATCGGCTGCAATACGCCGTTGCGGTGAAAGGGCAGTGGCTGGAATATGTGCTGCGCATGTTTGGCGATGAAGAGGAGTTCATCTATATCGACGACAGGATGTACGTTCTGGGCCCGTTCGACGAGTTGAGGGAGCAACTGCGCGAAGCGCCGATTCTGATTGCGCCCCATCATCTGGAGCCGTCGGCCCCGGAGGACGTATCGCGTGAAATCGGCGTGCTGAAAGACGGAACGTTTCACGGCGGGCTTGTGGCGGTGCGCAGCTCGGATGAAGCCCGCACTTTCGCCAAGTGGTGGTCCGATATGATCGCGAGCGGCTACAAAGACCCGTACGGATGCCTCTTTACGGATCAAAAATATCTCAATTTTGTTCCCTCTTTGTTCGATGCCGGAATTATAAAGCACCCCGGCTACAATGTCGCATTCTGGAATTTGCATGAATCCTGCCGGCAAATCCGGCATCGGGGCGGGGGACTGTACACGGCGGCCGATCAAGCGCTGCGCTGCTTTCATTTTTCCAATTCGATGGGATTGCTGGACGGCAGTTTGCGGCGATTCGTGCCGGACGCCGACAGCGATATCTACGGCTTGAGGCGGCAATACATGGAGGAATTGAACGCCCTCGGCGGCGCGGATGAAGAGCGATGGGAATGGAGCTACGACCGCTATGCCGGCGGGGAACCGATTCGGGAGGAAGCCCGGGCAGGCTATCGGGACGATCCGCGTCTGGCCGATCTGTACCCCGATCCGTTTGCCGCTTCCAATGAATGCTTTTACTGAAGCGGGGCGTCCGCGGGGAGGGAAAAACGTGATCATTTGCACGGTAACCTGCAACGATAATCTGCATGAAGCGAAGGCGATGGCGAAATCGGTGAAAGCAAGGATGCCCGATGCCGCAACCGTCGTCTGCCTGGTGGAGCGAACCGTTCATCCCGATGCGGAGCGGTGTCCCTGGTTCGACAGGATCGTTCTGGCTCAGGATGTCGGCATTCCCGACTTCCACCGATTTTTGTTTAAATACAACATCATGGAGGGCGCTACCGCGGTCAAGCCTTACTTTCTGCTTCATTTGTTCGGGATTTTCCCCGACGAACGGCATGTGGTTTTCCTGGATGCGGATGTCCAGGCGCTGCGGCCGTTCGATGAGTTGGCCCAGGCCATGGACATCCATGACATTGTGCTGACCGCGCAGCAGTTGGAAAGAGAGCGGGCTTGGTATAAAGAACATTTCTACAAAGGCGTCTACAACACGGCGGTGATGGGATTCGCCCGCTCCGACGAAGCTTTTCGTTTTTTGCGCTGGTGGGGCGAGCGGCTGTACGACTATTGCTTCGCGGATGAGATCCATTTTAACGACCAGAAATGGCTGGATCTCGCCCCGGCGCTGTTCAACGTTCACGTCTTCAAGCATCCCGGCTACAATGCCGCCGCATGGAATCTCCACGAACGCTGCCGGCAGGTCGATGCGGTCCGCGACGGCGGTTTCTTCCTTCAAGGCGTGCCGTTGTGCTGCTTTCATTTCGCCGGGTACGCCCATTATTTATGGTGGCATTTGGTCGGCGAACCGGCCCACCCGCTGTATGAACTGGCCGAAGGCTACGTTCGGGAGCTGCGCGAAATGGGGGAGGCGCGCTATGTCGATGAGCCGTGGAGTTATGACGTTTTCGAAAGCGGCGAACCGATTTCCGATGCGGTCAGACACCGATTCGGACGCAGCGGGGAGCTTCGCGGCCGGTTCGACAATCCGTACGCCGCCTCGAATGCGGATTTCGGATCATAGGCGCGCAGCGGCGAATACGAGAGCGATAAAGGAGGAAAACAGGTGCTGATCCTTACCGTAACGTGTGCGGACAATTTGCATGAGACCAAAACGATGGCGAGATCCGTAAAACGCTGCATGCCCAACGCCGCAGTGGCGGTCGGCTTGGTGGAGAAGATGGTTCACCCCGAAGCGGCGAACGATCCGTATTTTGACTGTGTAGTGTTGGCGAAGGATTTGAACATTCCCGATTTTCCGCAATTTTTGTTCAAGTATCGCTTGCTGGAGGGCGTCACCGCCGTCAAACCGTTTCTGCTGCTGCATTTGATGAACCGGTATCCCGAAGAAACGCATTTTGTATTTTTGGATTCCGATATGCTCGTTTTGCATCCGTTCGATCAACTGGACGCTGCGTTGGCCGAACATTCGATCATCATCACCTCCCATCATTTGGAGCCTTGGAAAACGTGGGATTGCCATTTGGCCAACGGCATCTATAACACGGGGATGCTGGCCGTCCGCCGGTCCGGGGAAGCGGAGCGGTTTCTCCGCTGGTGGGCGGAGCGCTTGTATGCGAACTGCACGTTTGAAGACGGACTTTTCGTCGATCAAAAATGGGTGGAGCTGGCCGTCGCTTTTTTCGACGTTCATATATTAAAAGACCCTGGATACAACGTCGCTTTTTGGAATTTTTTCGAGCATCGCCGCCGCATTTGCCGGTCCGCGTCCGGAACCTATACTTTAAGCGGCTACCCGCTGTGCTGTTTTCACTTCTCCGGGCTGGACGCGGCGATGCCTTACTGGATGGGCGTGTTTTATCCGGATTCTGCGGATGCGGTGCATCGGCTGCATCGCGATTATCGCCTGGAGCTGGAACGAATGGGAAGAAAAGAGCTGGAGAATGAGCCGTGGAGCTACGATTTTTTCGATTCCGGCGAAAAGATTGAAATGGAGACGCGCGGACGCTGCCGGCAACAGCCGGAGTTGGCCCGCCGTTTTGCGGACCCGTTTGCCGAATCAAACGGCGCGTTTTGAAAAGCACTTGCGAGGAGGCTGTCAGATGAAAATTGTGCAAGTCGCCCCTAACAACGAAACGGTTCCGCCTCCGAGGGACGGGGGAACCGAAAGGGTCGTGCACGAATTAACGGAGGAATTGTTCAACCGCGGGCACGAAATCGTTCTGTACGCCCCGGAAGGCAGCCGGAGCCCCGGTCGGCTTTTCACTTATCCGTTCAAAAATCACGACGAAGAAAACATCGCCAATTTTGTGGAGGAAACGCTGCCCCCGGGGGTGGACCTGATTCACGACCACACCTTCACCTCCGTCGTCGGCAGGCGGCAGCTTGCCGTTCCCACCTTGTGCACCCTCCATTTGCCTGTCGACAACGGCGTCAAATATCCCGTTTATGTCAGCAACCGGGCCAGACAAGTCGGCGGCAACCGCGGATTTTGCATATATAACGGAATTCGCCCCGATCATTTTGAATTGCATGAAGCGAAGGAGGATTACCTGTTGTTCATGGGCAGGGTGATCCACGACAAAGGGGTGCACCATGTGCTGGATATCGCGGAGCGGACGGGGATGCGGACGATCATTGCCGGCCCGCTGCACGATCCGGGATACTATCATCAATTTCTTGAACCGCGGGCACGGCATCTTCCCCAGGTGAGCTTTATCGGCCCGGTCGGGGGAGATGAGAAGCAAAGCCTGTTGAAGCGCGCGAAATATTTATTGTTTCCGAGCATTTGGGAGGAGCCGTTCGGCCTTGTGCTGATCGAGGCGATGGCTTGCGGCACCCGGGTGTTGGCCCTGGATCGGGGCTCCGTGCCGGAGGTGCTGGGGGAGCGCTCGGACATGATCTGCCGTTCGGTTGAGGAAATGGCCGAAAAAGCCCGCACCGACGCGCTAAATTATATTTCTCCGGGCCAATTGCGGCAGTTTGTGCTGGACCATTTTACGACGTGCATCATGACGAGCCGGTATTTGCATTTGTACGATCAGGTGATCGCGGAGTACTGATCGGAAGCGGCCGGCTTTCGGGCCGACCGGCCTTAATTTGGGAAAGGAAGTGGATCGGTGATGCAATTCAACGCGCATCGGCTGTCCGGGGTGTTTTCGATTCAAATGGAGCCGCGTGTCGATCACAGGGGCTTTTTCATGCGGGCGTACGATGCGGAACGCTTCGCCGCGCACGATATTCATCGGGACTGGGTGCAGGAAAATCATTCCCGTTCCACCCGCAAAGGGACGTTGCGCGGGCTGCATTTTCAGTTTCCGCCGCACTGCGAAACGAAGCTGGTTCGCGTCGTGCAGGGCGCGATGCTTGACGTGTTCGTCGATTTGCGCAAAGGTTCCGCGACGTTCGGCCAGTGGGGGAGCGTGGAACTGTCGGAAGACAATCACACGATGATCTACATTCCGAAAGGCTTCGCGCACGGGCTTTTCTCATTGACCGATCACTGCCAGGTCACGTACAAGGTGGACCGGGCCTACGCTCCCGATTGCGAAGGGGGCATTAAATGGGACGATCGTTCATTGAATATTCCGTGGCCGTTCCCTGATCCCGTCATTTCCGAGAAAGACCGGAATTTGATGTCCTTTGAGCATTTTGTGCGGCAATATGGGGGGTTGGCGGTTTAGAAGTGCGATGAACACTTTTAGACACGTACCGAAGAAGGAGGGATTCCGACGCGATGAAAATACTGGTTACCGGAAATTTGGGCTATGTCGGGCCTGTTGTCGTTTCGCAATTGCGGGCGTTTTTTCCGGATGCCTGCATCATCGGCTATGACATGGGCTATTTCGAAACGGGGGCGGCCGCCCGCGGCCCGTCCGCGGAAGACAGGCAATATATCGCCGATGTCAGGGAATTTCCGGAAGGCTTGCTGGAGGGCGTTGACGCCGTGGTGCATTTGGCCGCGATCTCCAACGACCCGATGGGCAGCCGCTTTGAGCGGGTGACGATGGAGATCAACTACCGCGCCACCGCGGCTTTGGCGGAAAAGGCCAAAAGGCGGGGGGTTTCATCGTTTGTATTCGCCTCGAGCTGCAGCGTTTACGGCTTTTCGGAGCAGGGGCTTGTGACGGAGCAATCGGAGGTCAACCCCCTGAGCGCTTACGCGAGATCCAAGGTGCTGTCGGAAACGGCGATCCGCGATCTGGCCGGAAACGGGTTTAAAGCGACCTGCCTGCGGTTTGCCACCGCGTGCGGCTGGAGCGAGCGGCTACGGTTGGACCTCGTTTTGAACGAATTTGTGGCCGGCGCTTTGTCCACCGGCCAAATTCGCATTTTGAGCGACGGCACGCCGTGGCGGCCGCTGATTCACGTCCGGGACATGGGACGTGCGATCGCCTGGGCCGTCGCCCGGCCGGTGCGGGACGGCGGCGAATATTTGGCGGTCAACACCGGTTCCAACGCATGGAACCATCAGGTCGTTGACCTGGCCGCGGCCGTGGCCGACGCCATCCCGCATACGCAGGTATGCGTGAATGAGACGGCTGCGCCGGATCGACGCTCATACCGGGTGAACTTCGGCCTGTTCGAGACGCTGGCCGCCGGACATCAGCCCGAATACGACCTGCGCAGGGCCATATTGGAGCTGAGAGACGGGCTGATCTCGTCCGGATTCAACAACCGGCCCGTTGACGGAGCGTCGTTCATCAGGCTGAAGCGGTTGGAGTCGCTCATCCGGGACAAGGCGATCACGGAAGACCTGAAGTGGGCGTAACCATTCCACTGGCGAGGAGCATGGCGATGAAATATGTGGTTACAGGCGCGTCGGGATTTATCGGCAGCTACCTTTGCGATTATTTGCGGCGCGCGGGGCATACGGTGGTGCCCGTCATTCGGAAGGGATCCGAAGCCTTGATCGATCGATGGGCCGTCGGGGAATACATTTGCTCCGACGTGCTGTCCCCGGAATGGACCGAGCGGAAGGTCGAGGCGGACGCGGTCGTCCATTTGGCTTCCGGGAACGACGTGCTTTCGAAAGACGCGAGAAAAGGCATCGAGCTGGCCGTATTCGGGACCCAAAATGTGCTGGATTTTGCCGTGAACAACCGCATCGGAAAAGTGCTGTTTTTCTCCACCTTTCAAGTGTACGGCACCGATGTGGAGGGGATGATCGACGAATCGGTCCCGCCCGCGCCCAACAACTTTTACGGCCTCAACAAGCTGTACGCGGAGCAGTGCGTGCGATTGTACGCCCGCACCCACCGGCTGCAAGCGGCGATTGTCCGGCCCGTCAACGTGTACGGCCGCATCAGCTCGCCCACGGTCCGCCGCTGGACGCTGGTTCCGTTCTGCTTCTGCAAGGAAGCTTTCGAGAAGCGGACCATCACGCTGATGTCGTCCGGAAAGCAAATTCGCAATTTTATCAGCCTGGAGAATACGGCAAGGGCCACCGAATGTGTGCTTCAACGTTTTCCGAGGCAGTTGGAGGTGGTTCATTTCGGCTCCTCCACGATGCTGTCCATTCTCCATGCGGCGAAGATCGTCGCGCAAGTGTACGAGCGGCTGTATGCCGAAAAAGTGGATATTCGGATCAACGGTGTCGAACCCGAAAAGCCCAATTGGTTTGCCGTATCGATGGAAAAATTGAAGCAGTACGGCTTTGTCGAGGATCGGCGGTTCACCCTGGAAACGGAGTCGGAAGCCATATTCAAACATCTGGAAAATATGAAAGAAGACCGGTGATCAAGCGGCTCCGCCACGGGGCATGTGTTGAAGAAGCGACAGCGGTCGCCTTTGTCCCCGGATTCCTTCCGATGCATGGCCGTCAAATGGGGGAGACCCGGGGACAACAGCGATCGGAAACACATGCCCCGTAGCGGAGCCGCGTGCCGATCAGCGGCCTTTTAAGGTTGTCCTCGTGCATCAAGCGGCGGCGTCTTGGAAATAATGGAGGCATGATCTAAAAGTGTGGGGGTCAATGCGCGTGGAGCCATCTTATTTGAAACCCGCGCTGGATGAGAACGTGCGGTATCTCAATCAAGCGCTCGGGGTAGAGCAAAGCTTCGATATGATTTGCCGCAAGCTGGAATACGCGGGCCGCGATTTTGCCCTGTACTTTGTCGACGGGTTCGTCAAAGATCAGATTTTGAATCTGATCATGAACCATCTGTCCGGGCTAAAGCCCGAGGAGGTGGGCGTACGCGCGATCTCGCGGCTGCTGCACACGCATGTGGGCTATTTGGAAGTCGGGACGGAGAGGGACATGGATAAGATCGTCGCTTCGGTTTTATCCGGTCCGGCGGTGCTGCTCGTCGACGGCTGCGACGAGGCGCTGACGATCGACGCGCGGACCTATCCCGCCCGCGAGCCGGGCGAACCGGATACCGAGAGAGTGGTGCGCGGCGCCAGGGACGGGTTTACCGAGACGCTGATTTTCAACACGGCGCTGACCCGCAGAAGAATACGCGATCCGTCCTTGCGCATGGAATATTTGAGCATCGGAGCCCGCTCCAAAACGGACATCTGCCTCGCCTATTTGGCGGATATCGCCGATCCGCAGCGGGTGGCCGCGGTTCGCGGCAAGCTGAAGGAGATTACGGTGGACGGCTTGCCGATGGCCGATAAAACGATAGAGGAATTCGTTTTCGGGAATCGATGGAACCCGTATCCGATGGTCCGGTATACGGAGCGCCCCGATGTGGCCGCCGTTCACTTGCTGGAAGGGCATGTTTTGATCTATACGGACACCTCGCCCAGCGTCATGATTACGCCGACGACGTTTTTCCATCATGTGCAGCATGCGGAGGAGTACCGGCAGAAGCCGGTCGTCGGAGCCTACCTGCGCTGGGTGCGCTTTGTGGGGATGCTGATCTCCGTATTTCTGCTGCCGATCTGGTATTTGATCGAACAGCAGCGGGAGATTTTCTCGGGAGCGGGGCATTTTTTAGTGTCGCCGGAGCATGCGCTGATTCCGCTGATTGCCCAGTTCCTGATCGCGGAATTGGGCATCGACCTGCTGCGGATGGCGGCGATCCATACCCCGAGCCCGCTGGCCACGGCGCTGGGGTTGGTTGCGGCGATCATGATGGGCCAGGTGGCCGTCGAAGTCGGCCTGTTCACCCATGCCATCATCCTGTATTTGTCCGCCGCGGCGATCGGCACGTTCGCCACGCCGAGCTATGAGATGGGGCTGGCCAACCGTCTGGCGCGCTTGACCTTGCTGGCGGCGGTGTTCTTTTTCCATACGCAGGGGTTTATCCTCGGTTCCCTGTTCTGGATGCTGCTGCTCGTTTTTTCCAAATCGTTGAACGTTCCTTACCTGTGGCCGTTCCTGCCGTTTAACGGCAAGGCGTTGTGGGATATTCTGGTTCGTTCGTCCGTTTCCGGGAAAAAAAGTCGGCCAAGCTTTCTTACCCCGCAGGATCCGGACCGGAAATAGCAGCGTGGGGGCAACGAAAAAGCCTGAAGCATGTCAAAGAACATGCCTCAGGCTTTTCGCTGTTTTTTTATCGGTTTAGATAAAGGCCCGGCTGACGATGACTAACAGAATGAACAAAACCAGAATGACGCCGGTGCTGGTAAAGCCGCGAAATCCGCCGCATGAAGCTCCTTCTACCGCATAGCCCATCCAGAACTGCCTCCCTTCGCATTGAGGAATGCTACATTTTATGTCGTCCCCGATCAAATGGTTTGGACAAAATCCATAAAATTTATCACACAGGGCCTATGTATTATATTAGAATAGGGTCAACGCATAAAAAAAAATCGAACTTTTCATATACTTTTACAGTCTAACGATTGGAGTGAACGCTTTTGGAGACGGAGGCCGACTTTGAATACTTGAAATATATGACGGACAGCACCGATCCGAAGGCCATTTTGCAGGACCTGATGACGGCATACGGCAACGATGTCTGGAATTATGCGTTCAGCATTACCCGCAAGTGGGAAATGGCGGACGACATTACGCAGGATGTGTTTTTGAAAGCATACCGCAATTTATTCACGTTTCGTTCCGAATCTTCGGTGAAAACCTGGCTTTTGGCCATTACCCGCAATACGGCGTACGATTACAAAAAATCGGCTTTTTTCCGCAAAGTCACCCTGGTGGATTATATTACGTTTCAAGGCTCAAGCCCGTCCGCGGAAACGGAAGTGATCCAGGGGATGGAGTCCGGTGAAATATGGAAGCTGGTGCTCCGGCTGCCGGCCAAGTACAGGGAAGTGTTGATTCTTTACGGCCACTATCAGCTTTCGATGAGGGAAATCGCCAAGGTGTTGGATTTGAACGAAGGAACGGTAAAATCCCGATTGCGCCGCGCCCGCGCCAAAGGCAACGCAATGAAGGGAGCTGAAAAAAGCGAATGAAGGAGATTGAGTTTCG
>CAYYCV010000070.1:0-20829 GCA_964470405.1 uncultured Caryophanales bacterium
GCGCCCCACCGCCTGCGCGTATGCGCGGAAAGAGCTGCCGGAAATATCGGCAAGCTATTGACTTCGGAGAGCATTGCGATATAATTATTTTATGTAGCATTGCTACATAAAATAATTAAGGAGATGATTTCAACATGGCAAAAGCGGTTTTTTATCATGCGGGCTGCCCGGTTTGCGTGGATGCGGAGCAAACGGTGCTCCAGTACCTTGACTTGTCGAAGGTGAGCACGGAAATCGTGCATCTGGGCGAGCAGCAAGGTCGTATTGCCGAAGCGGAATCCGCGGGAATTCGGTCGGTTCCGGCGCTGGTGATCGACGGCAATGTGTACCATATAAACTTTGGCGCCAGTTTGGAGGATGTGAAAAAAGGATAGTGCAAAAAGCGGGGCAGCGTTATGGCGTCCCGCTTTTTTGCCGCCGTCTGCTCCCGGTCGCGTTCCTTCACTTTTGCCCGATTAATGTATACAATGAAGAAAACGATTGGCCAAGGGAGGAAAATGCGTTTTGTTCGATCCCCAACAGAGAAAGCATAACCGCAATTCCCGCATCGGCATGGCGCTGTTCCGCATGGCGCAAGCGATCAAAAAAATCAGCCAAGCGGAAAGCGATGCCGTGGGATTATCTCCCGCGCAAATTCAAGCGTTGCTGTTCGCCCGCTATACTCGCGGCGATATAGCCACGGTGGGCCATTTCGCGAACAGCATCGGCGCCACCCATGTAACGGCTGTCAAGATCGTCAACGGCTTGGCCGGCAAAAAGCTGATCGCCAAACGGCAAGCCGAGAGCGACCGGCGCGTCACGCTGTTGAGCCTGACGCCGAAAGGGCAGGAAGTGGCGGCGAAGCTTGAAGCGTGGGGCCAGACGCTGGAACGATGCCTGGACAACGTGTCGGAGGATGTGCTGTCCCGTCTGGAGACGGGGCTCGGAGCTGTTGTTGCCGCCCTGCAAAAAGCGGGACATCTCGTTGTGGCGGAGCCTTGCATGGGCTGCATTCATTTTCGCCCGAATACGGGAAATGCCGACGCGCCGCATTATTGCAATTTGATTCACAAATATTTGGCCCATGAGGAGACGCTCAAGCAATGTCCGGAGCATACCCCCGCCAACTTGGAAAGCCAATGAAAAAGGCGGCGACGGCTGGGTATGAATAGGATGCGTGTTGGGCATCAGTTGTGGATTGAATGAAGTTAAATGTAAATTGGACGCGAACCGGATATAGATAAAATGTAGATGGGCGAGAGACGGGTCGGCGAAACGACCGCATTCCTGGGTCAGCCAATACCGCGTCTCCTTGGACCTGTGAAATTCTGCCCTCCCTGGGTCAGCCAGTTCCGCATCTTCTTGGACCTGTGGAATTCCGCGCTCCCCTGGATCAGCCAATACCGCGAATACCGCGCCCCCTTGAGCCTGCGAATTCCACATTCCCTGGGTCAGCCAGTTTCCGCCGCCCCCGGTCCGCGAAATTCCGCGCCCCGGCCGCCCCGTCGGGCGACCGCGACAAACCCGCGGAATCCCGCATCCAGCATCCCGCATCCCGAACCCCACGTCCAACGAGGGAACTGCTTGCTTCGCGCCGGCGCTTCAATCGTTCAAATGATAGGGAACCGTTGCGACCACGATGTCTTTTTCCTTGAAAAGCCTTGCGCGAATGCGGTGGGCCGACTGGTTGTGCAGAAAACGATGCCACCACCGGTTGGTGAAAAATTGCGGCAGCAACACCATGATGGTTTGCCGTCCCCCGACGTGATTTTTGACGCGTTCGATAAATTCGGTCAGCGGATTCAACAGATTGCGGTATCGGGATTTAAACACAATCAGACGCACGCCCGGATCCCATTGTTTCCATTTTTCCTCCATTTTCTTCCCGTCTTCATCGGAAAACGACACGTAAAACGCAATGACGTCGGGAGACAGCGACTTGGCGTGGGCGATGGTCGAGGCCACCACGCGATGAATGCCGGCGACAGGCACAATAATGACGGATTCCTTTCGCGGCAGCGGCTCCCCGATGTCGAACCTCAGCTCGTTGGACACATCCTCGTAATGGTGGTGGATTTTGGTGATCGCCCACAGCAGAACGGGGGTCAGCAGGATCACGATCCAGGCGCCTTCCGTAAATTTGGTGACGCAAAAAATAAGCAGAACGGCGAAGGACACCAGCGCGCCCAATCCGTTGATCGCGAAGCGGCTTTGCCACCCTTTTCGCTTTTCCTTCAACCATTTTCGCACCAGCCCGCTCTGAGCCAAAGTGAAGGATAAAAACACGCCGATCGCATACAGTGGAATTAAGGCTTCCGTTTTCCCGCGAAACGCGATCAACAGCACGCTGGCCAAAACCCCCAGGGTGACGATGCCAAAATGAAGCGCCAAACGATCTCCGCGGCTGACGAACATTCGCGGAAAGTTTTGATCCCGCGCCATGATGGAAGCGAGGATGGGGAATCCGTTGAAACTGGTGTTTGCGGCCAAGGTCAGAATCATCATCGTGGCCAATTGGGTTGCATAATAGATCGTCCCCCGGCCGAAAGCGTCCTCGGTGACCATCGATAATACGGAAGTATGGCCATGCGGATGCGGTTCTATTCCATAGGCCAAGGTCAAGATGGTCACGCCGCCAAAAATCACGGCCAATAAAATGCCGAGCGTCAGCAAGGTGCTTTTGGCATTCACGGGGGAAGGGGTTTTAAAGTGCGGGACGGCGTCGGAAATCGCCTCGATTCCCGTTACGGCGGAACAGCCCGATGAAAAAGCCTTCAGCAGGACGAATAGGGTAAGCCCCGAAGGAACCGCGGTCGGCAGCGCGTGGAACGATTTCACATGCTCCGCGCCCGTAATCAAGTCGAATGCCCCTTTTCCGATCAACAGCACGATGCAGGCGATGAAAAAATAGGTCGGAAAGGCGAATGCCGTTCCCGATTCGGACGTGCCCCGAAGGTTCAGCCACACCATAAACCAGACGAGGAGAAGGGCGAGCGGCACGATGTACGGGATGGCGACGGGAAACGCCGAAGTGATGGCTTGCACACCCGCCGAAACGGAAACGGCTACGGTTAGCGTATAATCGACCATCAGGGAAACCCCGGTCAGCCGGCCGAAGCTCATCCCCAGGTTTTCCTTCGATACCATGTAGGCTCCTCCGCCTTGGGGATAGGCGTCGATCACCTGGCGGTAGCTGACCACGAGCAGCGTGATCAGCAGGATGATGGCGATGGCGATGGGCACGGAAAAAGCGAACGCGGCCACGCCCACCGTGGCAAGCTCCAGCAAAATTTGCTCGGTCCCGTAGGAGACGGAGGACAGCGCGTCCGAGGATAAAATGGGCAACGCTTTCCAGACCGGCATTTTCTCATTTTCCAGTTCATCCGACTTGAGCGGCCTGCCAAAAAAGAGACGTTTGATCATATCCGTTGTCATATTCCTTCGCACTCCTTGCGCAATTCATGCATCCATTCATGCATCGCTTGCGGTTTTAAAAAGCACAAAAAACACAAGGCTAGACCTTGTGTTTTTTCAACAGAATTCTATCCTTCCCACTTTTCGCTTACGAGGTTAGCTGACGGATTGGGACTGTGAGAAGATAGCCCCTCCGAACGTCAATTTCATTCGGATTCACCCCTGGGAATTTGGTTCCCCCGCTTTTCGTCAAGAAAATTCAGCGATCATGATTTGTATTCGGTTTTCGTTTGTAACGGATGAGTGAATACTACTCCTAATTTGAACGACTGTAAAATCCGGTGAAACGGGATGAATGCTTTTTAAAAATGGGTTTCAAGCAATTTATCGTTTGCACGATTGTTTTTCTCACTTTATCACAGAAATGCTCGTTTTTTCAAAATGATAGTCATGACCGTGCCGCCCCAATCGCGGTGGCCCGCACATTTTCCGAATTTCAACCATTTATTCGTTTGACGAACATATTAGTATTTGCTAATATAATAAATATATGTTCATATTAACAAAAACGAATATGATGAGGTGATGAGGGTGGAGCTTGATCGTCTGGACGTAAAAGCGAAATTTATCCGCGGTTTTTCCGACAAAACGAGGCTGCAAATTCTTCATGCCATCGAGCATAACGAATGGACCGTAACGCAAATTGTGGACGCGCTTCAAGGGAATCAGTCGAACATTTCCCAGCATCTCGCATGCCTAAGAGGGTGCGGCATTATTGTCGGACGGCAGGAAGGGAAGTATGTATACTACAGTTTGAGAAACGATCAAATTCGCCGGTTGATTCAGATGATGGAGATCGTTTTTGAGCAGGTTGAAGAAGAAGTCGCCGCCTGCGATCGAAATGATCGGCTGGATTGTTGCGCGAGCGGCGGCGGGGGCGTGGCGGGAAATGAATGAACGCCATCCGGGGCAAGGGAGCGGTCAAACGAACGAATATCGGGTGCGCGGAATGGATTGCGGCTCTTGCGCCGCAACGATCGAAAACCGCTTGAGGAGCCTTCCCTTCGTAAAACAGGCGCATGTGCATTTTTCAACGGGGAAAATGACGGTGGAGCATGACGGTCCGCCCGAGGACATCGTGAAGGAAGTGGCGAAAGCCGGCTATCGGGCTGTCCTGACGTCAAACAAAAAGCGGCCTGCGGAAATCGAAAAAGATCGATCCGGCATGATCCTGGCCGCCTTGTCGGGAGCACTGCTTGCCGTCGGATTTGCCGGGTCTTGCATGAATATGCCGCCCGCCTTCGGCACGCTGTTTTACGGGCTGGCCATCGTAATCGGCGGGTGCAAACCGGCAATGGGCGCTTGGTATGCCGTAAAAAGCCGCTCTCTGGATATGAATGTGCTGATGACCGCCGCCGTGATCGGCGCCGCGGCCATCGGTCAATGGAAGGAAGGCGCGGTTGTGGTATGGCTGTTTGCTTTGGGAAATGTTCTTCAGGACCAATCTATGGAAAAAACGCAGCGTGCGGTCAAAAGCTTGATGGATCTGGCCCCTCCCGAGGCGTGGATCAAAAGCGGAGGGGAACTGCGCCGAAAACCGGCGGGCGAAGTCGAGGTTGGGGAAATAGCCGTAGTCAAGCCGGGCGAAAAAATTCCTTTGGACGGGGACATCGTCGCCGGCGAATCAAGCGTAAATCAGGCTTCCGTTACCGGGGAGTCCATGCCGGTTGACAAGCGGGCGGGGGACGCCGTGTATGCCGGGACGCTCAACGAACACGGGGCCTTGGACGTTCGCGTAACCCGATTGGCGGAAGACAGCACGGTCGCCCGTCTGGCCCGCCTGGTGGAGGAAGCCCAGGAGCAAAAAGCGCCGACCCAAGCGCTGGTGGATCGATTTGCGAAGCGGTATACGCCCATCGTATTGGTCGGCGCGTTGCTCGTGATGGCGCTTCCGCCGCTATTCGGCTTCGGAGCATGGGCGAGCTGGTTTTATAGGGGGCTGGAATTGCTCGTTATCGCTTGTCCGTGTGCGCTTGTCATCTCCACTCCCGTCGCGATTGTCAGCGCCATCGGGAGCGCGGCCAGGAACGGCGTGCTGATCAAAGGCGGGGCGTTTTTGGAAAAGGCGGGGGCGCTGCATACGGTGGCGTTTGACAAAACGGGCACATTGACCGAGGGCCGACCCGCGGTAACGCAAGTGATCCCGTTTGATGGAACCGAAGCGGAGATATTGTCCGTCGCCCTCGCCCTGGAGCGGTATTCCGCCCATCCGGTGGCGCAAGCTGTGGTTCGGTATGCGGTCGATCGCCATGCGGCCGCGAAAACGGCCGCGGGGCATAAGAGCATCGTTGGCCGGGGCGTACAGGCGGCGATCGACGGCGAAGCGTATTATGCGGGAAATTTGAAATGGTTTGCGGAACGCGGCGTTTCGACAGGGGCTTTTCATAAGCAAATCTCGCAGCTTGAAGAAGCGGGCAATGCGCTCGTTTTGGTTGGGACGGCGAATCGATGTTTAGGCGTGATCGCGGTGGCCGACACGGTTCGCGAAACCGCCGTCGGCGCCTTGCAAGCCCTGAAACGGGCCGGCGTTCGGGAAATCGTCATGTTGACGGGCGATGGCGAAGGCGCCGCGCGAAAAACGGCTTCCCAAACGGGCGTCACCCGGTATTTCGCGAATTTGCTGCCCGAAGACAAAGCCGGGATCATCGGAAAAATACGGGATGAAGGCAAAACCGTCGCCATGGTGGGGGACGGCGTCAATGACGCCCCCGCGCTGGCCGCCGCCGATTTGGGCATTGCGATGGGCGGGGCGGGAACGGATACGGCGATGGAAACGGCCGATATCGTGCTGATGGCCGACCGTCTGGAGAAGCTGCCCCGGACCGTTCGGCTAAGCCGAAAAGCGCTGCGCATCATCACGCAAAATATCTGGTTTTCGCTTCTCGTTAAACTGGTTGCGTTGGCGCTGATTTTTCCCGATATTCTCACGTTGTGGCTTGCGGTATTAAGCGATACGGGCGCGGCCATCCTGGTCATTTTGAACAGCATGCGCTTGCTGCGGTTTCGCTCTTCAAAGGCGTGATCGGGGCATTTCGCCCGATGCGGTATGTTTCCGCCGGGCTTTATTTTGGAAATTGACCGTCGGCCGCTTTAGTAATATACTATATATGAGCATACGTTCATATATAAGGTGTGCACCCATCGGGCAGGGAGGTATGGCATTACGGCACACTCTCACGATCCCCACGGCCGTCATCACGGCCACAACCATAACCAAGAGCATAACCAGGAGCGCAGCCAAGAGCACAGTCAAGAGCACAGCCAAGAACGTAATCACGACCACGACCACGATCAAGAGCGCGGCCTCAACAACCACAGCCACAGCCACGGCCATAGTCACAGTCATCACCACCACCACGGTCATCATCACCATCACCACGGCCACGGTCATGATCATGGCGCTGCGAGGGAAGGCAACAAGAAAGGGCTTCTGATCGCGTTGGGCATCACGTCGGGCATTATGCTGCTGGAGTTCGTCGGCGGTCTGATCACGAACAGCCTCGCGTTGTTGTCGGACAGCGGCCATATGCTGAGCGACGCCAGCTCGCTGCTGCTGAGCCTGGTTGCGGTTTGGTTTGCGGCGAGGCCGCCGTCATTGAAAAAAACGTACGGGTTTTATCGCTTTGAAATATTGGCGGCGCTGTTTAACGGAATCACCTTGTTTGTCGTTTCCGGGTTCATCATTGTGGAAGCGGTTCGCCGTTTGCAGGAACCGCCTGCGGTTGCGAGCGGGGCGATGATGGGCATCGCGTGCGTCGGGCTTCTGGCCAATCTGCTGAGCGCATGGGCGTTGATGCGAAAAGGGGATGTCAAGGGAAATATCAACCTGCGCAGCGCGTACGTTCACATCATCGGGGATGCGCTGGGCTCTGTCGGGGCGATCCTGGCGGGAGCCGTCATGCTTTTGTTCGGTTGGTACATTGCCGATCTGATCATCAGCGTCGTGGTGGCCGTTTTAATTTTGAAAAGCGCATGGGGCGTGCTGTCCCATTCCGTTCACATTTTGATGGAGGGAACGCCGATCGCCGTCGATCAGGAGGAAGTGCGTCGCGTCATCAGGCAAATTGAGGGCGTTTTGGACGTGCACGATCTGCACATCTGGTCCATCACCTCCGGGTTGGATTCCTTTAGCTGCCACTTGCTTGTGGCGGACGACACCGACAGCCAACGCGTTTTGCAGGAAGTGATTGAACAAATGGAGAAGCAATTCAACATTCAACATACGACCATTCAAGTGGAAACGTCGCAGATTCATCATTGCGAGCTGCACTAAAAATGTGGTGAAAAACAGGCGGATTGCCCATTCACGGGGGTGAGGATGACCATTCGTATGAAGAAGCGTTACCCATTGCTGGCGGCTCTTTTCGTCCTGCTTTTTTTCGTTACGCCCTCCATTGAATTTCATCAAGCCCAAGTCGGCGACGAAACGCCGTTGATCACGGCGCCCGCCGAAGATTTGTCGATGGTCGCCACCCTGAATCCCGCTAATGTTGCATTTAAAATATTCCATTCGCCCGTCGTGCTTCCTTCGTACAAAAAGCAATGGTATTCCTTCGTTCGCAGCTTGTTTACGCCGTATCTGGATTCGACGGTCCCTAAATTTTTGAAGCAGCTTTGGCTGTACCCGTTGAAGTTCAATTCCAGGTTTGTGATTTGGCCCTAATCGCATTCATTTTCATAAAATGAACCAGAGGAGGAGCCAAACCATGAACGAACAGGAAAATAAAAATCAAAAGCAGCACGAAGAAGGCAAGCGGATCTCGAGCGAACTGAGGGGTATTTTATATTTTCTTATTATTTCGGCCGTCGCCCTGGCCGTCGTTTATTATTTTGTGAAAATGTGAGGCGGCGATCGGGGCCCGGATTTTCCGCGCCGGATCGTCCGCTCGCGATGAGCGAAAATGTTGAAAAAACCGTTGTTTTTGTTGCCTTGGGCGACAGAACAGCGGTTTTTTTCAGGTTTCGAGAAGAATTTGGCCCGTTTGCGACAGGTCATAGCCTTGTATGGCCCGAAGCTCGTTTTGAAACGGATCGGATTTCAATATGTCCATGACGGACGCAATCCACTCCAGATTTTCCGGCGTCTTCCGCATCACCAGATCGTAGCGCTCATGGATGAGAGGAATAAAGGCGATATGGCCGACGATCGATGCGGCCACCTCGATTCCGATGCCGACATCGGCCTCGCCTGCCGCCACTTTTCCGGCTACCGCCAGATGGTTCGATTCGATGGTTTCGTAGCCCGAGATGTCCTTGGGGGAGATGCGGTGCAGGCGCAATTGCTCGTCCAGCAACACGCGCGCGCCCGCGCCCCTCTCGCGGTTGACGAGCCGCAAGCCGGGCTTTTTCAGATCGCTCCAGTCTTTGAGCCCGCGCGGATTTCCCTTCCGAACGTAAAATCCCGCCCGCCGCGAAAGCAGGTTGACTACCCGGTACGAAGTACCGACGAGAATTTTGCGGATATAGGGCAGGTTGTATTCGCCCGTATCGCCGTCGAGCAGGTGGGTGCTCACGATGTCGGATTCGCCCCGGTACATGGAAATCAAACTGTCCAGGCTCCCCACATAGGCGCGAAGCGGCCGGACGCCGTTGGCTTTGCTTTCCAGGTGCTTGGCCAATATGTCCAAGCTCATGTCCTGCCCGGTGATGACGAGCGGGCGAGCGCCGTGAACGGGCGGGGACAGCGTCGAAAGGCCGCCTGACGGGCCGCCCGACGCGCCCGGGTCGGCCCAGGCGTACGGCGCAGGCGCACCGCCGCGGCTCCCCCGCGATTGCAGCTTGTACGTTTCCAAATCGGCGGCGTCCACCCGCATTTGCTTGCCGACCCTGTAGGAAGGCAGCTTTCCTTGCTTAATCAAGTTGTATACGGTCAGCTTGGATATTTTCAAAAGTTTGGCGATCTCTTCGGTTGTATAGGATTGATCGTCGGACATGGCGGGCCTCCCTATCGGCGGAATGGTCGAAAGACGAAATCCATCTGCATGCCCTTTCCATCTGCATGCTCCTTCATTGTAACATATGCGGGAATGAAAAAGAGCAAGGTCCGCCAAAGCCGCAAAGCGCGCTGCCAAAGGAAGGAATATTTTTCCGAACCGTCCGGGCGAAACTTTGGATTATCGCTGTTTACAACGCGAGCTCCGATCAGTATAATTATCATTAAATATAACTAGATATCATCAAATCATACTAAATATCATTTGTGGGGGAAGAAAATGAAAAAATGGATGAAAAGCATGGCTATTCTGTTGTTGGCCTCGGCCGTCTTGCTTGTGTTTACCGCTTGCTCAACCGAGAAAGTCGAATTGACCGTCTCCGCCGCCGCGAGCTTGACGGATGCGTTGAAGGAAATCCAGACAGACTATGCGGCGAAAAATTCAAACGTCGAGATTCATTTCAATTTCGGAGCGTCGGGCGCGCTGCAGCAGCAGATTGAGCAAGGCGCTCCGGCGGATATATTTCTCTCTGCGGCTGTGAAAAACATGAAGGTGCTGGTGGATAAACAGCTTATCGATGCGGATCAACAGCGCAATATTTTGGCCAACGAGCTGGTTGTCGTTGTGCCTGCCGACAGGACAACGGCGATCGCAAGCGCGGACGATTTAAACCAGGCGGAGATCAAGAAAATAGCGATCGGCATACCGGAAAGCGTCCCCGCCGGCAGCTACGCCAAGGAGGCGTTGACCAACGTCAAGCTGTGGGATGCGTTGCAGCCCAGACTGGTGCAGGCGAAGGATGTGCGGCAGGTGCTTCAGTATGTGGAGACGGGAAATGCGGATGCGGGTTTTGTTTATAAGACGGATGCCTTGACTTCCCGGAAGGTGAAAGTGGCTTTCTCCATGGACCCTGCCGCGTATACGCCGGCCGTATATCCGGTCGGGCTGGTGAAGTCGACCAAGCACAAAAAGGAAGCGGAAGCTTTTTATGAATTTTTGCAGTCCAAAGAAGCGCTGGATATTTTCCTGAAATACGGATTTTCCGAGCCTCCGTCCCGATGATCGGAGCGGACATGGATTGGCAGTCGTTTTGGTCCCCAATTCGACTGTCGATCCAGGTGGCTTTATTGTCGAGCGTATTGGTCATTGTTCCGGGAACGGCGACGGCGTGGTGGATGTCCAAGCGTTCATTCAGGGGGAAAATCGCGGTCGAAACCCTGTGCATGCTGCCGATGGTGCTGCCGCCTACGGTCGTCGGCTTTTTGCTGCTTGTTTTGCTCGGTCGAAGCAGTGGAATCGGCCGCTTCATCGAATGGCTTTTTTCCGCCCCGATTATTTTTTCATGGTGGGCCGCCGTCATCGCGTCCGTCGTGGTTGCCTTTCCGTTGGTTTATCAGACGATGCGGGTCGGTTTTGCCTCGATTGACCGGCAACTGTGGGAGGCCGCCCGTTCGACCGGCGCCAACGAGCGGCAGGTGTTTCAATACATTACGCTGCCGTTGGCTTATCCTTCGCTGATCACCGCCTATATTCTCGGCTTCGCCCGCGGGCTTGGCGAATTCGGGGCCACGATCATGATCGCCGGGAATATTCCCGGGAAAACGCAAACGATTCCCACGGCGATCTATGTCGCGGTCGATGCGGGCAACAACGGTCTGGCCTGGGCTTGGACCGCCTCGATCATCGCCATTTCCTTTTTTATGCTGCTGCTGACAGGGCGCGGAAATCGCGCGCGCCGCATGTCCGGTTCGAGCATGTAGTGCGTTTGGTGCAGCGCGTTTGGAAATGCGGGGGGAACGAAAGCGGCGCAGGAGTTAAGAAAGTAGCAAGTAGAAAGTTAGAAAGTTAAAAAGTAGAAAGTAGAAAGTGGAAAGTAGAAAGTAGAAAGTAGAAAGTGGAATAATACATATAAAAAAGGAAAAAAACCACACAACTAGAATATAATTATTTCCTTTATATCGAAATTTGCCCTTAGAGAAGACCGGGCAATTGAGAGATCGCAGAAAGCCGGGCAGTGAAAGTTGGGCAATCGAGAAATTTGCAAAAGGCTGTGAAAGATGAAGTTCGGATATTGCAGCCTGCAAAAATGCACTTTTTGCGATTCCCGGTCATGATCGGCGGCGTTTAGGGACCGCTTAATGCCAAAAACTGCAAAAGTGCATCTATTCGCGGCTTGTTTCGGGCTCCGGGGGAAAATTCCTGCAAAAAAATACAGGTATTTCAAGGCCGATCGCCATCGGCTCACAGAATACCTGCACTTTTGCAGGAATTTCCTCCGACATGTCGTCCAAGGAGAAAATAGATGCACTTTTGCAGGAATTTCAACCCGGAAGGTTGAAATTTTGCCCGCTTCAAGATGAAGCGGTGTCTGGGCTCGCGCGATCGATTCCGCGGTCCGATCCCAGCGCTCCATTGGCGCCCCGCCTGAAAGCGCGGTGAAAAAAGCCGTGCAGGGGCCGACTCGGGTTTCGATCGCGGTTGCCCGATGGGACGGCCCGTTTGGGAAGAAATCCGCGGACAAAGGCGGCCCCCTGCCGTTTCTCCAGCCTATGCTCAACCTCCGCACCGTCCGCACCGTTTTTTTTCGTCACACTCCCAAGCTTTTATAAAAAATAGGGTATACAAACGTCTTGTTTCGTGTTACGATCTAAAAATATTGTGTTACTTAATGAGGAGTATGGTGTTGTCGGTGAAAATATGATGTTACCCTAATTGAAAATTATGTTTTCGCTATGGTGTTGCTAGTGAAAAATTTGGCGTTGCTTTAGCGTTGTGGAGGGCTGTTATCCGATGAACATCGACGATTCACTTATCCGATTTGGCGTGTCCATTCCCCAGGATTTGCTGACCCGATTTGACGGCATGATTCGGGGACAAGGCTATGACAATCGTTCCGAAGCGATTCGCGATCTTATACGCAAATCGCTGCTGCAAACCGATCTGCTGGCAGAGTCGCAGGCGGTGGCCGGCACGATCGTGATGGTTTACGATCATCACGCAAGCGAGTTGCCTATGACTTTGGTGGAGCTTCAACATGCCTATCACCGCGATATCATTTCCACGATGCACGTTCATCTCAACCATGACCAGTGTTTGGAGGTCGTCGTGGTGCGGGGGGGCGTCCAGCGGTTAAGGGAGTTGAGCGACCGGATCAGGGTGTTGAAGGGCGTGTTGTATGTCGATTTGTCCGTCACGCATATCGACCCCGACTCGGATGGACACCATCCCGACCGGAAGGAAAACAGAAAACAGGAGGACGGATTCAACGATGGACAAAAATCATGACAATCGATATCGGTGGAAAGGCTACGCGGCCGGCGTAGTCGTACTGCATGCTGCGGGCATCGCGCTGCTGCTGTTGTCGCTGCGGCATCACCCCACCTTGCTTGGCTTGGGCTTTCTCGCCTATGTACTGGGGCTGAGGCACGCGTTCGACGCGGACCATATCGCGGCGATCGACAACGCGGTGCGGAAGCTGGTGCAGCAGAAAAAAAATCCGACCGGGGTCGGCTTCTATTTTTCCTTGGGGCATTCCACGGTGGTCTGCTGCATGGCCGTCATCACCGCGTTTGCCGCCATCTGGGCGAAGAACAATATCTCGTGGATGGCGGATGTCGGCGGCCTGATCGGCGCGTCCGTATCCGGCGTGTTTCTCGTGTTGATTGGCGTGCTCAACCTCATTATTCTCGTCAGCATTTTTCAGGTGTTTCGGAAAATGCGCCGGGAGCCTGAAGACGAGAGCAAGCTGGAGGAGTTGCTTCATTCCCGCGGTCTGCTGACCCGTTTTTTCAACCCGCTGTTCAAGTTTGTCAAAAAGAGCTGGCACGTGTACCCGATCGGTTTTTTATTCGGGCTCGGGTTTGATACGGCAAGCGAGGTGGCGCTGCTGGCGATTTCGGCGGGGGCGGCTCAAAGCGCCATTCCGATCGCGGGCATTTTGGCCTTGCCGCTGCTGTTCGCTTCCGGCATGAGCCTGTTTGACACGGCGGACGGCATCTTTATGACGACGGCTTACCGCTGGGCGTTCCGCACCCCGTTTCGCAAAATGTATTACAATATGAGCGTTACGGGACTGTCCGTGGTGGCGGCCCTGGTGATCGGAATGATCGAGTTGATTCAGGTTGTCACGCCGAAGCTCGGATGGAGCGGCGGATTTTGGGGATGGGCGCAGGATCTGGATTTCGGCAGCTTGGGATATATTTTGGTCGGGGTGTTCGTGATTTCCTGGGCGGTTTCGTTTGGCATTTGGAAGTTTTTGAAGATCGAACAGCGTTGGAATACGTTGGATACGTAACGGATAGCGGAGCGAAAAACCCGTGGCGGAGCCATTCGATCTCACCGTTTCGTTTGGGATGGCTCCCCGCCCCCGGGAGATGGCCGGTGCGACTGTTTTCGCGGGAAGGGAAATAAAGGCGCAGTGAAAAAATCCATGGGCAAAGGCGGCGCCAACGTGTCTCCAACCCGTGCCCAAAGCTCTATGCGGTTTTTCCCCATGCTTTTAATTCGCGCAAAAATGGTTCGGCTGTTCCCTTTTATGGACGGATCAGGTTTTGAATATCGCTCACGGGCACATCGATCGTATCGGCTATTTGCTCCGGGGAAAACCCTTTGTCCAGCAATTTGCGGATAACCTCTTCCTTGCCTTTCTCCAAGCCTTTCTCCAAGCCTTTCTCCAAGCCTTCTTCATAGCCCCACCGCTTCCATGCGGGCATCAGTTCCATGATGATTTCACCTTCCTCCGGATATTGCTCGCTTAATTCACGCAGTATTTGCTCGTCTTCTTGCGGATCAGGGTCGAAATAGATGTCGGCCACGGACATAATGAGCGCCAGCCGGGCATCGTCCAATTTGTTCCGCAATCGCAGCATCATGCGCAGGTACGCAAAGCGCACATCCCGCGCTTCTTTTTTATTATATCCCATTTTCGCCAAAAGTGCAGCCGCAACCGGGTTATCCGAATCGATAAAACTGCGCCAATCTTGCTTATTCAACTCCACTTTGAGAAATTGAAAACGCAGAATTTCATGTTCTGGGACGGACATGGCCAGCGAATCCGGTTCGCCCTTGGTGTCGCCCGACGTGAATATCGCAATGGGAATGATCAGCTTATGCACCTTGCGATGCCGCTCAAACAACCTGCTGAAATAAATAAACATGCGTTCGTTGAAATCCGGTTCCCTATAGGATTGCGGTTCCAGATGCACCAGGACATAGGCGTCCGATGCCTTGTACCGCGTTTCGATCAACAAATCGAGGCTTCTCGCTTCCTCCCCTACGATATCCACAAGCAATTCCTGCATCAGCAGCCGGGTTTCGCTATGGTCCAGCAGCCGATCCACTTCCGGGAAAAACAATTCGATAAATTCCGCAAAAAAGGTTTGCAGCAGTTTTTTGAACGCTTCATCGTGCGGGGCGGGTGTTTTTGGGGCCGCTTTCGATTGCTCTTCCTCATCTCTCTTTCCATCTCTTTGTCCATCTTTCATTCTATCTTTCCTTTCCTTGCGGGGATGATTCGGAGCTCGCGCACGCGGCTGAGGCAGGATCGCCGACTGATCCCAGTATAGCATAATTTTCGAGGAAAAGAAACATACGTTCGTTATTTTGTGAACATTTATCGTTCTTCGAACCATAACAAACTTGATCGTTTATTTGGCATGCATGGTATAATGTGGACACTTACCTTGACAAACAGGGGTGCCTGCTCATGCGGACCAAACTGAATATTTTTACGAAAATGGTTTTGCTTCTGCTCATGATCCTCATTCCGATCGTATGCCTGTACGCCTATTCCAATCGGGTCAGCACCCATGTGGTCAAAAGCAACCTAACCGCCTCCAACCTGAATCAACTGCTGTTTTTTCAAAATCAATTGGATGCGAGCATCAACCGGCTTTCCCTGTTTCCCAATATGCTGATCCAGGACCCGGATATCCTGAGCCTGCAGGAGATTTACCTCAACAGCCCGATCCTGGACCTGGACGCGATTACGGTCATCAAGCGGATCGAAAGCAAACTGATCATCCAATCCAATTCGACTAACTGGTCCAACCAACTGTTTGTCTACTCCCCCAGCATTCGGCAGGTCGTCTCGACCAACAGCTCTGCGGCGTACAACGAATCGATCGAGAAGTCCCCCTTGAAACCGGGATGGATCGAAGCCCCGACCGGCGGTTCGGATCAGCCTCCGGATTTTTCCTGGTTTACGGTGGCGCCCTATTCGGCATGGTCGCATCCGAAGGACGCCAAATTGATCATTGAAGTCAAATTCAACGGGGCGAATATCAGCCAGATGCTGGACAAGTTCAAAGAGGGCGGGCGCAGCGATCCGTTTTTTTTCAAAGCGGGACAAGGCGTCATCTTCAACCATACCGCCGATTCGCCGGTCATCCGGAAATTGGCGGAACAGTTGAGCGCGGAATCCCTTCCGGATATCGACAGCCGCACCCTGCGCGTCGATCGCCAAAATTATTTGGTGAATATGGTGCGCTCCCACGAATTAGGCTGGTATTTGATCGATTATATCCCATTGGAGCAAATTCTTAGTCCGATTCATCGAAGCAATCAATGGTTTTATCTGTCGATCGCGTTCCTGCTGCTCATGAGTTGCATTGCCGCCTACTTGCTCTATGTGCAGGTGCAAGTTCCGATCAAGGCGTTGATGAAAAGCTTTCAGCGCCTCATGAAAGAGGACTACGCTTACCGCATTCAGCGCAAAGGGTCGCACGAGTTCGGCTTTTTATTCGAGCGCTTTAATCTAATGGCGTCGCGGCTGGAGGAGCTGATACAAACCGTGTATCTGGAAAAAATCCATCTGCGGGAAGCGAAGCTAAAGCAGTTGCAGTCGCAGATCAATCCCCACTTTTTTTACAATTGCTTTTCGTTTATTTCCAGCATGGCCAAATTGAAGGATATGGATTCCGTCGTGTCGATGACGCAGAATTTGGCGACGTACTATCGCTATACGACGAGGCAGGAAATGAATCTGGTCCCGTTGGAAAAAGAAATTCGATTCATTACCAGTTACCTGGAAATTCAACGGATGCGCATGCCGCGCCTTCACTATTCCATGGAGATTCCCGACGATCTCGGGAAAGCGTTGATTCCTCCGCTGACCATCCAGCCGTTGATCGAAAACGCGGTCATTCACGGCATCGAGCCCAACTCCGACGCGGGGGTGATTCGCATTGTCGGGGGAAGCACGGACGAAGGCTATTTCCTGACGGTGGAGGATAACGGCGGGGGCATGACGCCGGAGGAAGTGGCGAGGCTCCAACAGACGCTGACGAAGCCGATGACCGACGAAATGGGATGCGGCTTGTGGAATGTCAACCAGCGGTTGATGCTGCATTACGGGGCCCGGTCCGGCATCACCTTCGAGCGGTCCCCGCTGGGCGGGCTTCTCGTTGCTTTGAGGTGGAGCTTTCAGGCCGTTTCGGAAAACGCGGAAGGAGCGGATATCATATGATCGAAGTGCTGCTGGTTGACGACGAATCCTATGTGATGGAGAGTTTGCTGCACACCATTCCCTGGAGCGGGATCGGGATTCAAAAAGTGCATACCGCCGCGTCCGCGGCGGACGCTCTGGAGATTTTGAACGAGCATCAGGTGGACATTGTCGTGACGGATATTCGCATGCCGAAGATGTCGGGGCTGGAACTGATCCAGATCATTTCCGAGAAGTGGGAGCACATGAAATGCATCCTGTTGACGGGCCACGCCGATTTTGAGTACGCGAAAAAAGCGATCCAGCTTCATGCGTTCGATTTTTTGCTGAAGCCTGTGGATGACGACGAATTCATGGCCGTGCTGAGCAATGCGGTCGAAGCGTTGAAAGACGAATGGGAGCAAAGCGGATTGCTGCGCGACCTGACCGTGGCGCGCAAAGCCGACCTGACCGCTTTGCGCCACAGCCTGCTGCACGATCTGCTGCTTGGCCGGCATTTGATCGGATCGGCATTGTCCGGCAAGCTTTCCCGTTATGAGCTTCCCTTCGAGGCCCGGGATGCCTGCGCCATGCTGTTGTTGAAGATGGGGAAAGGATTTTCCCATTACGATCACGCGTCGATCGCCCTGATGGAATATGCGGTGGGCAATATCGCGGAGGAGGTGTTCGGCCCGAGCTTTGAACTGTGGCACGGCAAAGGACCTCACGAATACCTGGTGATCCTGCTCAAAATGAAACTTCCCGCGCAGGACGCGCCGGGAGGAGGGGCCGCGCTCGAGCGGCAGCGGGCCCAGCGGCTGACGGAGTGCGCCTATGCTCTCAAACGGCATGTGGGCAATTTTTTAAAAGGCGACATTTCTCTGGTCATCACCGATTGGTTCACGTTTCCCGAGCAGTTGGCCAGAGCCTATCGCACGGGCTTGTCCGGGTTTTTCGGCCTGGAAACGATGGACGAAGGCAGCGTTCTCGCCTTGTCGGACCGCCAGGGCGCGGCCTTGTCCGTCAAACCGCTCGACAGCTTGTACAAGCCGCCGACGCTGATTCATCTGTTCGAATCGAATCAGTGGGATGCGGCTGAGGCCAAGCTGCACGCCATTTTTGGCGAGCTTCGCAATCTGAAGTTGACCAATGAGCATCTGTACGAAGTGTTTTTCACTTTGTCCAACTCCTTCGTCTACATCGCCCACAAACACGGGCAATTTCTGGCGGACATCGATGAGGCGGTCACCGACGCCATGCTGGGGAGGCAGTTGATCTATTCGCTGGATCGGCTGGAGGAATGGACGTTTCTGGCGCTGCATCGGTTGAAGGATGCCATTTTGCAGGACGATCAACACACGAAAAGCTTTATCATCAAGCAGGTTCAGGAGATGGTGGCCGAACAGCTCGATCAGAATGTGGCCGTCCGCACCATTGCGGAGCAGGTGTATTTGCATCCGGTTTACTTGTCCAAGGTGTACAAAGCGGAGACAGGCGAAAGCCTCGGCGATTATATCATACGAAAACGGATGGAGAAAGCGGCGTTCCTGCTCAAGGGCACCAATTTGAAAATATACGAAATCACGGCCCGGATCGGCTATCAAAATCCGCAATATTTCAGCAAAATTTTCAAGAAATTGTTCGGGCTGACCCCGCAGGAGTACCGCGATCAGTAAACAGGCTGCGAAAGGTGCGTAAATCTTCAATTCGTATCATAGGCTTGAAATTCAGGTCCCCTTATAATGGAAAATGAAAGCAGATCATGAGATTGGGGGAAAACAAATTGGGAATGACGAGAAAATGGGGCGTGCTCGCCATAGGGCTGTTGGTCGTTTTTTCTTTGTTGATCGGATGCAGCGACAACCAGAAGGGCGCGTCGGACCAACCGGACGCCTCGGGCGAACCGACGGCCGACCAGCAAAGCCCGTCCGATTCCGGGAGCGTTTACAAGGATAAATACGATCCGGCGGTGACCATCAGCACGGTATGGGGCGTGGATCCCGCGCTCACGTTCAAAAACGGGGAAACCATCGACAAGAATGTGGCTACCCGCTGGGCCCACGACGAGCTGGGGATCGACATCCAGTCCTTGTGGTACGTCACGGACGCGAACGGCGCTTTCACGGCCAAGATGCGGCTGGCTCTGTCTTCCGGCTCGGAAATGCCGGATGTGGTGACGATTGGCGACGAACTGTTGGCGCAGGATTTGATCGATTCGGGTATTTACGGCGAGGTGGGTTCGCTTTTTGACCAGTATGCCAACGACAATTGGAAGAAGGCGATGAGCCTGGACCCGAACGTTTGGAATCCGTACATTCGCGACGGCAAGCGAATGGGCATCCCGGTGCTGGATTATGCTTACAACCACGATTATTTATTGTGGATACGCCAGGACTGGATGGATCAGCTTCATCTTTCCGCTCCGAAAACGCTGGACGAGCTGGAGCATATGATGGATCTGTTCAAAAATCAAAATCCGGACGGGCTGGCGCCGGACGATGTCGTCCCGCTGTCCATCGGCTTCAAAACATCGATGAACACATGGATGGGCGATCCTTCGTGGATTTTCGGGGCGTATGGAACGATTCCGCAGCAGTGGAACAAGACTTCGTCGGGAGAGCTGGAATACGGCTCCATCAATGAAGCGATGAAACCCGGGCTGATCAAGATCAAGGAATGGCGGGAGAAGGGGTACATTCCCCGGGAAGCCGCGCTTTGGGACGAGAACAAAACGTCGGAGCCGGCCGTGGCCGGAACCGCCGGCATCATCCCGGGCCCTTACTGGATGAGCGGCTGGCCGCTGCAGGATACGAAGAAGAATGTGGAGACCGCCGTGTGGAAGCCGTACCCGATCCCCGCCGGACCGGATGGCAAAGCGGCGCGGCACGGCACCTTGTTCACCAACGGGGTGGTGCTGATCAATAAGAATATGAAGCATCCCGAGGCGCTGTTTACGTACGAAAATTATTTGTTCGATCATCTGGCCGATCCGCCGGCGGACGATCCGTGGACGAACGGTGTTTTCAAAGGGTACGACTACGATGTGGTAGACGGCCAAAATGTTTATGGGGACGCGATCCCGGGCGGAGCGGTCAACATCAGCCGCTACTGGCTGGTGCGCGACGGGGCGCGGATTCCGGACGCCCAGATGGACGCTTTGCAGCGCCTCGCGAACGGAGCGGAAGCGAAGACGAAGCTGGAACTGGAAGTCAAGAACAATTACGGGCCGGAAACGCCCGCGGCCAGCACGGTCTTGATGCAGCAAAAAGACATCTCGATGACCAACATGTTCACGGGTTCTTCCACGCCGACGATGAAAACGAAGCTTGATTATCTCAACAAAATCGAAATGCAAACGTTGAACGAAGTGATTTATGGCAACAAGGGACCGGAGGCCTTCGACCAGTTCGTGCAGACCTGGAAATCCTCCGGCGGCGACCAGATCACGAAGGAAGTCAACGACTGGTACAACAGTGTGAAGTAGCACGTATGAGTGTAAAGTAGCACGTATGGCGAAAGGCGTCAGCTTTACGAGGCGGGAGCAAGACTTCCGCCTCTTTTTTGTGGGGCAAGAGTGCGGCTGGTTTTGACTGGGATTGATTTGGAGTTTAACCTTGATTGGTCTGGGGTTTGATCTGGTTTTGATTGGGTTGATTTGGCTTGAAAAGAGCGCGCCTTCTTGAAATAAGTACATCAAATGTATTTATTTTCGTGAAAATTTGTTGATTTTAATAAATAGATACATTTGATGTACTTATTTTAAAAGGAAATGTTATTTCTGCAGAAGTTTAGTTGAAATAAGAACATGAAATGTATCTATTTGTAGAGAATTAAGAAATTAAATCAAAATAGGTACAAGGAATGATCTTATTATTGTCTTTAAAGCAAAGTCGTGCGAATGTGCCGTCCATGTGGGTGGCCATTTCGCGGCTTGCAATTGCCTTCAACCTGTGCACATTCTACCTATCTTTGTAGAAATCGTTTGGCGCTCCTCCACGCGCGCCGCGCGTGCTCCGCCGC
>CAYYCV010000071.1:0-20712 GCA_964470405.1 uncultured Caryophanales bacterium
TGCCGGAGAGAGGGCAAAAAATACATGTATTTTTGCAGGAATTTGGCCTCCCGGGCATCCGAAGCGCCCACGAAGATGCACTTTTGCAGGTATTTCGGCCCAAGCAAGCCGCCCCATCCCTCCACCACTTTTTTCATCACACTTTTAAAACTTAGCTCCTTTTTAATTTATTTTAAGGTTATCTTAAGGTTGGAGAGCCAATATATACATAAAGAATCTTGAAATGATGCCGGGGAGGACGAAGAAAATGGACGAGAAATACAAAAATGAGTTTGATGAACATAACGAATACGACGAAGGAAGAAAGACGGACGAGGAAAAGCGGCGGGAGAGCTACTACTATTCGTACGGACCGTTCAAATCGGTGGAGCGATCCGTGGAGCGCCCTCTGTCGTCCGATATCGATCTGCAAAGGCGGCGGGAGGAGGACGAACTGGATGTGACGGTGACGCAGCCCGCTCCGACCAGATCGTATCACTTCGATCCGCGCGAAGAGGAGAAGCGCAATATCCGCGCCTGGCAGTATCAGAAAGCGCCTAAACGCTCTCCTTTTAAAAGCATTTTTTTATCGTTTCTCGCGGGAGCGGTGATCATCGGCGGATTGATGTTCACTTCCGACCGGATGAACTGGTTCGGCGGCGATCAGGGCGTGCTGTTCGGCGCGTCGCCTTCAGCCGGCGTCGAGACGCATGATGCGAGCTCCAACGTTCAGTCTTCTTCCGGCGATTCGAGCGGCGTGGTGAACGCGAATTTGCTCGACGTGATCCGCCCGGGAAATATCGCGGATATCGTCAAGCAATCCAGCCCTGCGGTCGTCAAGATCGAAACCTATGTCAAATCGGCGCCGCAATCGCAAAGCCCGTTTTTCGACGATCCGTTCTTCCGCCAGTTTTTCGGGGACGATTACGGGCAGCAGTTGCCTTCGCAAAACCAGGATGACGGCAAGCTGCGCGAAGCGGGCCTCGGCTCCGGATTCATCTTCGATAAATCGGGGTATATTTTGACCAATGACCATGTGGTGGAAGGCGCGGATGAAATTCAGGTCACCGTGGAAGGATACAGCAAGCCGTTCAAGGCCACATTGCTCGGCCACAGCTACGATCTGGATCTGGCCGCATTGAAAATCGAAGGCACGGACGATTTCCCGACGCTGAAATTCGGCAAGGTCGACGACATGCAGGTAGGGGATTGGCTGGTGGCGATCGGCAACCCGTACGGGTTTGATCATACGGTGACGGTCGGCGTGTTCAGCGCGAAAGGGCGCGAAATTCAAATCCCCGATGGGCAAAGAGTGCGCAACTACAAGCATTTGATCCAAACGGACGCTTCGATCAACCCGGGGAACTCCGGCGGGCCGCTGCTGAACCTGAACGGCGAAGTGGTTGGCATCAACACCGCGGTCAGCACGCAGGCGCAAGGCATCGGCTTCGCCATTCCGACGAGCACGATCACCGAGGTGCTGGACAACTTGAAAAACAATGTGAAAGTGCCGCAGCCTTACATTGGGGTCGGGATTACCGATATCCAGGAAAATTGGGTCAAGGAGTTCAAGCTGGAAAATACGGACGGCGTCATCATCAGCTCTGTCGTGCAAGACAGCCCGGCTGAGATGGCAGGCTTGCAGCCGCGCGATGTGATTTTGAAAGTGGACGGGGAAAAGGTGAAAAACGCCGAGGAACTGCAAACCAAGATCAAGTCCCACAAGGTCGGCGATCTCGTCAAAATTTCCTTCCAACGCGATGGCGTGGCCATGATTACCAGCGTCAAGGTCGGCGATCAGGCAAAATAAGTCCCGAGCGCGAGCGACGGCAGCATGGTGAAACGGACCGGAGCGTGGGCGGACGGCAGCGCGGTGGCGCGGACCGGAATGCGGGCCCGCCGACGGTTGGGAATAGATGATAAATGAACGAAAAAAGCGGGGGGATTCCTTCATGGAGGCGAAGCTCCCGCTTTCTTTTCGTTTGTGGGGCGGTTTGTTACAATAGGGAAAAGAGGCGGAGGTGATGGCGTTGCGCGAGTACATACTGGTCATTGACGACGATGAGAAGATCACATCGATGCTCAGGCGCAGTCTGGCCTTTGAAGGATATGAAATATCTGTCGCAAACAACGGCCAGGCCGGTTTGGCCAAGGTGCTGGAAAAAGAGCCGGATCTGGTCATTCTCGATGTGATGATGCCGCAGTTGGACGGATGGGAGGTGTGCCGGCGCTTGCGCGAAGCGGGCAGCGGCTTTCCCATTTTGATGCTGACCGCCAGGGATGAAGTCGGAGATCGCGTGAAGGGCCTCGATCTGGGAGCGGATGATTATCTGGTCAAGCCGTTCTCGCTGGAGGAACTGCTTGCCCGGGTCCGCGCTTTGCTGCGCCGTGGGAAATCGTCGGCGTCGGTGTCGAGCAACCGTTTGCAATTCGACGATTTGATGATGGATCTCGATTCGTGCGAGGTGTTTCGCAACGGCCAAAGAATCGAATTGACCAGCAAGGAATTTGAATTGCTGCAGTTTTTTTTGAAAAACCCGAAGCGGGTCCTGTCAAGGGATACGATGATGGAGAAAATATGGGGTTACGATTACAGCGGCGAATCCAACGTGCTGGAAGTCTATATCGCGTCGCTCCGCCAGAAAACGGAGGAGTACGGCGGGGCCAGGCTCATTCAGACGGTCAGGGGCATGGGATACGTATTGCGGGGTGACAGTTGAATGTCGATACGGCTTCGCCTGACTTTGTGGTACACCGGGATTCTTGCGGTGACCTTGCTTCTCTTCGGCATCACTCTGTATTATTTCGTATCGGTCAAAATCAACAGCGATGCGCGGGAAACGTTGCGGGATCAGGCGGATTACGTGAATTCGCAAATCATTTGGATCAATTACCCGGGCATGGGCATTTCGCAGATCCAGTTTCCGAACCTGAACGACTTCAAGTCCTCCGGCATCTTCCTGCAGTCGTATATTTTCCTCAACGAAAGATGGAGCCGCTCCAGCAACCTGAAGCAGCCGCTCCCCTTCACGCGGTCGGCGTTCGACCAGGTGAAGCAGGCGAAGAGCGCGTTTGAAACGTACCGCGCCGGCGAGGAAGTGCTGCTGATTTATTACACGCCGATGGTGTCGCAGAAGCAAATCGTCGGCGTGCTTCAAGTGGCTACGGAAATCAGCGGCATTTACTTTTTTCAGAAAAGCCTGAAATTCGTGCTTGCGCTGTTGACGCTGATCACTTTGCTGATCGCCGCGACGGCGGGATGGTATATGGCGCGCAAGACGCTGAAACCGATCGGGAATGTGATCGTGGCCGCCAACCAGATCCAGCGGGGAACCGACCTGGATCGAAGAATCGAATATCATGGCCCCAAGGATGAGATCGGGAAGCTCACCGATACGATCAACGGCATGCTGTCCAGGGTTGAGTCGGTGTACCGCGAGCTGGACGACGCTTATCACATGCAGCGGCAGTTCGTCTCCGACGCCTCGCATGAGCTGCGGACGCCGTTGACGACGATTCGCGGAAATGTGGAGCTGCTGCGGAAAATGTGGGGGCAGGGTGAGCCGCAGTCCTCCGAATCGCCGCTCGAGCAAAAGCGGGTGGAGAATACGCAGGAGGCGCTGCTGGACATTTCGGACGAGTCGGAAAGAATGAGCCGCCTGGTCAATGACCTGCTGTCGCTGGCCAGAGCCGATGCCGGCTATTCGATCGAGCGGGGGCGGATCGAGATGCTGCCGCTGGTGGAAGAGGTGGCACGCAGGGCGCAGTTTCTGCCGAAGCACGCCGAATGGCAAGTGGGGACGCTGGATGCGCTGGAACAGGTTTGGGTGATGGGAAACAAGGATTATTTGCAGCAGCTTTTGTTTATTTTTATAGAAAATGCGTTCAAGTACACCCCGGCGGGAACGGTGCGGCTGGATGCGCTTCGCGCGGCCGATCAGGTCGGCATCGCTGTCAGCGACACGGGAATCGGCATGGATAAGAACGAAATTCCGAACATTTTCAACCGTTTTTATCGGGCCGATCAATCGAGGGGCAAAACGAGCGGCACCGGGCTGGGATTGTCGATCGCCAAGTGGATTATCGACGAGCATCACGGCTCGATCGAAGTCCATTCGAGGGCAGGCGAAGGGAGCCGATTCACGATTTGGCTGCCGATCAGCTTTGCACCGCTTGCCGAATAGGATATAATGGGGAAGAAGAAGCGCTGAAGGCGGTGGTGGAAGCATGGAAGTCACAAAAATTTCGCCGAGAGGCTATTGCTACGGTGTGGTCGATGCGATGGTGCTGGCGATGAAAACAGCGAAAAACCTCGATGTGCCCCGTCCGATCTATATTTTGGGCATGATCGTTCACAACAGCCATGTGACGACGGCTTTTGAGAAGGAAGATATCATCACGCTGGACGGCGAGAATCGCCTGGAAATTTTGGAAAAGGTGGAAAAAGGAACGGTCATCTTTACGGCTCACGGCGTTTCTCCCGAGGTGAGAAAGCGGGCGCGCGAGAAAGGGTTGACCACGGTGGACGCCACTTGCCCCGATGTCACGCGCACGCACGACCTGATTCGGGAAAAAGTCGCACAGGGCTATGAAATTATATATATCGGAAAAAAAGCGCATCCCGAACCGGAAGGCGCTGTGGGCATCGCCCCGGATCACGTTCATCTGATCGAGAAGGTGGAGGAGATCGATTCCCTCAATTTGGGGACGGACCGAATCATCATTACCAATCAGACGACCATGAGCCAGTGGGACATTCGCCATATCATGAATTGTTTGCTGCAGAAATATCCGACGGCGGAAATACACAATGAGATTTGTTTGGCCACGCAGGTCAGGCAGGAGGCGGTGGCGGAGCAAGCGCGCGAGACCGATCTGGTGCTGGTGGTCGGCGATCCGAGAAGCAACAATTCCAACCGTCTGGCGCAGGTGGCGGAGGAAATCGCGGGGGTGAAAGCGTACCGCATCGCCGATGTGACGGAGATCAACAGGGAATGGCTTGCCGGCAAACGCAAGGTCGGCGTCACCTCCGGAGCTTCGACGCCCACGCCGTTGACGAAGGAAGTCATCCAATATCTGGAACAGTATGAAGAACATAACCCGGAAACATGGGAGCCGCGCCGAACGGTTCAATTTGATCGGCTGCTTCCCGGCGCCAGAGAGAAGCAAACGGCCAAGTAGCCGGGCTGCTGAAAACCCGCGGAGAATACGAAACGGATAGGGCAGATGGGAAGGAGACCAATGAGAAGATGGCTTAAATACAAATACCTGCTCCTGCTCCGGGCCAAAGGCGGCGCCGCTGTAGTGGCGATGGGGTTTTCAATCGGTCTGGCCATTGAAATGTTCACGCTCCCCACCGCCGGTCTGGCTTTCTTTTTAATCTTTCCTTTGGTTTATTTTTTGAGGGCAAGCTTGGCGGGAGCGTTGATCGGCTTTTTGTTTGGCAAACTGATCTATATTCCGCTGGCTTTTATGAATAACAGAGTGGGCGGATTGATTGTCGGCGATCATTTTTTGGAAAATGTGCATTTTTTGCCCCCATGGATGGAGAGAGCGATCTATCTCAATATGAAGCTGATTGCCGGAGGCGTGATCGACGGCGCGATCCTCGGGCTGGTTTTTTATTTCCCGGTCAAGTGGCTGCTGCAATGGTATGCGCATCAACGCAGGGAGAGAAGAAAAGCGCGCAAGTCCGACGCAAACTAGAAGTGTGGAAAAAAAGGAAGTGTGGCGAAAAAAGGCGGTGCCGGATGTAAATTAGCGCTTGACTTGATTGGCGGTTTCGTTTATATTTGCTTTATCGATTAAAAGCTTAAAAGCGTTTAAGCATATAAGCGTTTAAGTGCAATAGAACATTACAGGAGAGTGGATAGGCATGATTGCAGTAACGTCAAGCAATATCAGCGAGGAGCGGATTTCCGAAATTGTGCGGCACATCGAAGCGCAAGGGGTGCAGGCGCACGTATCGAGGGGAACGGATCGGACCGTAATCGGGATCATCGGCAAAGCCGACCCGAATTTGGCCGAACAGCTCCGCCAGATGTCGGGGATTGAAAATGTGATCAAGATTTCCAAGTCGTACAAGCTGGCGAGCCGGGATTTCCATCCGGACAACACCGTGATTCGAATCAACGATGTAACGATCGGCGGCGACCAACTCGTCGTTATGGGCGGTCCGTGCGCGGTGGAATCGCCGGAGCAGATCGACGAGATTGCCCGCTTGGTCAAAGCGGCCGGGGGACAAGTGCTCCGCGGCGGGGCGTTCAAGCCGAGAACCGGCCCGTACAGCTTCCAGGGCGTAGGGGTGGAAGGCTTGGAAATGATGGCCGAAGCCGGCAAAAAGCACGGTCTTTTGACGGTAACGGAAGTCATGACGCCCGAGTATGTCGATGTTTGCGCCGAGTACACCGATATTCTCCAGGTGGGAACGCGCAATATGCAAAACTTTGATTTGCTTCGCAAGCTGGGCCAGACGAAGAGGGCGGTTTTGCTGAAAAGAGGGTTCAGCGCTACTTACGATGAGCTTTTAAATGCGGCGGAGTACATTTTGGCCGGCGGCAATCCGAATGTAATGCTGTGCGAGAGAGGCATTCGCACATTTGAAACCTATACTCGAAACACGCTCGACCTGACCGCGATTCCGGTGTTGCACCAATTGAGCCATCTGCCGGTTATTTCCGACCCGAGCCACGGCACCGGGCGGCGAGAGCTGGTGGAAACGATGTCCAAGGCATCCGTGGCGGCCGGAGCGGACGGTTTGATCATCGAAATGCACACCGATCCCGACCACTCGATGACGGGCGACGGAGTTCAATCCCTGTTCCCCGACCAGTTCGCCCATTTGCTGCAGGATTTGGAGAAGCTGGCGCCCTTGGTGGGCAAGCGGTTTGACACCAAGAAGGAACCGGTGCCCGCAAGGTAAAATCAAGACATCCGCAGCCATTCCGGATTTATCGCGGGATGGCTGTTTTTCGCGGCCTCTTGAATCGGATTATTAATATTGTTATGATAGCCCTATTATATCAATCGAGAAGGTGTGGTCCGGATGAATCAACGAACTCATAATTTCAACGCAGGCCCTGCGGCACTGCCTTTGGAAGTGCTCAAGCAAGCGCAGGAGGAATTGGTCGATTATCGGGGGATCGGCATGTCCCTGATGGAAGTCTCGCATCGCAGCAAAGAATACGAGCAGATCAACGAAGAAACGCAGCAGTTGTTTCGCGAACTGTTGAATATTCCGAGCAACTATAAAATTTTATTTTTGCAGGGCGGCGCCAACACGCAGTTCGCCATGATCCCGATGAACTTTTTGCGGCCGGGCCGCGCGGCAGCGTATGTATTGACGGGCAGTTGGTCGAAAAAGGCGTATCAGGAAGCGAAAATTTTCGGCGACGCCTTCGTTGCTGCCAGCTCAGAGGACAGCCATTACGCCCGGACGCCCGACCTGTCGGGGCTCGAGTTGAAGGACAATCCGGCCTACCTCCATGTCACATCGAACGAGACGATTGGCGGGATTCAGTTCAAGCAATTTCCCGATACCGGAAACGTTCCGCTGATCGCCGATATGTCCAGCGACATCATGTCCAGGCCGGTCGATGTGAGCCAGTTCGCCATGATTTATGCGGGCGCGCAAAAAAATCTCGGGCCTTCCGGGGTTACGCTCGTTATCCTTCGCGAGGATTTGGTTCAGGACGCCCCCGGGCCGATCGCCAACATGCTCAAGTACACGACGCATGTGAATGCCAATTCGCTCTACAATACGCCGCCGGTCTACTCGGTGTACATGATGAATTTGGTGCTTCAATGGATTCGCCGCCAGGGGGGCTTGCAGGCGATAGAACAGCGCAATCTCCTGAAAAGCAAGGCGATTTACGATGTGATCGATGCCAGCGAAGGGTATTATCGGGGATTGGCCGAGCCTGGCAGCCGTTCGCCGATGAATATTACGTGGCGGATGAAGGATGAGGAATTGGAGAAAAAATTCGTGGCCGAATCGGTGCGGAACGGCTTTGTCGGGTTGAAGGGACATCGCAGTGTCGGCGGCTTAAGGGCGTCGGCGTACAATGCGGTTGAACTGGAAAGCTGCAAGGCGCTGGGCGAATTGATGGTTGACTTTCAGCAAAGAAACGCCTGATTGATTGGCGGCTTCTTCCCAATGGGCTGCCTCATCGGGAATCGCGATTCATCGGATCGACTGTTCACTGAGAGTGGTGGTCCACCGTGAACGGGATGGCCGCTCTTCGCGAAACCCGCGGACTGCCACGATCGAAAGTCTCTGGCCCAACCCGAAGCCGCTTGTTTTTCACCACACTTTTTGAGCTGGGAGACGACGTTAGAATGGCTTTTCATATTGTCCTTGTCGAACCGGAAATTCCGGCAAATACCGGGAATATCGCCCGCACGTGCGCCGCTACGGGGACCGGCCTGCATCTGGTGCGGCCGCTCGGTTTTTCCACCGACGACCGCCAGTTGAAAAGGGCGGGGTTGGATTATTGGCCGGCGGTGGACATTCATTACTACGACTCGTTCGACGAAGTCAAACGACAGTTTCACGACCGCCGCTTCTTTTGCGCGACGACGAAAGCAAGCCGCGCTTATTCCGACGTTTCCTTCAACGACGGGGATGTTCTGGTGTTCGGAAAGGAAACGGCCGGGCTATCCCGCGAAATTTTGGAAGCCCACGCCGATACGTGCATCCGCATTCCGATGGGCGAGGCGATTCGCTCGCTGAATTTGTCCAATTCGGCGGCGATCATTTTGTACGACGCTTTGAGGCAAACCGGGTTTCGTGGGCTGGTTTAGCCTCAATCTGCGGATTCCTTGCGCAACGGGCTCACCCATCGGAAGTAGACAGGACAACAATAGACGAGGCAGACAAGACAACCGCCGCAAAATGGACGGGCAATCGCGATCGGAAACCGAGGTTCAAACGCGGAGCCACCCGTTTTGCATCGCACTTGGGTGCTTGCGCTGCCTTTTCGCCGGATTGCCGATGGCGGAGGAACGGGGGCGGCTGAAACTCGAAAATTCCTGCAAAAGTGCATCTATTTGTACGCATCGGACGCCCAAGAGATCAAATTCCTGCAAAAATGCAGGTATTTTACGCTTCCACGCCAGAATGAAGCGGGATGCTTTAAAATACCTGCATAAAAGCAGGGATTTTTCTAAAACACCTGCTACAGCCTGAAAATAGATGTACTTTTGCAGGAATTTTAGCTTGTGTGGGAAGTTCAGCCGAATGAGGCTGCCGCCCGGCAGAACCAAGATTTCCACGATCATCTTGTCGGGCAGGGGCCCGCGCGATCGGCGGGCATAAAAACGCCCCGTTTTGCGCCAAGCTTCGGGCGGCGCGGCGCAAAACAGGCGTCTCCGACGCGCGGTGCGGCGGCGCCATGACGGCGGGCCGACCCCGGCGGCGGGGCATACCCGTTCGCTCGGGAGAATGGTAAAAAATAAATGTGGAATGAGAAGGATTTCATGCGCCCATATCGAACTAATAGTATTGGGTTTATATGTGAACTACGATGGTTGTACAGAACTTAGAAAGAGGTGCATCTTATGAAACCGGTTGGAGTTGTTAGAAAAGTGGATCAACTTGGGAGAATCGTTTTGCCAAAATCCTTGAGAAAGCGATATCACATGAATGAAGGGGATCCGGTCGAGATTTTGGTTCAAGGTGATCAAATCATATTGGAAAGATATAAACCGAAGTGCGTGATCTGCGGATCGATGGAGCTGGTGGCCGAATTTAAAGAGCGTTTCGTCTGCGCCGCATGCAAAAAAGAGCTGGTTCACGCTTTGCAAAGCGGGTCTTAAAAAAGGGGGATTTTAAAAAAACCGTCGTCGATTCCAACGACGATTTTTTTAACGCATTTGCGGTTTTAACGCATTTGCGGGCGACGGCGCTCTCACGGGTTCGGTTTCGGCCGCTCGGTTTGTCTCATTTTTCCTCGTTTTGCAAAGCCCGCTCCCCTAAAAGTCGCCGAATTCGTTCCGGTATTGCCCGGGCGACATGCCGAATCGCTTGCGGAAAACCCGGAAAAAATACGTGTAGCTGGAAAAGCCGGATGTTTCCGCGACGTAATGAAGCGGCATCGGGCTGTACAGGATGCGTTCTTTTGCCATGTTGATCCGCACGTCCAGGGCATACTGCATAATGCTGCTGCCGAATACCCGTTTATACAGATGCACCGCCCGGGAAATGCTGATTCCGAAATTCGAGGCGATTTCTTCCAATTTGAACGGGCTGGCGGCGTGCTCTTCGATAAAATGCCTGATTTGAAAAGCGATATAGGCTTGCCCCTGCCTTGGATGCTCGTAGGCGGCTCGGTCGATGTAGCGGCACAGTATCATCATGAAGTGATCCAGTATGTCGTCCGAATCGGCCGACGTTTTGTTCCATTCGGCCACGATTTGCCGGAATAGGGTAATCATGCCTCCGGTCAGGCTTACCCGTATTTTTTGCGGGCGTTTTCTCTCGCTCCACCAGTGATCAATCCAACTGCCGCGGGTGAAAATATAGTAGTCGCCGCTAAGCGGCCCGCCCTGGGAGGAAGGATCGGAATCCACTGTTAATTCGTAAGGCTCCTCCAAACCGTACAGCAGCAAATCCCCGGCTTCAATATCGGTCTTGACTCCATCGACAAGCATTCGGCATCGGCCTTCCGTCTGAATCCGAAACAGATACGACCGCATGTGCGCGATGTAGGGAATGGCAAATGGCTTCGTATGCAAAGAATAGCCGGCCGACAGCACGGCCATCGTCTTCGAATGCGCTGAGCCGCTCACAGGCATTCCCCCTCAAACCAAATCCTTCATGTCTTCATTATAGAATATTTCATGCCAAAATCAATATTGATGCAAATTAAAGCCAAATTGTTCATGTTATAAAGATTTTATTCATTTTGCGTCCGACCGAGTTGTGATTTAATTATGGATGAATACAACTTTAGTGATGATCGGAGGACATAACATGCAGATTGGCCTACAAATGTATACATTGCGGAATGAAGCGGAGCGGGATTTTGCCGGAACGCTGCGCAGCGTGGCGAACGTCGGTTACCAGGGCGTGGAGTTTGCCGGCTACGGCGGATACAAAGCGGCGGAGCTTAAAAAATTGCTGGATGAACTGAACCTGACCGCGATTGGCGCGCATGTGTCTTACGCCAGATTGAAGGATCATCTGGAGGCGGAGGCGGAATATGTGCAAACGTTGGGATGCCGAAATCTGATCGTTCCTTATTTGGACGATGCGCTTCGCAAGGATGACGAGGCTTGGAAGCAAGTTGCCGCCCAGCTTGAAATCATCGGGGAGCAGTGCGCCAATCGGGGCATGAGGCTGTTTTATCACAACCATGATTTCGAATTTCGGCAGAAGGCGGCCGGAACGACCGCGTTTGATTTTCTTTTCGGAGCGGTTCCCGCGTCTGTGCTGCACATGGAATTGGATGCGTGCTGGGTGCATTACGGCGGATACGATCCGGTGGGGTATATCGAGAAGTACGAGGGCCGGCTGCCACTGGTGCACTTTAAAGATATGAAAACGCTGGCAGGCGGAAAAGCGCAAACGGTGGAACTGGGGTCGGGCGAGATCGAGTTGGAACGGATTGCCGAGGCGGCGCGGAGAGCGGGCGCGGAATGGCTGATCGTCGAACAGGATGAATGCCAAAATCCGCCGCTGGATAGCGTGACGACGAGCTTCGATTGGATCACGAATCACATTGGGAGGAGAGTCAACGCATGACGACCGGGGATAAAGTGAGAGTGGGCATCATCGGCTGCGGAGGGATCGCCTTCGGCAAGCACATGCCGAGCTTGGCGAAGCTGGCGCAGGTGGAAATGGTCGCGTTTTTCGACATCATCGAGGAGAATGCGGCCAAAGCGGCGAAGCAGTACGGCCATGCCCAGGCGAAGGTTTACGCCGACTACAAGGAGCTGCTGGAAGACCGGAGCGTGGATGTGGTGCACGTGTGCACGCCGAACGACTCCCATATGGAAGTCACGGTGGCGGCGCTGGAAGCGGGAAAACATGTCATGTGCGAAAAGCCGATGGCAAAAACCTCGGAGCAGGCCAGGGCGATGCTCGAAGCGGCGCGGAGAACCGGCAAGAAGCTGACGATCGGCTATCAAAACCGTTTTCGGGCCGACAGCCAGTATTTGAAGCAAGTGTGCGAAAAAGGGGAATTGGGCGACATCTATTTCGCCAAGGCGTTGGCGATCCGGCGCAGAGCCGTCCCCACCTGGGGCGTGTTTCTGGATGAGGAGAAGCAGGGCGGCGGACCGCTGATCGATATCGGCACGCATGCGCTGGATTTGACGCTGTGGCTGATGAACAATTACAAGCCGAAGCGGGTGACCGGCTCGGTATTTCACAAACTGGGGTCCAGGGAAAATGCGGCAAATGCGTGGGGGCCGTGGGATCCGAAAAAATTTACGGTGGAGGATTCCGCCTTCGGTTTTATTACGATGGAGGATGGGGCAACGATCGTGCTGGAATCCAGTTGGGCCTTGAACACGCTGCGCGTTGGCGAGGCAAGAACGCAGTTGTGCGGAACGGAAGGCGGCGCCGATATGGAGAACGGGTTGACGATCAACGGGGAAAGCTTCAGCCGGCTTTACGAAAAGAAAGTTGAGTTATCCGGCGGCGGCGTTGCTTTTTACGATGGAAAGAAGGAAAGCGACGCGGATCTGGAGACGAGGCTGTGGATCGAAAGCGTGCAGAACGATACCGAGCCGGTCGTTCAACCGGAGCAGGCTTTGGTCGTCACGGAAATATTGGAAGCGGTTTATGAAAGCGCAAGAACGGGAAAAACGGTATATTTCTCATAATATCGCCGTCATGCGACAGGAGGATGATCGGTTATGAAACTTGGTGTATTTGCAGTGCTGTATGCGCAAAAAACGCTGGAGCAGATGCTCGATGAAGTGGCTTCCAAAGGCCTGGACGCCGTCGAAATCGGCACCGGCGGCTATCCGGGCGATGCGCATTGCCAACCGGATGCGCTTTTGAGCGACGCCGCGAAGCTTGCGTCGTTTCGGAAAGCGGTCGAATCCCGGGGGCTGACGATCAGCGCCTTGAGCTGCCACGGCAATCCGCTTCATCCGCAGAAGGATGTCGCCCGGGGCTTTCACGAAGCGTTCGTCAAGACGGTGGATCTCGCGCAGCGTTTGGAAGTCCCGGTGGTCAACACGTTCTCCGGATGTCCCGGTGATCATGAGGGAGCGAAGTATCCCAACTGGCCGGTGGCGCCTTGGCCGAACGAATATCAGGACATTCTCAAATGGCAATGGGAGACGAAAGTGATCCCGTATTGGTCGGAGTGGGCAAAATATGCTGCGGAGCGCGGCGTCCGAATCGGCCTGGAGCTTCACGGCGGCTTTTCCGTGCATACGCCGGGCACGCTGCTGAGGCTGCGGGAAGCGGCGGGAGAGGCGATTGGAGCCAATCTGGACCCGAGCCATATGTGGTGGCAGGGAATCGACCCGGTGCAGGCGATATTGATATTGGGCCGGGCCAACGCAATCCATCATTTTCACGCGAAGGACACGTCGATCGATCAAAACAATGTGAACAAATACGGCGTCACGGACATGCAGCCGTACACGAATATGCTGGAGCGATCCTGGCAGTTCCGATCGGTCGGGTACGGGCACGGCATGAAGGAATGGGCCGACATCGTCAGCGCTTTGCGGCTGGTTGGCTATGATCACGTCGTCAGCATAGAGCACGAAGACGGCTTGATGTCTGCGGACGAAGGGTTTACGAAGGCGGTGGAGAACCTCAAGCAGGTGCTCATCCGGGAACCCGTAAGCGACATGTGGTGGGTATGATCGCGGAGCGATAGAGGGAGCGACGAGGGGAACGACGAAGCGAGCAGAAGAGCGGAGATGTGGCGACAGGAAGCGGACAAGATGAGCGATGAGGCGGGCGATGAGGGGAGCGGAAGGGGGCGATGAAGCGGGCGGCGGGGGGCGATGCAGCGGCGACGGAGAGAGCGCCGCAGCGAGCAGAGGGGGGGGGAAGCGGCGCGCGGGCGGGCGGGATGAAGCGACGAAGCGGGGGATGAAGCGAGCGACGAGGCGAGCGATGAAGGGAGCGATGAAGGGAGCGATTTCGGACGCTGGGAGGCGTTCGATCGGCGTCGGTGTTGCTGCCGGCGGATTCACCGGCTGTCTGTCTGCACGTTGGCCCGTTTTCGGCATTTTGTATGAAATGTCGTATAACGCTGTATGGATTTCGGTCCAATTTGACCGGTTTATACGATTTTTCACGCAATATCCGCAGTTTCGAGGCCGATCCGCCACAGGATGTACGAAAAATCGTACAAACATGGCTTTCACCCGCGTATAACCAAGGTCTCTTGTATGATTTATCATACAAATGGGAACATTCCGCCATGCCCCCCGCGAAATACGACGCGTCGACCGCGCATCCCGCAAAATGCGACGTATCAACCGTACATCCTGCGAAATACAATGCATTGACCGCGCATCTCACAAAACGCGATGCATCAACGCACATACAATCGCCTGATTGTGCGGAAGAGATGACGAACAGCGGGGCCCCCCCTCGATGCAAGTTGTCGAAAGCACTTCGGTCGTAAAACTTCGGTCGTGAATCTGTTGATTCTTTCAACGTCAACAATAAAAAGGTACGCGCGTCGACAACAGGAGGTACGTGAGCCAACAACAAAAACGCATGTGCCCTGTAACCTACAGAGACGCACGCGCGTGTTTTGACCGTTGATCCAATTCACTAGTTATTTCTTCGCCATTTCTTCCGATTCGGTTTTCAAGCGATTTTACACCGTTTCTTCCGATTCGGCGATCAAGTCGCTTTTCTGCCATTTCTTCGACTCGGACACCAAGTGATTTCCCGCCATTTCCTCGACTCGGCTACCGAGCGATTTCCTTGCGGTTGAACCGGCCCGGTTTCGAGGCGGTTTTCCCGCTATTTTTCCCGGCTGCTACTAGATCCCTTTGGTTTTGTCATCGTTATAGGAAGAAGTGATGATGGCCAGAATGAACAACACCAAGACAGACATCACCAAATAAAAAGTAACCGACATCCCGCGCACCTCCAAAAATTCCAATTCCATGCTGGATTTAATCATTGCTTTATTTTATTATACCCAACCCCCGCTGAAAAGAAAACTTGAATTTGGACAGTTGGTCATTTACTAGGCGCAAAGTGGCGCATTTTTGAATAAAATGTGACGGATGGTGAAAGTGATGTGAAATTTGACGCAGGCTATTTACAGCTAAAACATAATTGTATATAATTCCTATATAAATAGTTGGAATTTAGGCGGGTGAGAAATGATGGATATGGGAATTTCATTGCTGGGCCTCGTGATCGGCTTTTTGGTCGGTTTGACCGGTGTGGGGGGTGCGGCCTTGTTGACGCCCGTTTTGATTATTATCGGGTACCCGCCAACGATTGCCGTCGGAACGGATTTGTTCTACAACTCCATCACCAAGCTTTTTGGGACCGCTCAGCATTTTCGCCAGCGAACCATCGATATGAAGCTGGTCAAGTATCTTTCTTTGGGCAGTATCCCGGGCGCGCTAATCTCCATTATTTTGCTGAAAACATTCGACTCCTTTTTTCATAATCAAGAAAATATTATTAAGCATGCCCTGGGTATCATCCTGATCATCGTTGCCTTGTCCACGATATTCAGGCAGTTTTTCGACCGCGGCCTTCGCGAGAATAAGTGGCAGGCCAAGTCGATTGCGGACAAAAGAACGCTGACGATCGCCATCGGCTTTATCCTTGGTTTCATCGTCGGCCTGACTTCGATCGGTTCGGGTTCCCTGTTTGCGCTGGCCATGATCTATTTGTTCCGGATGAGCGCTTCGCAGGTGGTCGGCACGGATATCGCCCATGCTTTCCTGTTGGTGACGGCGGCGGGAATCCTGCATGCGGGTCTCGGACATGTGGATTATGTTCTGGCGGGCAATCTGCTCCTGGGCTCGGTTCCGGGCGTCATTATCGGCAGCACGTTATCGGCCAAGGTTCCTTCCAGACCGCTGAGGGCGATTATGGCCACCCTGATTTTGATCAGCGGCATCAAGCTGTTTTAGTTGCACTATAGCCGTAATTTAGCTGCATTTTAGCTGCACGCACGCTTTTTCTTTTTGCATGGATATTTTGATTTTCGACGCATGCACAGCGCATCAGGCTGTGTTTTTTTGTTTGCCGTTCAGACCGTAAGGAAAGTTGCATATTTTTAGTATAAAGGATATACTAAATGAAGTGAACAAAGATTTTTGCCGAACAGGCGGTAATTTAAACGTGCGGTGAAATGCGGCGCAGGGCTTAAACATGAATTGGAAAAACGCCGGTGGCCATCTTTTTTCATCACACTGTCAAAAGAAGCTCGGAGAGGTGAACAGCTATGAAACGTCCTAATTTTTTGTTCCTATTCCCCGATACCCATCGCGGAGATTGGATGCCTTATTCTCCCGAGGTGCTATCCGCTCTGGGCATGGAGAAGCTTCCGCTGCGCATACCGAACATGGAAGCGATGATGCGGCGGGGGGTTACTTTTACAAGGGCGGTCACTCCGTCCCCGCTATGCGCTCCGGCCAGAGCGTGCCTTGCCTCAGGGCTGCGATACAACAAAGCCGGGGTGGCGGGCAATCATGAAAATTATCCGCTGTCCCGGAAAACCTTTTATTCGACGCTGAAAGAAAACGGATATCGGGTGGGCGCCGTAGGCAAGCTCGATCTGCATAAACCGACGCCCTGGTGGGGGCTGGACGGCTGGGTTGACGAGTTGGGCGTACTCGGGTTCACGGAGGCGGTCGACAATGCGGGGAAAATTGACGCGGTTGTTTCAGGCAAGGAAGCACCTCGCGATCCATATATGAAATATTTGTACGACCGCGGTTTGGCCGACGTGCATCTTCGGGACATGATGGAGCGGGGGCGGCGCACGGATGCGACGGACCTGCCCGACGACGCTTATTGCGATAACTGGCTTACCCGCAACGGCATCGAAATGTTGAAGGCTTTTCCGCAGGATCAGCCGTGGTTTCTTATGGTTAATTTTGTGTGCCCGCACGAGCCTTGGGATATTACGCACCGGATGAAAGCGGAATGGGAGAACGTCTCATTTCCGCAGCCGAATCGCAGCAGTCTTCCGCAGGAGGAATGCAACCAAATCCGGCAAAACTATGCCGCGATGCTGGAAAATATCGACCACAACATGGGTCTGCTTCTGGAGGAGGTCAGACGGCGCGGGGAACTGGAGAACACGGTCGTGATCTATTCCTCCGACCACGGCGACATGCTGGGGGATTTTGATCGGTTTGGAAAATGCAAGCCGGAGCGCGGCTCCGTGCACGTTCCGCTCGTGATCGGCGGCCCCGGCGTCGGGAAAGGCTTGTACAGCGACGCGTTGGTGGAGCTGCAGGATGTGGCCGGCACGATTTTGGATTTCGCCGGTTTGACCATGGAAGAAGCGGCGGATGCGCTCTCGCTCAAGCCCGTTCTGACAGGCGAAAGCGGCGTTTTGCGGCCAGTGCAGATTTCCGGGCTGGATGAAGGGCCGCAGCATCCAAGCGAATGGCGGATGGCCTCGAACGGGCAATGGAAGCTGATCGTAGAAAAGGACCGAATGGACCGGTTGTACGATATTGTGAATGATCCCTGGGAAAATGAAAACGTAGCGGAGCGTCATCCGGATACGGTTGCCGAATTGAAGACTGCGCTTCGGCATGTGTGATGAGCGCGGAAAAGCTGGCGGGAAAAGGATGCAGAAGAGTGCGAAAAAGCCACCGAGAAAGCAAGGACACGAGAGAGTCGGTGGGATAGTGGGGCGCGGAAAAGCCGGCGTGAAAAGGATGCGGAGCCAGCGCAGAGTAAGGGCCGGACGCAAAGCGAACGGCAGGCGCGGGGCCGGATGCGGGCCAACCGGGCCGGCAGCCCGCGTTCCGCCGCCGCGTCTTTTATTCGCCTTCCAGCAAGGAGTAGTGGATGATCGTGTTCGGGAGTTGGCTGATGACCATCGAAACGGCTCCGTAGGCGACGCCCAATTCTCCCAGATCCGAACAATAAATCTCCAGGTCCTCCAAAAAGCGCGCGGGAATCGTCTCCTTCAACGAATTCCAGATCGAGTTGACAAGCGTGGGGCCGAGCAAGGCGAGAAGCCCGCCGATGCAAATGGTTTTGGGATTGTATGCGTTGATGACATTCGCCAAACCGATCCCGTGATAATGGCCCAACTCGTGGACGGCGCTGGTGGTCTTGGGGTCCCCCCGGTTTACGCTCTCCACAATATCGGCGAACGGCAGCTTCTGCGGGGTGGTGTCCAGCAATTCGTACAACGCCTTGATGGAAGCGTACATTTCCCAACAGCCCCTGTTGCCGCAGGTGCATTTTTTTCCGTTCATGTGGATGGTGGAATGGCCTAGCCTGCCCGCGGTCCCCGTCGATCCGGTAAACAGTTCCCCCTTGTTGTAAACCCCGACGGACAATCCCCACGAACTGGTGACATAAACCAAATGCTCTACCGATTTGGACCGGCCGAAATGAACCTCCCCCATCGCCCCGGCGTATGGCGCGGGGTTTACGTAAAAAAGAAGATGGGGTTTCCGCCCGGACAGTTCCTCCATCAAGGGGTAGCCGTTCCATTCTTGCAGGTTGGCGCTGTATCCCACTTCGTTTGTTTGCAAATTATAGTATCCCTGAATGACGATGCCGACTCCCACGATCCCCAGCCGACAATGGGTGTGGGCTTTCTCCAAATCTTCCAAAATGCCCGAGATGACGTCTACGAAGTAATCGGGATCTTTATTTTTCAGTGGATACGTCGTGTTCCCTATTTTTTTACCGGACAGATAGGTGGTTAACACCGTAAACTGGTTGATTTCCACGTCCACGCCTACGCAAATGCCGGCCGTTTCGTTGATGTCCACCAGCGTCGGGGGGCGACCTCTCGATATCCGCGTTTTGCCCAGCTCGACGACCATGCCTTTTTGCAAATACAGATCCACGCAACTGGATACGGTCATTTTGTTGAGCCCGGTGATGGAAGCGATTTTGGCCCGTGACAAGGGACGGTATTTGAGAATCGTTTTGATGGTATGTTCCATATTTATTTTTTTTACAAGATCAAGGTTACCAATGGAATTGGAATGCACTGTTATCACAACCTTACTTCATCGCCATATGCTGAACCATCTATTTAGTATAGACGAAATAAAAAAGTAATGCAATTGCCGCCGCATCTTCCCGGAGAGTGTTTAGGAACATGTTTAAAAATTCGACAGAAAAAACGGTGCAGGGGTTGGATGCGGGCTAGAGAAGCGCTGTGAATCATTAGTAAGTTTATTGTACTAAAAGTATGGCGAACAAACAGGTGGCAGCTTCGCGCTTAAGACGTAGGTTTCCGATCGCTGTTGTTGGCCGATTTTCCAATTTCATCTTCTTTCGGGAGAAAATTCGGCGGACCGGGGCGACGCTTTCGTTTTCCCAATCGATGCTTAACCCCTGTGTGTCACTTTTTTACCGTATCTTTAGAAAAGTTGGGCATTGGCTTGAATTCGCTCGTCTGAAAGGACGGGTTTTTTCTTTGATTGTGTGGCAAACTAACCCGAAGCTTTCATTGGAAGGATGGTATGCGGGATGAACTATGATTGCATCATCGTCGGCGGCGGGATCGCCGGCCTGCAAGCCGCGATTCAACTGGGGCGGTATGAACATTCCGTTCTCGTCGTCGATTCGGGATATGGGCGTTCGACGCTGTGCCGCAGCTATCACAATGTGTTGGGGTGGCCGGAAGGCGTGGCGGGGGAGACTTTGCGCGACATCGGAAGAAGCCAGGCGGAGCGGCTCGGGGTGCGTTTCGTTCGCGGTGAAGCGGTGGAAGCGCGGCGGGAAGGCGACGGTTGCCTGCTCAGCGTGCGGGAAAACGCCGGGGAGGGAGGGACGCGGTCCTACGTTGGCTGCTGTCTGCTGTTGGCCACCGGCTTGCTGGATCGAATACCGCCGATTCCCCACTTGCAGCCCTGTCTCGGCATTTCCGTATACGTCTGTCCCGACTGCGACGGATATGAGGTGCGGCGGCGGAAAACGCTGGTGCTCGGCTCGGGGGATGCGGGCGCCGGCATGGCGTTGACGCTGGCCTCGCGGACCGATCGATTGGTCTACATCAATCATGAGCAAAAAGCGGTGAAAGCGCGGTTGGCGGAACGACTGCATCGTCAAAACATTCCGTATATCGAGCGGGAGGTCAAACGGGTGAACTCCGATTCCGACGGGAATTTTTATGGCGTTGAATTGGCGGACGGAAGCCAAATTGAGGGGGAGCGCGGCTTCGTCGCTTTTGGGGGCAATGAGGTGAAGTCCGACTTGGCGCGCCAGCTTGGCGTGGAGCGAATGGAAAACCGTCATATTGCGACCGATCCGCGCACCAAAATGACCAGCGTGGCCAATGTCTGGGCCGCGGGCGATGTCGGCGTGCATTCGGAGCAGGTGACGATTGCCATGGGGGAAGGCTCGCAGGCGGCGATCTGGATGCATAAAGCGCTGATGAAGAGCAGCGGACGGTAAGCGGGGAGCGGGAGCGCGCGGGGCGGCCGAGCGCGATGCCCAGCGCGGTAGATGGCGCGAAGGGGCCGAGTGCCGGCAGGGGGATGGCGCGAAGCCCGGCGCGGTCGATGACGCGAAGGGGCCGAGTGCCGCCAGCGGATGGGTGCGAAGCCCGGCGCGGTCGGCGGCGCGAA
>CAYYCV010000072.1:0-20344 GCA_964470405.1 uncultured Caryophanales bacterium
TGGTTTTTTGTTTCGCGCGTTTCACGCACTCAACTGGCTAAAGCCTAAAATAAAAGCATCCCATAAAAGGGATGCTCCATACCTGGGCGGATTCGCCCGAACGCTTCGGGCAAGCTTGTCCGTTTACGTTGATGAGCGCCGGTTACACCTCTTCCAACCGTTTCATAAATTCCTCCGCCGCGCTGTATCCCTGCTGCTTCAAATACCAACTGTTGGCCGCAGCCTCCACAAGTCCGGCCACGTTTCTGCCCGGTTGAAGCTGAATTTCGATATGCGGAATTTTTACGCCTATATAATCAGTATATTTTTCTTTCCATTCCAACTCGTTGTTCAATGTGTTTTCTTTCCATTGGGTCAATTCGATATCCAGCACGATGCGCGATTCCTCCTGAAAAGCGCTCCGGCCGTATAAGCGGGTTACATTGATCAGCCCGATGCTGCGCAAAGCCAGAAATTCCTTCGTATTGCCGCTGTGCGTGCCAAGGATCGTTTCCGGACTGATTTTTTTCAGCACGACGATATCGTCCGCAACGAGCCGATGCCCTTTTTGAATCAACGTATGGGCCGTTTCGCTTTTGCCCACTCCGGATTTTCCGCGCAGCAGTATGCCAATGCCCGACACGTTGACGCATACGCCATGAACGGATATGGTCTCGGCCAACGATTTGGCCAAATAGGCGTCGATGATTTGTTGGAATTTCGTCGTCTGCTCGGACGTTCGCAGCAGAGGAATCCCCTCTTGATCACAATACTTCCGCAAATATTTAAGCCCTTCCTGGTTCCTGGTTACGATAAAGCACGGCGGATGATACTTGACGATGTTGCCGATGTGAAGATTGCGCTCCGCCTCGCTCAACGTATGCAAATATTTAATTTCCTTGCGCCCCAACAACTGTACATGCTCTTGCGGAAAAAAATCAAAATAGCCGACAAACTCGAGCCCCGGACGATAAGCTCGCGCCCGCGGCACGGCTCGCTGCAATTGCGTATCTCCCGCCAGCACTTCAAGCGAAAACCGCTCGATCAAATCCTGCACAGTGACAGCCATGGCTTATTCCTCCTATCACCTGACGAAAAAAGCATGCTTTGCCATATCATATCAAATCCCGAGGCGGATGAACAGCATTCATGCGTTTTCGAAGCCCTCCTCTTTGCGGCGAGCCATCATTGACCTGGATTTTCCAAACAGGTATGATAGAACTTGAATACACGGCAAGGGAGGAAAATAAATCATGGCGCAAATTCGCATCCGCCAAACCAACGAAAGAATTTCCGGAGAAGAGAATGTCAGAAGCTTTCTCTCCGCGCAAAACGTGCTGTACGAACATTGGAACGCCGACAAACTGCCGAAGTCCCTTCAGGACAAATACACGTTGACCGACGAGGACAAACAGGAGATCTTGTCAACCTATGACGAAGAAATCCGCAGCCTGGCGGCAAGAAGAGGCTACCGGACCTGGGATGTCATCGCTTTGTCGGAAGCCACCCCCAACCTGGAGGAGCTGCTCAAAAAATTCGAGCAGGTGCACACCCACACAGAGGACGAAGTGCGGGCCATCACCGCGGGCAGAGGCATTTTCATCATCAAAGGCAGCGACGAAGTCGGCTATTTTGACGTCGAGCTGACGGCCGGCGATGTCATCTCCGTACCTGAAAACAAGCCGCACTTCTTTACCTTGATGAGCGACCGCAAAATCGTGGCCGTCCGATTGTTCATTGAAACCGAGGGCTGGATCGCCCATCCTTTCGACGATCCCGCTTTTCAACAAGCTTAGCGGCGCTCCGAAAAGCCTGATGCTTCAGACCAAACCGCTCGTTGGAAAAACCCGCCTGAACCTTCCAAGGGAGATTCAAACGGGTTTATTTATTTCAACGAATCCGGTCGAGAAGCTGCTTCAAATTGTCGATTTCATGGTCCGGCTCGATATCCCCGGAAATGGGCTGGCCTTTCCGGTTGATCCATACGCTGGTCATGCCGGCAAGGGAAGCGCCTAAAATATCCGTCGTCAGCTTGTCCCCGACCATCACCGCCTCATCCGCTCCCACATCCAACAATTGCAAAGCGTGTTGAAAAATCGAAACATCGGGTTTGCCCTTGCCAAAATGGCCGGAAATTACGATATGATCGAAATAGGGGGCCAACGCGGGGAAAGCCGCGATTTTTTCCCTTTGCAATTCCGGCGATCCGTTGGTCAGCATCAGCAGGCGATAGCTCCCTTTCAACGCCTCCAGCACCTCAAACGTTTCCTCGTACACGATCGGCCTTTTCCTTCTTTCGGCGGCAAAGGCTTCGCCCAGCTTCTCCGCGTAATTCGCATCCTCCACCCCCGCGTCCTTCAGCCCGCGAAACCAGGATTCTTTGCGATAGTAAGGCGCCAATTCCCGCAGACGCCGGAAATGAACACCCGGGTCGGAACCGAATCGGGCCCACAACGCTTCAAACGGATTGATTCCGATCATTTGAGTAAAAGCAAAGCTGTCAAAAGAAGAATACAATTCGCGCGCGCGATGGCGCACCGCCTCCTCCAATTTTTCAGGATCCAGGCCCTTCTCGCTTTTCGCGGCTTGGCATACGGCCCGAAAAGTATCGTTCACACTTTTATCGTCCCACAACAACGTATCATCCAGATCAAAACAAATCGCCTTGATTGTCAAGCGGCTCCCCTCAACCTTCCCTTTGCTTATTTCGTTTCATTGATAAATTCAATCTGATTCAATTTGGAAAAACGATCCAATCGTTCACCCATTCTTTTCACCGGATAAAGATGGAACGGACGGGAAAAAACCCAGCGCGTTCTGCCGTCTTTTCCTTCCACCACCAGAAAGCCCGACTTGCATGAGATGCGTTGGATTTCCTCCGCTTTCAGATACTTGAAACCGGTATATTTTCGGGTCGACAATTGGCTTTTGCCGACTGCCAGATAAGGCTTGCGCCCGTAATAAGTGAACAGGGCCAGCAAAGCGTAACTGATGACGATAAACCAGAACGACCCGTTGAGTTCCTTGCCGAAGTTCATCATTACATACATGAGATCGAACAAAATCAAAACCGCGGTAAAAATCCACCGACGGCCGTAAAAATAATCCATCCCGTCACCGGTATTCGCCGATATCGTTTTTTTGCCCTGCTTCTTTCTTCTTTCGTTGATCAGCTTGCTGTTTTTCTCAACCATCCGTTCCCATTTGCGGGACATGCCTACTCCTCCTGTGCGCTCAAATCTTGCGGCGAAACTTTTCAACAAACCGGTGCAGGTAATCGTCGGGCAATGCGCTGACTTCATCGAGAAGGCTCCAATCCTCCGCCGATAAACGCCACCCCGAGGCGCCCGCATTGTCCTCGAACTGTTCTAGCGTGCTGGCTCCGAAGATCGGAGCGGTGATGCCTTCTTTGCCCAGCAGCCAGTTCAACGAAACCTGAGCCGGCGTTTTCCCTATGCGTTCGGCAATCTGTTTGACCGTTTGCAATATTTTGAAATTTTTCTCGTTAAATCTCCGTTCCCATGAACTTTCCCCGGTTTTGGCCGACAACCTGCCGCTTTCCGGGATTCTGCCGTTCTTGTACCTTCCCGTCAAAAAGCCCCCGCCCAACGGAGCCCAGGGAATGACGGCGACATTCTCCTCCAGGCAGAGCGGAATCAGCTCGGTGTCCATTTGCCGGCTGACCAGGCTGTATTGGGGCTGAAGCGAAACGAACCGGGACCAGCGATTGAAGTCGCTGTAGCTGAGCGATTTCATCAACTGCCAGGCGTAAAAATTGGAGCATCCGATATATCGCACCTTGCCGGATGAAACGAGATCGTCCAAAGCGCGCAGCGTTTCTTCGATCGGCGTGGCATAATCCCATACGTGCAACTGGTATAAATCGATATAGTCCGTATTCAGCCGGCGAAGGCTGTTCTCCACTTCGTGCATGATGTGCTTGCGCGAAAGCCCGGCCTGATTGGCCCCTTTGCCGGTCGCAAAGCGAACCTTGGTCGCCAGCACGATGTCTTGCCTCATCGGCTGAATCGCTTTTCCGACCACTTCCTCCGAACGGCCGTTGACATAGACGTTGGCCGTATCTATAAAATTGCCGCCGCGATCGACGAATCGGCGCACCATTTCAATCGAATCCGCTTCACTTGTCGTATTGCCGAAAGTCATGGTGCCGAGGCACAATTCCGAGACCGCCAAACCGCTTCTGCCCAACAAACGATATTCCATTCTTCGCCCTCCCGATAACCGATTTAGTCCTTGGAACGATCCTTCACCACGCGTATGGAACCCAATTGGTTTTTAACCGAGGCTTTCATCGCTTCAATATACTCTCGCCGCAGGGATTCCTGCTGCGCCTGTTCCTCGACGGTCAGCCCCTCCGCTTTCATTTTCCGATACAGCTCGTTGATTCGCTTGATCTTGTCTTCCATATCTATGAAAGCAACCTCCCATCTACTATTCATAACTTTGACACGACACTTTTCGAATGTCAAGCGCGTCCTTGAACATCAATAAACCCGCCCCATCAACGGGCCGGGTAATGAAAAACAACAATGCGGGAAAGAAGCCATTTCAGGGTAGAATGATTTTCTGCCCTTCGTAAATCATCCCTTTACGGATATGATTGATCTGCTCCATCTTATGGACATACGCCCGCAGATCGGCATCCTCCGGTTTATGGGTCCGAGCGATTTCCCACAGCGTGTCGCCCCTGGATATGTATACCGCATTCGAAGCCGAAGCGGCAACGGGCTGATCCGAAACCTGCGCCTGGCCGCGGACAACATCCTGCTGTCCGTTATTGGCCGCGTAAGCGCGAATCATCATGCCAAAAATGAAGCAGAAAGATATCAGGACTATCGGAAGCAAAAGGCGAAAACGGCGCCCGTAATCGGATCGGCCGGATTTCGCCGTTCGCAGGGATTGCGGGCAAACGGTTTGTTGAGGCGAATAAATCTCGCTCGCATACATCAAAATCAACCTCCAAACATTTGTTCTGATACCAAAATAACACGAACAATTGTTTGTGTCAATCCCTTTTTCGAACCTATGTTTGTACGAACTCCGGTTCTGTGTTATACTGATAAAAAATTTGAAATTACGAGGTGATTGCGGTGTCTAAGGTTTCTAATCGCCAACAGGCGATTCTGAAATTCATCAAGGACGAGGTAAGAGGGAAAGGCTATCCCCCTTCCGTCCGGGAAATCGGAGAAGCCGTCGGTCTAGCTTCCAGTTCCACCGTGCACGGGCATTTGGATCGGCTGGAGAAGAAAGGGCTCATTCGGAGAGACCCGACCAAGCCGAGAGCCATTGAAGTGTTGGACGGAGACGATTCGGCGTCGATGTTCCAGATGTCCGTCGCCAGAGTCCCTCTGATCGGCAAAGTAACAGCGGGGGTCCCGATTACGGCAACGGAAAATATCGAGGATTACTTTCCTCTGCCCAGCCACTTCGTTAACGACCAGGACGTTTTCATGCTCCATGTCATCGGGGACAGCATGATTGAAGCCGGTATTCATGACGGCGATTACGTGATCGTCAGGCATCAGCAAACGGCGAACAACGGTGAAATCGTCGTCGCGATGACGGAGGAAGACGAGGCCACAGTCAAAAGATTTTACAAGGAAAACGATCATTTTCGCCTGCAGCCTGAAAATCGGACATTGGAACCCATTATCCTGCAAAACGTATCGATTCTCGGAAAGGTCATCGGAATTTTCAGAGACCTCCACTGAGCGAGCGCAGGGCATGGATTAGATAAAAAGCCGCAGACCACCCGTACCGCCCAACGAGGTTTGCTCACAGCCGAAAGGCCGGGAATCGCTTCCCGGCCTTTCTCGCATACCTTATTATGTTTATCATTTCATTAATATAGCGTGATGTATTGTTCCCGTTCCCACGGATGAACTTGCGTGCGGTACATATCCCACTCGATTTCTTTCAATTCCAGGAAGTGCGTCAGCGCATGCTCCCCAAGCGCGTCGCAAATCACTTCATCCTGAACCAGTTCGTCCAGCGCGTCCTTCAAGGACGAAGGCAAGCTCGGAATCCCCTCTTGCTCTCTTTCTTCATCGGTCATAATATAAATATTGCGGTCCGTCGGCGCAGGCAGCGGAAGCTTGTTTTTAATTCCGTCCAGCCCGGCTCTCAGCATGACGGCCAGCGCCAGATACGGGTTGGCCGAAGGATCGGGATTGCGCAATTCGATCCGGGTGCTCAGTCCGCGCGAAGCCGGAATCCGGATCATCGGGCTGCGATTGCTGGCCGACCAGGCGACATAGGAAGGCGCTTCGTACCCGGGAACCAATCTTTTATAGGAGTTCACCGTCGGGTTGGTAATCGCCGCAAATCCGCGGGCGTGACTCAACGAACCCGCCATATATTGACGCCCTACTTCACTCAGGCCCAACTCGTCATTTTCATCGTAAAATGTATTGACTTTGCCTTTAAACAGCGATTGATGGCAGTGCATTCCCGAGCCGTTCACGCCGAACAGCGGTTTGGGCATGAAGGTGGCATGAAGCCCATGATGCCTGGCCACCGTTTTGACGACCAGTTTGAATGTTTGAATTTGATCGGCCGCTTTGATCGCGTTGGCATATTTAAAATCGATCTCATGCTGTCCCGGCGCCACCTCGTGGTGGGACGCTTCAATTTCAAAGCCCATTTCTTCAAGCACCAACACGATTTCCCTGCGGCAATTTTCGCCCAGATCCGTCGGAGCCAAGTCGAAATAGCCGCCATGGTCGTTCAATTCCAGCGTATGGTCGCCCCGCTCATCGGTTTTGAACAGGAAAAATTCCGGCTCGGGACCGACATTCATCGCGCTGAATCCCATCTCCTCCGCCACTCTCAGGTTGCGTTTCAAGATGCCGCGCGGATCGCCGGCAAACGGCGTCCCGTCCGGCATGTAAATATCGCAGATCAGCCGGGCCACCCGGTTTTCCGTCACCCAAGGGAAAATGACCCATGTGTCCAGATCGGGATAAAGATACATATCCGACTCTTCGATGCGGACGTATCCTTCAATGGAAGAACCGTCAAACATCATCTTGTTATCCAGCGCTTTCGTCAACTGGCTGATGGGAATCTCCACATTTTTGATCGTTCCCAGCAAATCGGTGAATTGAAGCCGGATAAATCTCACGTTTTGTTCCTTGGCAATGCGCATGATATCCTCTTTTGTGTAGCTCACACGGTATCTCCCCTCGACTATAAAAATTTATGATTTATAAAACGTAAACAGCTTCTTGTTGAATCGCGCCAATTCACCCTGGATCATCGAAACATGACCGGGGCGCTTCTCATTCAACTGCCTTTTTAAAACTTGGCGCAACTGCGAATCGGTTAACGATTCGGCCAATTTCCTTTTGTTCTCCTCCGACAAGCCGGTCAGCAACGCAGCTTCTTCGGACTTCTCCGATGCGGGCGACATAATCTGCTTAATCCCGGCAATATTCACTCCTTTTTCCATAAGTTGTTTGATTTCCAGCAGCCGTTCCACATCGTTGAATGAAAACAACCTCTGGTTTCCATCGGTTCGAGCCGGAGCAATGATTTCCTGTTGTTCGTAATAGCGAATTTGTCTGGCTGTTAAATCGGTAAGTTTCATGACGATCCCAATCGAAAAAAGAGCCATATTTCTACGAAATTCATTGTCCATTTCACATCAACCTTTCAGTGTTACATGTGATATTCAATATTATATCTCTGGCAGATTACCTTGTCAATAGATGTTAGATAAAGTTACAATCATATGGATTTACTTAAATTCTCTATTGCGTGCAAAATGGCATACTTCACATGCGAATAGGTCAGACCACCTTGCACGTATGCCGTGTAAGGCGGGCGAATCGGCGCATCCGCGGACAGCTCCAGGCTGCCCCCCTGGATGAAGGTGCCGGCGGCCATGATCACCGGGTCCTTATAGCCCGGCATATCCCAGGGGATTGGATTCACATGGGCGTCCACCGGCGAAGCTTGCTGGATCGATTGAACAAAAGCAATCAACTGCCGCTCGTCCGAAAAGCGCACCGCCTGGATCAGATCGGACCGCGCATCCGTCCAGTGCGGGTGCGTCTCAAACCCCAATTCTTCCAAGCACGCCGAGGCGAACACGCTACCTTTCAGCGCTTGTCCCACCGCATGCGGCGCCAGAAACAACCCCTGGAACATCAAGCGTTTTCCGTCCGGGATGGCCCCGATTTCCCCGCCGATGCCGGGGGCCGTCAGGCGATAGCCCGCCCGTTCGACCCACTCCCGCTTTCCGACGACGTACCCGCCGGAAGGAACGATGCCGCCGCCGGGATTTTTGATCAGCGAGCCTGCCGTCAGATCGATCCCGACTTCCGGCGGCTCCATTTCTTCCGTGAATTCCCCGTAGCAATTATCGACGAACGTGATCGCCCGCGGATGGATCTTTTTGATTTTTTCCGCCATGTCCCCGATCTGAGCGACCGAGAACGACGGCCTCCATGCGTAGCCGCGCGAACGCTGAATCCCGATCACTCGGGTATTGGGCTTTACGCCTGCGCGAACCCCTTCCCAATCCACCGTTCCATCCGGAAGCAGCGCAACTTCATCGTATTCAACGCCCCAATCCCGCAGCGAGCCCGTGCCGTCGCCCGGCTTCCCTATCACTTTGTGCAAGGTGTCGTAAGGCCGACCGGTAATGAACAAGAGGTGGTCACCCGGGCGCAAAACGCCGAACAAAGCGGTGCCGATCGTATGCGTGCCCGATGCAAAGTGAGGGCGGACCAACCCGCTCTCCGCCCCGAAAACAGCCGCATACACCTGATCCAATTGCTCCCGGCCGCTGTCGTTGTAGCCGTATCCGGTCGATGCCGCAAAATGGTAATCGCTAATTTTATATTGATGAAAAGCGTGGAGCACCTTCCATTGATTGAAATCGATCAGGCGATCTACTTCCTTGCATTTCCATTCGATTTTTCGTTCGATGTTCTCCAGACGTTCCCGCATTTCTTCCGTCAGCCGCATGCTTTCCTCCTGTATCGTTTAAAAGGTCGCACTTTTAATGTTTTTCATAAATGGACAGCGTCCCTCCGTGCACCTGATAATGACGCCGGTCAACGCGAACCTGAAGCATAATCGTATCATCGACCACGCGCTGCTCGAGCACCTTCCCCAATTGGTAGGCCGAAGCGATCACGTCGCCTTTATCCGCGGGAATTTGAAAGGTTTTTCGGTCCCCCGACATCCGTTGCTCGATGGCGGACTTCACTTTCTCCAAATCGGCCGCGGCATAAGCGGAAATCAGCAAGGCGTCGCCGCGACGGGGCAGCATGTCCGTTTCATCGGCGGGGCAAAGATCGATTTTATTGTAAAGAATTAATTGGTCTTTCGTATGCGCTCCGAGCTCCGCCAGCACCCGATCGACCACCTGCATCTGCTCCATTTTTCTGTCGGAAGAGCTGTCCACCACATGCAGGATCAAATCCGCGTCGTTGACCTCCTCCAATGTGGCGCGAAACGCGGAAACGACGTCATGCGGCAGGTTTTGAATAAAACCGACCGTATCGGTCAGCACGATTTCCTGCCCGCCGGGCAGCGTTAACGTCCGCGAAAGCGGGTCGAGCGTGGCGAACAACTGATTCTCCACATACACTTCCTCGGTATTCGTCAACTGCTGAAGCAGCGTCGATTTGCCCGCATTGGTGTAACCGACGAGCGCAACCTGAAAAACCCCCGCTTTCGCCCGACGGTCCCGAATCAGCTTGCGATGCCGCGCCACTTCTTTCAGTTGGACCTTCAGGTCATGGATCCGATTGCGAATATGGCGCCGGTCGGTCTCCAACTGCGTCTCCCCCGGCCCTCTGGTGCCGATGCCGCCGCCCAATCTGGACAGGTTTTTGCCGTGCCCGGAAAGCCGCGGCAGCAAATAGCTCAACTGCGCCAATTCAACCTGCAGGATGCCCTCTCTCGTCTTCGCCCTGCCGGCGAAAATGTCCAGAATCAATTGGGTTCGGTCAATGATCTTGGCATCCAGCGCCGCCTCCAGATTGCGCACCTGCATCCCGGACAATTCCTGGTCGAAAATGACCGTCGTCGCATCGGTCTCCAGCAGGCGCTGCTTGATTTCATCCACTTTGCCTTTTCCGATAAACCATCCGGGATCGGGGGCTTCCTTCTTCTGCTGCATGGCGTCGGCCACAACCACCCCCGCCGTCTCGGCCAATCGGATCAATTCCTCCAACGAATGATGCGGATCATCGGCCGTGCGCAGCGTCCCGGAGGAAACGATCAAGCTGAACAAAATCGCTTTTTCCTCCGACCGTTGGCGGTTTTCATATATCGTTTTTTTCATTCCTACACCTCGCCGTATGATTCGGTTTTTCAACCGTCCGCAGGATCGAATTTCAGATCCTCCGGGCGGATGGCCATCAATTCCTCCTTCGAGGGGCAGGAAGTGTGCCGGCTCAACAACCGGACCGCCTGCCTTCGCACCGATTTCTCGATGATGTTGCGCACATACCGCGCATTGCTGAAGCATTTCGTCATCCGCGCCTTTTCCTGGGACAGATGATTCCTCAATTTCAAAACCGTCTCCGGAATCAGGCGATAATCGCGTTCCGCCGCCATCAGCCCGGCGATCCGCATCAACTCGTCAACCGAATAATCGGGAAATTCCAACTGAATCGGAAATCTTGACGTCATGCCGGGATTTATTTTCATAAAGCGATCCATTTCGTCCGAATATCCGGCGAGGATCAGAATAAACCCGTTTTTGTTGTCCTCCATCGCCTTGACCAGCGCATCCATCGCTTCTTTTCCAAAATCTTTGTCTCCGCCGCGGGCCAAACTGTACGCTTCATCTATAAATAGAATACCACCCATCGCCCTTTTTACCAATTCCCGCGTTTTGATCGCCGTATGGCCGATGTACTCGCCCACCAGATCCGCCCGTTCCGCCTCGATCAAATGCCCTTTGTCCAACACGCCCATGGAGTGAAACAACTTGGCGACAATCCGCGCCACCGTCGTTTTTCCCGTCCCCGGATTTCCTTTGAATACCATATGATACACATTGGAGCGGCTGGACAGCCCCGCCTCCGTACGATAGCGGTTGATTTCCAGCAAGGCGTAAACTTCATACACCAGCTTTTTCACTCGATCCAATCCGATCATTTGCTCCAACTCTTCGAAAACGCGGCTGAAATCTTTGTGGAGGGGTGATTCGGCGTGCGGTGAAAGGGGGAGCGAATCCGGCCTTTTGGCGACCGGTTCGGCATGTTTAAGTATGATCTGGATTCGTCTGGAAGAACCTGCGGGTAATTTTTGTTCGGTTCCGGCAGCCTGCACATTCATTCTGATCACCTCTTGTGTCTTCAGGTGTTTCAGTATACGCAGGAGCCCAGACGGGGGTGAATTTCTATTGGGCTTGTTCCACTTTTTTTCGTGCGGAAATCGCGGTCACTTGCGCTTTCAAAATGAATGCGCGCAGCGAATTGAGATCTTGATTGGAAATGTCGATGAATTTTGCGCCGCAATACAAACCCAACGGGGTCGGTTTCATCCGGACGACTTCCGCCCTGAACACGAGGGGAAAGCTCAGATCCATTTCCATCCCCACGGACGCGTTCACGTCCAGCCCGTCCAGCTTTGCCGACAAAAAGCCAAGTCCGCCAAGGCTCAAATTGCGAATTTGACAAGAGATCGACCGACGGCCCTCCACGTCCGCTTCCTTGCCGTTGATGGAATGAACCATCCCTTCCATCTCCACGCTAATGCGGGGATTCATCCGCTTATCTTCAAACTTCCTTTGAATTTCCGGCGGATTGATCAACATGACCGTATTTTCATTTTTGGCAACAACCGTAGAATGAAACGCCAGAACGCCCACGGGAGAATAAATGGTAAATTTGATCGCGTCGCCAAGATGAAAATACGGATGCTGAGCGATTTCAACCACGATGATGTCTCCCTCGATATGAACCAAATCCCCCGTGGCGACAAAGTCTTTTTTCTCCAGCATGGTTCGGCTTTGCAGCAAAAGCGCGGAGGAAAAAAACGCCCCTTTCCGGCTGGAATAGCTACTCCCTATATTCGGCACCGATGCAAAACCCATGTTCACAACACACCTTCCCGGTAAAATAAAAACCGCTCATTGCGAGAGCAGCCTTTGATTAACGGATTAACAATGCACGGAAACCAGGCTGTCATAGATATAACGACCCTTAGACCCTTGGCTTTGCGTCATTATCTTTCGATAATTTTGCCCTTTTGAATTGTTTGCATATGGGAGCATATGTATTTCAAACAAAGAAAAGCTTGTTCATTATCTTAATTATATAGACAGTCCCTCATTTTTACAACTTCTATTTTCCATTGAGTTTCCGCAAGAGGAATTGCTGGAAGGTTTCCCGTTAACCGCCGGAGAACGTGAAGTTGCTCTTTACTGGTTGCTTGACGGTGACTTGCGGGTACGCCGCCTTTGTTGACAAGGCCAAAACAGGGTGGGATAATGCATTCCAAAGGAGGATCAATCATGTCTCTGTTGAAAGCAAAAGCACCCCTTATTACCTTGTTAGCCGCGTTATTGTTGGCATTGCTTGGGGCCTTATATACTTATTACGATTTGAAAACACAAACAGTTATAGGATTTGTAAACTACATTACTTTTGATCATATTGATGATTTGAAAAAGGCGAGTAAAGCTGTGGTGGTCGCAGAACCGACTGGACACTGGAAAAATGTGATACAAGGAAAAGGCATGGGCGAAAACGGGTATACTCTCACCGAAGTAACAGTTAGTCGGGTCATGAAAAACGACAAAAATGTTCCTATAAGCAAGAATCAAAACGTATGGGTCACGGAACCCTATTACACGAAAGACAGAGGGATTGTGCCGGGGAAATTCAAAAAAACAACGGATGAATACGCTGAAATGAAAAAAAACAAAAAATATGTCCTTTTTCTGGCGTGGGATCAAAGAAGCAATACCTACGGCGTCTTCACAGGGGCGCAGGGAAAATACAATATTGACGGCACAGACTTGGAGGAAGAAGAAAAGTTGAAGGACAGCCACTTGAAAGATATGAAAAAACAAGCTCTGGAAGCTGTCGGCAGATTTTAATGACAAAGCAAATATCGAAATAATGATTGATCCTCGAAGATTCCGAGGATCTTTTTTTTCTGATTAACGCGTTCAGGATGGCAGCCTATTTCCCTATCATTTGCCCGGCAGAACCTCCTTGCGATAGGCCAGGGGGGAGAGGCCAAACCTTCTTTTAAACTGTTTGGAGAAATGCAGCGGGTCGCGAAACCCGACCGAAAAGGCCACCTGTTCAACGGTCAGCTCGGCATTTTGCCGCAGCAGCAGCTTGGATTTGTTCAGGCGAACGTTCAGCAGAAAGCGGACCGGCGTCTGCCCCGTCGATTGCTTGAACACTTTGGAAAAATAAGCGCGGTTGTAGCCCATGCTGCGCGCCATCCTCTCGATCGTCAAAGGCTCGGAATACTGCGTGTGCAGGTAATGGATCGCCTGGCGCACCTGCCTTTCCGTTCGCGATACCGCTTGCGGATAGCGGTCTTGCGCCGGCTCCAGCGCTTTGCCGTACTCGAAGGCGAGCAAATTCAAGTATCCTCGGGCCTCCAGGTTGACATTCGGCCCGCCGCGCCGCAGCGCCTCCCGGATTTGCCGAAACAGCGCGGACACCCGCGGCCGGTCGGCTGCGCGAACGACCGAATGCCGGGAAGACAGACCGATGGAATGAAGGATGCTTACCGCCTTCGCGCCTTGGAAAGCGACCCATTGATAGGCCCACGGCTCATCTGCGTCCGCCCTGTAGCTGACCAGCGATTCCGGTTCGATCACGAAGCTGTCTCCCGGTCCCAAACCGAACGCGCCGTCGCGACACGCAAATTGCCCGTAGCCGGATTCGACAAAATGGACCAGGCAATAGTCGTACACCCTTGGGCCCACGGCGTGTCCCGGGCGGGTTTGGCTGCTGCCGGCGAACAGAACGGACCATTCCTGCGCGTTGACGTTCTCCGGATAAGGATTGGACACAACGTGATAGCTCGGTTTCACTTCCATTTCGTGCTTCTGCTCCCTCCGCGGCGCCCGGCTTTCCAGGCGCATTCTCGCATCGACGGTTGACGGCGATACCCTGAGTATACTACGAAAAGCGAAAGCACGGGCATGAAAAAATGACATAAATCCATAAATTAATGACTTCTCTCCATTGGATTTAGTACAATAAGGAAGTATACTTTGCATAAAACATCCATTTTTCCAATCGCGCATTTGCAGCGATCCCCATTTATCGAAGCGGCGGTGAAAAAAATGAAAAACGCGGAAAAGTTCAAGGAACGCTTTGTCGAATTGTACGGCGATTCCACGCATGACATCCGGGTGTTCCACGCGCCGGGCAGAATCAATCTGATCGGGGAACATACCGATTACAACGGCGGATACGTGTTCCCGGCGGCGCTTTCCATCGGCACCACCATGATCGCGCGGAAGCGGGACGACGGCCGTTTGAACCTGGCCTCCGACAACTTCCCCTTGCGCGCCGACGTGCCGATCGACGACATCCGCTACGACGAAGCGGACGGCTGGGCCAACTACCCCAAAGGGGTCATCCGCCATCTACAGCAAAAAGGCTATCATTTCGGCGGATACGACTTATGGTTTCACGGCGAGATCCCCAACGGATCCGGCCTGTCCTCCTCCGCTTCGGTCGAAGTGGTGACCGGGTTCGGATTGCTGGTATCGGAAGGCTACGAAGCGGACAAAAAAGAGATCGCTCAGGTTGCGCAGCAAGCGGAAAACGAGTTCAACGGGGTGAACTGCGGCATCATGGATCAGTTCGCCGTGGCCATGGGCAAGCGGGACCACGCCATCCTGTTGATGTGCGACACGCTGGAATACCGCTATGTTCCGTTTCGCAGCAGCGAGTACTGCATCATGATCGCCCATACGAACAAAAAAAGGGAGCTCGCGGATTCCGCCTACAATCTCCGAAGAAAACAGTGCGAGCAAGCGGTCGATCAACTGCGGGACGCCTTCCCCGGACTGAAGCTGCTCGGAGAATTGAAGCCGGAGCAATTCCATCCGCAGGCCTACAGGATCGAAGACGAAATCGTGCGCAACCGGGCGCGGCATGTGATCGAGGAAAACGCCCGGGTGCTTCTTTCGATCGCGGCGTTGGAGGGGAACGATCTGCCGGCGTTCGGACGGCTCATGACCGCCTCCCACCGCTCGTTGCGGGACCTGTACGCCGTGACCGGGAAGGAGCTGGACGTCATGGTCGACGCGGCCCTGGACACGGAAGGCGTGCTTGGCTCGCGCATGACCGGGGCGGGCTTTGGCGGCTGCACCGTATCGTTGATCCGCAAGGACGCAATCGAGCATTTCCGCCGCAAGGTCGGACAAGCCTACCGGGAACAAACCGGCTTAACCGCCGAGTTTTATGCGTGCGACATCGGCGACGGCGTTCAAGAATGGGAAAAGGAGTGAAGCGGAAATGACTGTTCTTATTACTGGAGGCGCGGGATATATCGGCTCCCATACCGTTGCGGCGCTGGCCGCCAGAGGGGAAGAAATGATCATTGTCGACCATCTCGGACAGGGGCATCGGGACGCCGTATTGAGCGGGCAATTGCTGGTCGGCGACATTCGGGACGAAGCGTTTCTCGATTCCGTATTCAAGCGGCATGCCGTCGATTCGGTGATTCATTTTGCGGCCCACTCGCTGGTCGGCGAAAGCATGCAAAACCCGGGCAAGTATTATCACAACAACGTGTACGGAACCCTGTGCCTGCTGGAGAAAATGAAAGCGTACGGCGTTGGCCGCATGGTCTTCTCGTCCACAGCCGCCGTATACGGCGACCCGGAGAGCGTGCCGATCGGCGAGCAGGACCGCACGTCCCCCACCAACGCTTACGGCGCGACCAAGCTGGCGATGGAGCAAATGATCCGCTGGTTCGACCGGGCGCACGGCATCCGTTCGGTTTCGCTGCGTTATTTCAACGCCGCGGGCGCTCATTCGGGCGGCGCGATCGGCGAGGATCACTCCCCTGAAACCCACCTGATCCCGCTGATTTTGCAAGTGCCCCTGGGCTTGCGGGAGCGGATTTCGATTTTTGGCGACGACTACCCCACGCCGGACGGAACCTGCATCCGCGATTACCTTCATGTGGACGATCTGGCCCAGGCCCATCTGCTGGCGCTCGACATGCTGCGCGCCGGCGGAGCGAGCAACGTGTACAATTTGGGCTGCGGCAACGGATTCTCCGTCAAGGAGGTCGTCGACACGGCGAGGCAGGTGACCGGCCATCCGATTCCCGTCGCGATGGAAGAACGCCGGGCCGGCGATCCGGCCATCCTGATCGCCTCCTCGGAAAAGATCAAGCGGGAGTTGGGCTGGGTTCCGGCGCGAAGCCGCCTTTCCGCGATCATCGAAGACGCCTGGAATTGGCACCGTCGGCATCCGGGCGGATACGCCGATCGCCGTTGAAAGTGCGGTGAAAAAAGCGCGGCACCGGCCACTTTTTACCACACTTTTCAACCGGAAAAAGCAAAGGAGAACGCCATGGACGGACAAACCATTGGAACGGAAATTGAAAAATTGCTGCGGTTCGCACGGCAGGCTCGTCTGCTCGAGCCGTCCGACGTCATCCCGGCCCGCAACGCGCTGCTGGATTTATTCAAGCTGCGCGAACCGCATCCGTTGGCGCCCGGCGGCGAGCTTCCCGACAGCCCGGTTCCGATCCTCCAAAAGCTGCTGGATTACGCTTTCGAAATCGGCCTGTTGGAACAAAACATTGCCGTTTTCCGCGATTTGCTGGACGCCCGCATCATGGGGCTGTTGATGCCGCGTCAATCGGAAGTGGAAGCGCGGTTCCGGGCGCGGGCAAGCGAGCGTTCGGTCGAGCAAGCCGCCGACGAATTCTATCAAATGTCCATGGACTCCAATTACATCCGTACGGACCGGATTGCCAAAAACCGTTATTGGCTCGCGGAAACGCCGTACGGCTCATTGGAGATTACAATCAACCTGTCCAAACCGGAGAAGGATCCGAAGGAAATCGCCCTGCTGCGCGACATGCCGGCCGACAGCTATCCTCCCTGCCTGCTCTGTTTGGAAAACGTCGGCTTTGCCGGAACGATCCGTCACCCGGCGCGGCAAAACCACCGGGTCATTCCGCTGAAGCTCGGCGGGCAAAACTGGTACTTCCAGTATTCTCCCTACGTTTATTTTCATCAACACTGCATCGTGTTCAGCGAAGAGCACCGGCCGATGCAAATTCAATCCGGCACGTTTCGCAGGCTGCTCGATTTTGTTGACCGGTTTCCGCACTATTTTATCGGCTCCAACGCCGACCTGCCGATCGTCGGAGGCTCCATTCTCAACCACGACCATTTTCAGGGCGGATACCATTCGTTTCCGATGGAAAAGGCGGAGGCGGAACTGCGCTTCCGCCATCCCGATTTCGAAGGGATCATCGCGGAGAAAGTCAAGTGGCCTATGAGCGTGCTGCGCATATCGGGAGCCTCCAGGGACGCCTTGCTCCGCTTGGCGGACCGGCTTTACGAAACCTGGAAAGGCTACAGCGACCCCGAGCGGGGCATTCTCGCGCATACCGCCGCCGGTACAAACGGCGCCGTTCCGCACAACACGGTCACGCCGATCGCCCGCATCAACAAGCGCGGCCATTATGAAATGGACCTCGTGTTGCGCAACAACCGCACGGACCGGCAGCATCCCGAAGGGATCTTCCATCCCCACCGCAAGCATCATCACATGAAGAAGGAAAATATCGGGTTGATCGAGGTGATGGGTCTGGCTGTGCTCCCCGGGCGGCTGGACGAGGAGCTGGCGCAAATCTCCGGGCTGCTCTGCCGCCCGTCCGCGCAAGCCGAATGCGCAAAGCTCGATCCCGCGCACCCTCTATTTAAACACCGCGATTGGATCAACGATCTGATCGCAAAATACGAAGGCTCCCTGTCCCCCGAACAAGCGGAGACGGCGATCCGGCACGAAGTCGGCCTTAAATTTCTGCAAGTGTTATCGGACGCCGGCGTGTTCCGATCGTCCGCGGACGGGCTGCGGGGCTTCGTCCGATTTATGGAGCGCTGCGGCTTCCAGCCGTCCACGTCATCGTAAGCTTGTCCAGCGTCCATTTGGTGAAAGCCAGCGTCTCCCTTCCCCGATGCCACGGCATCCACAGCACCTCGGAGCGAACCGTCGAAACGGCGGGACGGCTGTACCCGACAAATCGCGCGATATCCAGCGCCCGGGCGCCGTGATACGCGTGCGTGACGATGACGGCGCGGGACCACCCCCTGCTTTCCATAATCCGCTTGCTGTATTGCAGATTTTCATACGTGCTGCGAGCGTCGTTTTCCTCGATGATGCTCGCGTCCGGAACGCCTTGCTCCAGCAAATACAGCTTCATCCCCTGCGCCTCGGTGTACTTCGCGCTCGGATAATCCCTTCCGCCCGACACGATCCAATGATCGAATCTCCCTTCCCTGTACAGCTTCAACGCCTGGTCCAGCCTTTCCCGCAGCGCCGGACTGGGCCGGCCGTTCCTCAACGCAGCGCCGAGAACAATTCCCGCATCCGCGTGTTCGGGCGGCGGGCTCGCGGCGACAACGCACATTCTCCATTGAATGTACGCAACCCAAAGCAGCATCAGCATTAACATTCCCAACACCCAAATGACCGCATTCCGCAGCCGCTTTTTTCGCTTGCCGTTCTTTTTTCGCATCGTCCGCGCGCTTCCTCCGTCGTCTTTTTTTCACCATACTTCCAAAAGGGCGGTGAAAAAACGGCGCAGGGATGGGGCATGGGTTGGAGAAACGGCAGTGGTCGCCTTTGTCCGCGGATTTCTCCCTATATATGGCTCAAAAATCGGGAAATCCGCGGGCAACTGCGATCGGAAACCCATACCCCGTCTCGGATCCGCCTGTTTTTCACCACACTTTTAAAAGGATGTGATCGAATGGAGTTAAGACAGCTTCAATACGCATTGCACATTGCCAGGGAAAAAAACTTCTCCCGGGCCGCGGAAAAATTGCACATCGCCCAGCCTTCGCTAAGCCAGCAATTGGCCAAGCTGGAAAAGGAAATCGGCCAGTTGCTCTTTCAGCGCAACACCAATTCGGTTGAATTGACTTATGCGGGCGCCGTGTTTATGGAGAAAGCGCAAAAAATCGTCGATATGGCGGAGCAATTGAAACAGGAGATGGACGACATTTCGCAAATGCGCCGGGGCAAGCTGGTCGTCGGCAGCTTGCCGATGACCGGATCCCACATTTGGCCGATGGTGCTTCCGGCCTTTCAGGCGCGATATCCGGAGATCGAAATCTCCCTGATCGAGGAAACCACCACCAACCTCGAATCGATGACGGCCAGCGGCCAGATCGACATTTGCCTGTTGACCTTGCCGATTCAGGATCCGGCGTTGGCCGGCCATCCGTTGCTGAAGGAGGAAATTTGCCTCGCTGTCCCGCCCCAGCACGCGTTGGCCTCCCGCGCCTCGAACATCCGCATGGCCGATCTGACGAACGAGCCGTTTATTGTGCTGAAAAAAGGACAGGGCTTTCGCCAGATTACCTTTCACCTTTGCGGCGAAGCCGGGTTCGAGCCGAACATCGTATTCGAAAGCAGCAACATCGAAACCGTCCAGTCGCTCGTTGCCGCGGGCATGGGCATTGCCCTTGTCCCAATCATGGTGGCCCGGGAGCAGGGGACCCCGTTTTCCCCGGCGTACCTCCATTTCGCCGATCCCCGCCCATCGCGCACGCTCGTGATCGCTTACCGCCGCGGCCGCTACCTGTCGAAGGCGGCGGAAGCGTTCATCGCGACGATGACGGAAACGCTGAAGGATGAAAAAACGGGATGAAAAAGCTGAAAAAGCGGTGCGGGGGTTGGCCGTCGGGGTTTCAGGGCCTGCTTGACGCCAATACCTGCAAAAGTGCATTTATTTACGGCCTGTTTCAGACGTCGGAGGAAAATACCCGCGAAAATGCAGCTATTTCGAGGCCCATCGCCGTAAACGGAAGGCTGGGCGCAAAATACCTGTATGTTTGCAGCTATTCCCTCCGGGCATCTCGTCCACGGAGAAAATAGATGCACTTTTGCAGTAATTTTAACCTGGAAGGTTAAAATGGTGCCCTCGCTCTCGGATCGAGCGGCGCCTGCGCCTGCGCAGTCGATTCCACGGTCCCGTGCTCGGCCACAGCGCACGAGCCCGGTGCGCGACTTAGCGCACGAACACCGCGTGCGACTTGGCGCACGAGCCCGGTGCGCGACCTGGCGCACGAGCCCCGCGCGCGACCTGGCGCACGAGCCCGGTGCGCGACTTAGCGCACGAACACCGCGTGCGACTTGGCGCA
>CAYYCV010000073.1:0-20125 GCA_964470405.1 uncultured Caryophanales bacterium
CCGCCGACCCCACCTCCGCCTGGCAACCGCCGCCCGCCCCGGAGATGGAAGCGTTGTTGGTAATCACCAGGCCGATGGCCGAAGCGGTGAACAATCCGCTCAGCAATGTTTCATTGTCCCATCCGAACCTTTTCTTTAACGAAAAAAAGACGCCGGGAATAATCCCGGCCGATCCGGCCGTGGGCGTGGCGACAATTCTGCCGAAGGAAGCGTTCGTCTCCGATACGGCGTAAGCCATGCTGATAGCCATGTTGCCGTGTTCCCCCAACAGCGTTTTGCGCGATTGGGAATATTCCGCTATTTTTTTGGCGTCGCCTCCCGTCAGGCCGCTGGGCGATCGTCCGGATTCCAGCAGCCCGCGCTGAACCGCTTCCTCCATAATCTCCAACTGTTTTCTCATTTTATCTGCAATAAACTGCCGCGTCTGGCCTGATTCCCGGATTTCGCGGCGAATCATGATTTCCGAAATGGGCAACTGCTGATCCTCCGCCTGTTGAATCCATTGCTTCATGCTGTTAAACATCTATACGGCCTCCAATTGCTGAACTTTGGATATGTGCGCTTTCGATCTCATTTTTTCCAGCCATTCCGTCGAGACCATCTGATCCATTTCAACGACCGCCATCGCTTGTCCGGCACGCTCCCTGCGATCCACCTCCATGTGGGACACATTGATGTGATATCGGGCCATCATCAGGCCGATGTCTTTGATGACGCCCACCTGATCGAGATGCTCGATAATCAAGGTAGGGTAATCGCCGGAGAGCCGAATATTGTAGCCGTTCAATTCGATAATTTCGATGCGCCCGCCGCCGATGGAGATGCCCGTGGCATCGAGCGGATGGCCGTCTTCGATGCGGATTCTCACGCTGTTGGGATGAATGCCTTCCACCGTCCCTTGGTCCAATTCATAGCGGATGTTTTCCGCCGCGGCGATATTCAACGCGTCGCGCATTCTCGCGTCGTCCGGTTTCATCCCCATGAGTCCGGCCAGAATGGCCCGGTCCGTACCGTGTCCCCGATACGTTTCCGCAAATGAGCCGTACAGCGTAATTCGAACGTTTTTCGGCGTCCCTTCGTGTATGGCTCTGACGATCTGCCCGATGCGATTGGCCCCCGCCGTATGCGAACTGGACGGGCCCGCCATCGGCGGACCAATGATGTCAAACATGCTGCGATATCTCATCCTATCTCCACCTTTCTCCAACCGATGCCCAACCTCTGCGCCGCTTTTTTAACCACACTTTTAAGGATCAATCCAATTTCCGCAATTTATTCATTCGCTCTTTTGCGGGCGCTCCCGCCGTTTGACCGGCATTTTATTTTCGGCGCGCCGCAAGCCCCTCCCTCTCCGCGGGTTTATATGCTATGCTGTAAGGAATGCTGTGAACAGGAGAAGGTATGAATTCATGAACGTGTTGAATGCGGAGCAATTGTCGAAAAGCTACGGGATCAAAACATTGTTTGAACGCGTCTCGTTCAGCATGGATCAAGGGGATCGGGTCGGACTGATCGGGATCAACGGAACCGGAAAATCGACGTTTTTGAAGGTGATCGCCGGAGCCGAGACCCCGGATCACGGCAAGATCTCCACGGCGAGAGGCTTAACGATCGCCTACTTGCCGCAAAATCCGCCGTTCGATCCCGAAGCCGACGTGATCGAGCAAATGTTTTCCGCGAATTCGCAGGCGCTGGAGCTGTACCGGGCGCATCGGGCGATCCTGGCGGAGCTGAAAGACCGGCCCGCAAACGAAAGCCTGCAAAAACGGCTGTCCGAAATCAACCTGCGCATGGATGAGGCCGGCGTCTGGCCGATGGAAACGGAAGCCCGGCGCATTCTTTCGAAGCTTGGAATGGAACAATACGAAGCGAAGATGGGCTCCCTCTCCGGCGGCCAGCGCAAGCGGGCGCTGTTGGCCGGGGTTTTGATGAACCCGGCGGATCTGCTCATTCTGGACGAGCCGACGAATCACCTCGATGCCGAAGCGACGGACTGGCTGGAACAGCATTTGTCGCGCAGCCATGCCTCGCTGCTGATGATTACGCACGACCGGTATTTCCTCGACCGGGTGGCGAATCGCATGATTGAGCTGGATCAGGGCACACTGTACAACTATAGCGGCAACTACAGCTATTTTCTGGAGAAAAAGGCGGAGCGTTTGGAACGCGAGGAAGCCGTCAAGCGAAAAAGAGAAAATCTGCTCCGCGGCGAATTGCAGTGGATTCGCCGCGGCGCCCAAGCGCGGTCGACGAAGCAGAAAGCGCGAATCGAGCGCTTCGAGCAACTGCGGGATGCGCCGACGTCCGGCGCGCCCGACGAGCTCCATATCGCCTTGACGGGCAGCAGGCTGGGCAAGAAGGTGATTGAGCTGCGGCAGGTGTGCAAATCGATGGCGGGCCGGCCGCTGATCGCGGATTTCAGCCATGTTTTGCAACGGACGGATCGGATCGGGATCATCGGGCCGAACGGCTGCGGCAAATCGACGCTGTTGAATTTGATTTCCGGGCGGCTGGAGCCGGACCGGGGCGCGATCGACGCCGGTTCCACAGTGAAAATCGGATATTTCTCCCAGGAGAGCGCCGAGATGGACGGTTCCCTGCGCGTGCTGGAATATATCCGCGCCGCGTCGGAACAGGTTCGCACGGCGGACGGAAGCTACATCAGCGCCGCGCAGATGCTGGAGCTGTTTCTCTTCCCGCCCGAGGCGCAATGGACGCCGATTGCCAAGCTGTCCGGCGGCGAGCAGCGAAGGCTGTTCCTGCTGCGAATTTTAATGGAGGCGCCCAACGTTTTGCTGCTGGACGAACCGACGAACGATCTCGATATCCAGACGCTGATGATTCTCGAGCAATACCTCGACGGGTTTCCCGGGACCGTGATCACCGTATCGCATGATCGCTACTTTCTCGATCGAACGGCCGAAACCATTTTTGCGTTCGAGGGCGGCGGCCGGATTGCGCACCACGTCGGAAACTACACGGCGTATCGCGAATTGCGCGGGATGCGGGCCGCGAATGCCGGAGAACCGACACGCCCGCCGGGGAAGGAACCCCCCTCCCCTTCATCCGCGCCGGACCGCCAAAATCGCAGAGCGCAAAAATTTTCCTTTAAAGAACAGAAAGAATACGAGCAAATCGAGGACCGGATCGCGGAAGCGGAGCGGCATTTGCAAAAATTGAACGACGACATGGTCGCGTCCGCCAGCGATTACGAGAAATTGCAGGCTTTGACCGAGGAGCGGAGCCAGGCGGAACAAAAGCTGGAGCAGTTGCTCGATCGCTGGACGGAGCTGAACGAATTGGCCGAGGCGATCGAAGCGAGCCGCCGTCCGACCTGAAAGCGCAGTGCGGAGGAAATCCGCGGACAAAGGCGGCTGCCGTCATTTCTCCAACTTATGGGCGCCCTTTATGGCGATCTTTCATGGCCGCCCCGCTCCGCTTTTTTCACCGCACTTTCGGAAACTTGTTCGACAAATATTGCTTATTTTCTCATTCTATATTAGTTTTATAATAGTGTGGTTTTTCGCCCTTTTGGAAGGAGGATCATTTTGAATTTCTTAAGAAAAATGCAGTTGAAAACCCAACTGAAAAATTGCGATTTCGCTTTGGCCGGAACCGTGATCAAACAGCAATATTACCAGCCGAACAGCAATAGCGAACTGAATCGGCTGATCGACGATTTTTTGGCAAACCCTTGCCTGGAAAACGCCTATGGCCTGATCGACCACAGCGAAATGATGATTTTCTATTTCACCGAAAGCCGGACAGGCGGGTTATACGTAAAGAAAAACCAGCAGCAAAAAATCGTGGATGCGATGGACGAACTGGTGACCAGACCCCAGCCTTCATTATATGTCCCCCCTCAACCCGAGCCGGAATCGTCGAACCCGGAAGCGGACGAAACGAAAGTCCGGATGGAGCGGCAAACCGATTCGGCGGAACAAGCCGAACCCGACGGCCCGACCGAAGAAACCAGGTCTTCGCGCAAGCATTTTCAAATGTCGATCAACGATTTATTCGACGAAACCGAACAGGACTTGACGGAATCGATCCGCCGTAAGAAAGAAAGCCGAACTCTCGCGCAAAACGCGGCTCAAACCGAGCCTGCCCGGAAGGAAAAGGCCGGTTCGAAAAAAGCGTCTACGGCATCCGAAGCGCTCGCGGAGGCGGAGATGCTTGCGAAAGCGATCAAGGCGGAAACATTGGCGGAACCGGAATTGACTCCCGAACCGGAAACAGAAACCTTCGCGGAAGCGAAAGCAGCCGTGGAACAGGAATGGCTTATAGAAAGGAAAAAGCCCATAGAGCCGGACAGGCTTGCGGAAGCGGAAGTCCTCCCTGAACCGGAAGCACCGACGGCGGCGGAAACGTCCGTGGAGCCGAAGGCATCGAACGAGGCGAAGACGCCTGCGGATCCGGAAGCATTGGCCACGGCGAAGACGTCTGCGGAACCGGAAGCGTTGGCCGCGGCGAAGACGCCTTCGGAAACGGAGGCACCGTCCGACCTGCACTCGGATTCAGCCGCCATCGCGGAGCCGGAACCCGGCATTCAACCCGATCCGCTCGCACCCACGCAGGAGTATGAACCCGTGGACCCGATCCCCACGGCTAATCCAAACATGGAAGCCGACCTTCGAAATGCGGAAGCCGATTTTCGGGCAGGACGCGCCGTCAACGGAGCGGACATAAACATAGCAAACGTAGCGGGCAGAACGGGCAAAGCCGAAGAAGCGGATCGCCCCGACGCATGGAGCGCCAAACCGCGGCAATACATCGCGCCGGCCTGGCAACGGGAAGCGGAGCCGGAACCGGAGTACAGGCTGGTCATGGATGAGGACACGGAGGCGAAAATCGAACAGTCGCTGCAGATGAGCCAACCCCATCGAGCCGTCCGCGAGGAAGATTGGGATCGCACGGAATCTTTCGGGCGCGATTCGGGAGCCGAACAGGCCTCCCCCTCCAAACCACGCGGCTTGGCGGAGGAATTGGCCGAATTCGACGTCCATTCGATCGACGCGGAACGGACGCAGTTCAGCAACGTCATCAGCACCCTGAAAATAGATATCGACGAGATGCGGCAACAGATCGAAATTTACAGGCGGAAAATGGGCGATTCGCACGCCGATGCCGAAAAATACCGCCAATGGATTCAATCTTTCGAAACCGCCCTCGTCGAGTTTAGTCTGGCTGTGCAAATTTTAAGCGAATTTAAGAAGTAGCGGAATACATCGACTTTCTGAACGCCGCCACATCTTCGTTTTCCAGATATTCATCGAACGTGGTCACCTTGTCCATCACCCCGCCCGGCGCGATTTCGACGATCCGGTTGGCGATGGTTTGCACGAACTGATGGTCGTGGGACGTAAACAGCATCGTGCCGTTAAATTGAATCAAACCGTTGTTTAACGCGGTGATCGATTCCAGGTCGAGATGGTTGGTCGGCTCGTCCAGAATCAGCACGTTGGGCGCCGTCAGCATCATTTTGGCCAACATGCAGCGCACTCGCTCTCCTCCGGACAGAACGGAGACTTTCTTCAACGCTTCCTCCCCGGAGAAGAGCATCCTTCCGAGAAACCCGCGAATGAACGACTCATCCTGCTCTTTGGAATATTGCCGCAGCCAGTCGATCAGGTTCAGATCCGACTGGAAATAGGCGGAATTCTCATTGGGGAAATAAGCCGTCGTTGTCGTAATGCCCCAGGAGTAACTGCCGACATCCGCTTCGCTTTCCCCCATCAATATTTGAAACAGCGTCGTCTTGGGCAACCCGTTCGGGCCGACGAAAGCGATTTTGTCCCCCTTGTTGACGGTCAAGGTGAAATTGTCCAGCACGGATTCCCCTTCGACCTTCTTGCTCAACTGCTCGACCAGCAGAAGCTGCTTGCCTGCCTCGCGCTCCGATTTGAAATGAATATACGGGTATTTTCGGTTCGAAGGCTTGAGGTCCTCAAGGGTCAGCTTCTCCAGCAGCTTTTTGCGGGAAGTGGCCTGCTTGGACTTCGAAGCATTCGCGCTGAAACGGCGGATGAATTCCTCCAGTTCCTTGCGTTTTTCGTCAACCCGCTTGTTCGATTCCCGCTGCAAGGTCAGGGCCAGTTGGCTGGACTCGTACCAGAAATCGTAGTTGCCGACGAACATCTGGATTTTGCCGAAGTCGATATCGGCGATATGCGTGCAGACCTGGTTGAGAAAGTGACGGTCGTGGGATACCACGATAACGGTTCCCTCGTATTTGGCCAGAAAGTTTTCCAGCCAGCCGATCGATTCCAAATCCAAATGGTTGGTCGGCTCGTCCAACAGCAAAATGTTCGGGTTGCCGAACAAGGCTTGGGCCAGCAGTACGCGAACCTTCTCGTTGCCCCCAAGCTCCTTCATCTTCTGCTCGTGCAAGGGCTTGGCGATGCCGAGGCCGATGAGCAATTCCGCCGCTTCGGCTTCCGCTTCCCATCCGTTCAATTCGCCGAATTCCCCTTCCAGTTCGGCGGCGCGCATGCCATCCTCGTCGGAAAAGTCGCTCTTGGCGTAGATCGCTTCTTTTTCCTTCATGATCGAATACAATTTGCCGTGCCCCATAATCACGGTTTCCAGAACGGGAAACTCGTCATACTCGAATTGATTTTGCTTTAACACGGCGATCCGTTCGCCCGGCGTGACGTGAATATGGCCGGAGGTCGGCTCGATTTCCCCGGACAAGATTTTCAGGAAAGTCGATTTGCCCGCCCCGTTCGCCCCGATTAATCCGTAACAGTTGCCCGGGGTAAACTTGATATTGACATCTTCAAACAGCGCCCGACTGCCATAGCGCAATGTAACGTGGTCCGTATTGATCATGGAAAGTATAACCGCCTTTTTCAACTGAATTTATATTCTATCTTATCAAATTCGAATGAAGCCTGCCACATGCACATTCGGAACGTACCCCTTCGGAACGATCCGGAAGGTCACAGCCGGATTTCTTTCCTTTGCGCCGCGGAATCGTAGATCGCCCGGATGATCTTGACGGATTTGCTTGCCTCCGCCCCATCTATTTCCATAGGCAGCCGATGTTCGATCGCATGAAAAATATGCATCAGTTGATTTTTGTGAGACGCATGATCAAGCGCCATCGGGTCGGAGGCGGTCCCGTCGTCCGTCTTTTTCACCATCATCGCCCGAGCGGTCTCGTCCAACGGATCTTCGTCGATGAAATCCCACGATTGCAAAAATCCCCCGCTGACGGTCAGACTGCCGCGCTCCCCGGTGAGCTCGATTTTCGGCGCAAATCCCGGATAAATGGAAGTGCCCGCCACGATGGAGCCCAGAATGCCGGAACGGCTTTCAAAAATGGCGACCGCCGTATCCTCCGTTTCGATACTGCGGTGCAGCAGCGTCCCGGTATAGGCGCAAATTTTTTCGATGTCGCCGATATACCATTGCAGCAGGTCGATATAGTGGATGCCCTGATTCATCAAAGCGCCGCCGCCATCCAAAGCCCACGTTCCTTTCCAAAGCGAGGACAAGTAGTATTCCGGCTTCCGATACCAGCGAATGTGAACGTTCGCATTGATGAGCCTCCCCAGCCTCCCCTGGCTAACCGCCTGCTTGACAAACCGGTGGCCTTCCTTATAGCGATTGTTGAAAATGCCGGCCAGCCTCACGCCATTTTCATCGCAAGCCTGAATCATGCGCTCGATTTGATCCAGCGCAATCTCGATCGGCTTTTCGACGATGACGTGCTTCCCGGCTTGGGCCGCCTTGATCGCGGATGCTCCGTGCAGCCCGCTCGGCGTACAGATGCAGACGACATCGATCTCGCCGCGGGCGAGCAGATCCTCCTCCTTGTCGTACACCTCCGCGTCGCATTCGTGCGCTTTTACGATCTCCCGGGCTTTGGCCGCGTTTCTGCACGACATCGCAACGATCCGCACTCCTTCTATCTCTTTGAGCGCTTTCAAATATGTAACGGTGATCCCTCCGCAGCCAATAATGCCGACGCCTGGCATGGTTGCGTCACCTCCTCAAAATTGGATCAGGTCTTTGACCTGCACCGGTTGCCCGGTTCGCAGCGAAAGGTTTCCGGCAATGCCGGTCAGGATCGACATCGCCCCGTCGATATGCGAAGCGGCTCGATGGAAGCGATCCGGCTGCGGCTCCGTGAAAATGTCCCGGAGCATGACGGGATCGCCGCCGCCGTGGCCCCCGGCCTGCTCCACGATGTCCACATCGTAGGGCTCGCCGAACATCGGGCAGACGCGGATGCTTTTTGCGCGCACAGCGCCTTCGTCCGACTTTTTGCCTTCGGAATTGATATAGGATTGTTCGACGACCCGCGCTTCGATGCGCCCTTTGCTCCCGTTGAACACCACGTTGAATCCTTCCCACGGCATATAGGCATTGAGCGAATAATTGAGGATGGCTTTGTTTTTGTATTGCACCAACAAGCCCAAAGTATCCTCGATGCTGATTCCGTCCCCGAACACGCTTTGATCCCGCTGATATCCGTCTTCGTTTTCCGCGTCCAGATACATCGCTTTTAAACGAGGGTTATCGGCCAAATGAACGGCGAACGGATCGTCCTTCGCGTAGGCGCTGCCATGCGCTCTTTGGTAAAATTGGGTCACGCCGCGCTTTTCCGCATTTTCCCGGCCGTAGAACCTCAGGCCGCCGGCGGCGTACACCGTCTGCGGTTCGGTGGCCAACCAGAAATTCACCAGATCGAAATGATGCGTCGATTTATGTACCAACAGCCCTCCGCTGTTTCTTTTGTCCCTGTGCCAGCGCCGAAAATAGTCCGCTCCGTGTTTCGTGTTCAGCAGCCATTCGAAATTTACGGAAAAGATATCGCCGATCGTGTCGTTCATGATCAGCTCTCTGATTCTTGTATTGTGCGGCGCGTAACGATAATTAAAAGTGACGCGCAGACGGCGGCCGGTTTTTTTCACCGTGTCCAAAATGTGCCGGCATTTTTCTTCGTCGATCGTCATCGGCTTTTCCGTAATGACATCGCAGCCCGATTCCATCGCCTGGACGATATAGGTGTGATGCGTTCGATCGATCGTCGTGACGATGACAACGTCCGGCTGCCGCTCCCCGATCATATCCTTGAACCGATCGCACGAATAGACGGGGACCGCCGGATGGCCGTATTTCGTTTCCAGCACGTGATTGGCGTAGTCCATGCGCACCCGGTTGATATCGCAAAAAGCGACCAGCTCCGCGCTCTCCTTAAATTCGCCGGCGACCGCGCCGTAAAAAAGCTCCGCCCTTCCTCCTGTGCCGATCAGCGCATATTTTTTTCGTTCCATTCATTTTCATCCCTCTCATTGATTTTAAGCTTGCGAAACAAGATGGAGCGCCCTTTCAAAATACCATATTTCCGTCCGCTTCGTCTAATGTTTCTCCGGCCAGGGGGGATTGCGATAAATGATGCGAGGATGCGGAAACTTTTTTTTCAATTAAAAAAGGGCAATGGGCTTGAAACCGCCCTTGTCCCCTTTTTCCGCCGTCATGCAAACTTTTTTCGAGCTTGTTATAAAATCCAAACTCCCCAAACCCGCCGATGCCTGCCGGCGTCAGCAGAACGCCGCCGAAGCGCGCAGATATCGCGGATATTATGTAGAAGCCGGACGGTTCCGTCGCGCCATTGGATTTCCAGCTTTCTGTAATGGAATCCGCGCCCCAGTGTCTGATGTATGGCGTATGGCGGCCGTCAGCGATGAGCCTGAAGGAGCAACACCTGCAAAAGTGCATCTATTTTCAGCCTATCCTGGCCGCCAAAGGGGAATTCCTGCAAAGATGCAGTTATTTCGGGGTAAATCGTCTGCCGACGTTGATTGTTCTTGAAATAACTGCATCTTTGCAGGAATTTCCCGAGTCACAGCGTTGACAGGAAAAATAGATGCACTTTTGCAGGAATTTTAACGCGGGTAGGTCAAAATCGACTGACAGTTTTGGCTGTCTTCCCCTGCTATCGGAATATCCTATTGATCACCAGATTGATCACCAGACAAAGGGGATCAAACGATAAGTTTGGGCGCAATACTGATCATATTCTTTTCCGAATTGTTCCCGCAAGGACTTTTCTTCCACCCTTATTCTAACGTTAAAACATATCATGCAGATAATGATCGAACATATAACAGCGATCAAGCTGAGCAGCGATAATGCAACACCGGCTGAAAACAGCACCAGACCTGTATATGAGGGGTGTCGTATATGCTTATAGACCCCACTGCGAATAAGCTGATGTTCTTTATCTATTTGCACCGTCACAGTAAAATATTTTCTTAAGGTCCATACGGATATTCCCCTAAGAAAAATTCCAGCAGCCATGATTGAAATCCCGGAAAAATAAAATACATGCGGCAGTTTAAACGAGTCATTCATCGAATATGGAAAATTATTTCCCGAGAGGAAAAAGCTTAAGCAAAGACTACTTGCAAGACCTGCAACGACGATAAAAACCGAACCCGAATCGGCCTTCCTATTGTTCTTTCGTGAACGGTGCGCATTCAGATCTGAATAAATTCGAATGGCAATCTCGGATAGACACGCAAGAGCAACTAAGCCGTAAAAAAACATTTGCTCAGGCCTGCTGGCAAAATAGGATGAGGCCACATCAATCCCCTCCGAATGGGCTGCGCTGCTTAAGGTCGGCGACAATGACAGTTTGACAATGCCGCACCGGGTAAAGTTAAAGTTACCTTGAGGAAATTTGAGATTCCAGCTTGATGTTGGTGGCGATTTGATCAACCGCCATATACAGCGTAAGCATCAGCGCCGAATTTTGCCTGTAATCCGCCGGGACCAAATTAAACACCCGTTCCTGCTCAACGAACTCCCACGCTTTTCCCCATTTGTACTCCGCTTTTGCATCGAACACGCCGATCGGCACACCGCCGGACTTTTTGATCAAAGAGAAACAGGGCACATCGGTAAACCCGTCGCCGACATAGATCATTTGGTTCATGGGAACGTGCAACTGATCCTCGGCCACCCGCTTGTTCACTTCGGAAGGATTGGATGCCGGTTCGTTTTCGAAAATGCCCTTCGATATTTCAAACAGATACCGCGTCTTGTCTGTAAAGCTGACGATCCTCTTGGGAAAAACGATTTCTTCGTTTTGATTATAGGCGAAATCGCAAGCCCAGACGGCTCTGAATTTTTTGGCAATCCCGTGGGAACGAATCAATTCCCCTATTCCGCCGCTAATCAGAAAAAATTCAACTTCCACGTCAGGCAAAATCGCTTGCGCCCGCCGAATAATTTTCGAGAAAAAACGGGTCGCTCCCTCATATAGTTTATGCTGGCGCCCAAATCGGATCAATCCGTCCTTCGTTATTCTTTTCCCCGATTTTTGCGCATTGGAATACTGGATCATTTTATAGAGGTAAGCCGGCATCGGGTCCCACCCGTCCTCAATCAGCGCCTGCACCTCCTGCCCCCAGAAACGGGCCGTGTCCACACCCAGCGAATCCAGATAAGCGGTCGTGCTGTCCGGGCCCAACGTATCGTCAAAATCAAAAACAACGGCAATCCGTTTCTGCATCGATTTCCTTTCCTCCCGCCTGCGGTATATGAAACAAGCTTATTATACCACTTTTTGTTCGTTCATTTCCGGAATATCGGATTCCGCCGAATGCATGGCCCCGATTGAGCCGGCGGCATTGGACCGGCGCAACCGCGTCAGTCGGCGCGATATCCCTTGCGGTAAAATGCGCACGTATGCCTTTTCGCCATCAGGGGTGTTGCTTGAAATTGATCCGTTTGCTCGCGACTTCCCGGATTTCATTCGCGGACTTGAGGGTGGAGGGTCCGGCAAACGCATGGGACCTGCTGCCGGGGCGAGGCGGGCCGGACTTTTTTCCGACCGCAACGGGGGGCGTCTTTGACTCCTTATTCATCCTCTTTCTCACTCCTTTCCAAAAACAAATAGAACGTATGCAACAGCGTTTTATTCCGATCGCAGATTTGGTCCAGAATCACTTGCTGATCGATGGAATGCCGGTATTCGAACTCCACCAAAAAATGCAAGGTCAGCACAAATTGATCGGCCATCGGAAGACAGACGATCTTTTCTTTTTGCCCAAAATCGGTTTCCTTCGCCAGCAGTTTGGATTGACGGCATTTGCGGGTCAGCGTGATGTAACTCTCCTCATCATCCAGACGGTAGGCGGGACAGCAATCCGCATCTCCCGCGCACCCTTGCAGCACCAGTTCATGGCGGCGAGCGACCAGCCTGTACAGCGTGGCTCCCGAAACCTTGCTCAGCCGAACGATCGGCTGCGGTACGACATCCTGATCGCAAATATCCCCGGCCTCCATCACCTGCGAAATAACCGAGAGAATGCGGCCGTAATCCCGCTCATGTTGAAACAGCGTCAAGGCGAACCGGTAAAACCCCTGACACGCTTCCGCTTTTCGAATAGCTCTACGGATATCCGTCACCGAACGATTCAATTCCACATAGTTTCCCAGCAAATTGGACAGTTGGGCGCGGACATACGCAAACGCTTCTTCCGAAGTGGCAAAGCGGCAAACATTTCGCCCCAAATGGCGAACCACCTCGGAAATAAACTCGGCCATCGCGGTCGGCAGTTTGTCTTTGGCTTGCTCGTATAAAATCCACGTTTTTTGCATGATCAACACCATCATCGGTTTGTGGTGCGCCTGGGCCTGGCGGTATTCGGCGCGCGTCATGCTGATTCCCTGGTCGGAAAGAAGCGTGCCTGTTTGATTGCCGATGATCAGCACGTAAACATGGGCTTTCTCCACTTCATGAAGGCAACTGGCCAAAATGTCCTCCTGCGTCCAATCGAATAAAATGGATTCGGACATCTTTAATCGATGGCCCAGGTGCGCTTCAATCTGATTGGCCAAGGTCTGCCTTACAAAATACAGGTCTTTGATCGTCGAGCTGATAAATAGACTGAGCATGTTCAACCTACTTCCGTTTTTCATCCGAGTGACGAAGCGCACCGGCTATGTTTTTGGCCCCGCTGTGAAATCCGACCGCGTTCGCCGCCAATAAAATGCCGATCAACACGCCTTTGGGGCTATTTTCGATCCATGCAAGCGAACCAAGAACGCCGAGAATCAATGCCGCGATCGGAAGCAGTTTTTTGGGCACGCCTTGCTTGTTCAATATCCACAAAATGAACATCAATGCGGGGATGAACGTCGTATCATAAAGCGAAAGATCGATGGTCAAAGCAGGCACCCCATTTCTGTCTGGTTTGAGAGAGCGACTTGCAAGGTTGGCGAGACAGGCGACGCATGACGGGAATGCACGATGGTGGCGGGAATGCGACAAGTTGGCGAGGCAGGCGACGCATGACGGGAACGGAACGCAGGCGGTAGAACGGCATCGTTTCCCCTGCGCGACATAGTTTCGAGACGCACTTCGCGTTTGCGCTACTTTACGATAGTTTTGTGTGAAATATCATATATCCTGGGGACGATTTTCCGCCAAATCGGACCGCTCTATATGATTCTTCATACAAAATCCGCAGTTTTAGTGCCGATCCGCCGCATTCTGTACGAAGAATCGTATAACTTGGCTTTCAGCCGCGTATAACCAGGATTGCGTGTATGTTTTATCATACAAATGGAACCTTGGCCCGGAAACCTTGGCTGTACACCCCGCAAACGCGACGCATCGACGCACTATATTGATACACTACATAGGCGCACCGCATCGATGTATAACGCACTAGCATACTGCATCGGTGCATCGCATCGATGTACTGCATAGCGTGACACGTCAACGTACTACATTGATGCACTGCATCCGCGTGCTGCATCGGTCCACTGCATTGATGCATTGATGCATCGCACTGACGCACGGCACAATCATCGGATGATGACCGCGCCGGAAGGAAGTTGACGGCCGATCGGAACGCCCTCCCGATGCAGGTGGTCGAAAGCGCCTCAGCGCAAGAGGTTACGCCGCATGTCTAGGCATGTCTAGAATAGCTTGAAAAAAGCGTCCATCGTCCGCATCGCTTCCCGCCCGTTCAGAACCGAATCGCGATCCGAGCCTTCCTGCACACAGCGAACAAATTCGTCGATCACGCCGGAACAAATGCCCTGGTTTTTGCGAAATTTGAATTCGACCCGTTCCTCTATTATTTCGCCCGAATGCAGATGAACCCGGAGGCCGTCGTAAGATTCCCCGAAGACGAGGTTGCCTTTTTCACCGTAAAATACAGTTCGATGATCCTGCAGCGGATTGTTCCAACTCAAGTTGACCGTTCCGAGAATGCCGCCGGTCAAACGCATCATGATCACCGCGTTGTCTTCCACATCCGCGGACTCGCGCCGGCTGCACCGGTAACCGTCGATCTGTTCGATCTGTTCCTCCAGAATCCAGCGGATCATATCGATTTTGTGTATGCCCAGATCGCCCAATACGCCGAATCCGGCTTGCTTGGCTTGGAGGAACCAACTGTCGGCTCCGTCGACGCTCCACGATTCCGGTCCGCCATGCTGAAAATTCGACGTAAACTGAACCACTTTGCCGATCGCCCCGAATTGAACGATTTCTTTGGCTTTTCGGTAAACCGGGTGGAGCCGCTGGTTATGGCCGACCAGCAGCACCTTGTTCCGCCTGAGCGCGGCGTCCACCATGCTCAAACCGTCCTCCCGGGTCGTCGCCATCGGTTTTTCAACCAGCACATGCTTGCCTCGCTCCAGAGCAAGCAGACTCATGTCCGCATGGAACACATTCGGCGTACATATCGTTACCGCGTCCAACTCCGCGTGCTCCAGCAGCGGACGCATATCGGAAAACACCCGCGGAATCCCGCAGCGCTCCGCCACGCTTCGCGCGCGGGCCATATCCGCATCGCAAATCGCGACAAGCTCCACCTCCGGATGTTCGCTTAATTCGGGAATGTGCCGCGCCTGCGCGATTTTCCCGCAACCGACGACGGCCACTTTTTTCATGCTTCCCATCGTTATCCCCTTTCTTCTTCCGAAATCCCTAGAAGTGTTTTGAAAAACGGGCGGCTCCGAGATGCGGCAGGGGTTTCCGATCGCTGTTGTCCGCAGATTCCCCGATTTTTCACCTAATAAGGGAGAAATCTGCGGACAAAGGCGACCACCGGCGTTTCCCCAACCCCTGCCCCATCCCTCCACCGCTTTTTTCACCACACTTCCAACGGCTCGTCCGGTTCCCGCACGACCTGAATGCGATCCGCCGGAACGTCCGTGAAGGTCTGCACTCTGCCGCTCGGCCAACGTATCGTCATTTTGTCCACCCGATCGTTCGAACCGAGCCCGAAGTGAATGCGCGGATCGCTCTGCGCGCCATGCGAGTTTCCGCCGTCCCGTTCCATCACGGTCCGAACGCCGCCAACCTCGAAGGTGACCCTCGCTCCGACCGCATCCCTGTTGCTCGGATACGTTCCGATCAGGTTCAACGTAATCCAGTGGCGGCCGTCCGCCGCGCCTTTATGCCGATACAGCTTCGGCGCCGCGCCCTGGTTGGCGAACACAAGGTCGGTCAACCCGCGGTTCGACAAATCGGCCGCCGCGACGCCCCGGCTGTCCGAGTCGAAGGTGATGCCCACGTCTTTCGCCACATCTTTAAACACGGACCCATTGTTCCAAAACAAATAGGAATGCTCGTATCCGGACAAGCTTTTATCTTCAAAAGGCATCCAGTTTTTGGTGTCGGCGATCACTTCTCCCGGCGTGGTGGCCAACGTGCCCAGGTCGAACCAATAATCGCGCTTCTTGCTTGCCGACACGAAACCGGTAGCCACGGCAAGGCTGAAATTACCGCTGTTGTCCACATCGAAGAAACGGGCCCCCCAGGAAAAATCGGCAAACTGCACATTCATGTCCGGAGCGCGATCCACAAACCTCCCCTGCTCGTCGGCGTGCCACAATTGATTTCCTTCAAGGATGTAGGTCGGTTTGCTGACGTTGGTCACATAAAAAGCGAGCCGGCCGTCGTGAAACACATCGGCAAAATCGACGTTCATGCCTTTATACGTGTCTTCTCCCACTCCTCTGGTTTGGGCGACGCTCACGAACCGTTTTCCCGCTTGGTTGATGTACAGCGTATCCGGGCCGAAATCATTCGCATTGTAAATATCCGGCCACCCGTCGTCATTGATATCCGCCGATCCCGTCGCCAGGGTCCATCCCGTGTCCGCCACGCCCATCCCATCGGTCACATCCTGAAAAACGCCGTCCCCGTTGCGCAACAGCCGATTTTTGCCGCCGTTGCGGGCCATTTCAAAATCGTTTTGCATAATCATGGTCGTGTCCATATGGAACATATCGGTCTCCTCGCGAAAATACGCGGCCAAATACAAATCGAGTTGACCGTCCCGATCGTAGTCAAGGGCGATGGCTTTGATAAAATTCCCCTTTAACCGGCCGATCCCCGAAACGGCGGTGATATCCCTGAACGTGCCGTCCCCGTTGTTTTCGAACAGCCGGCATTCTCCACTCCATTGCCCGACGAACAGATCGGGATACCCGTCGTTGTTGTAGTCGAACCACAGCGCCGTTTCGGACACGCCTGTCCGATTCACGTCGTCCACCCCCAGCGCTTTCCCCGTCTCGGTAAAGGTGCCGTCTCCATTGTTGCGATACAGCGCGTTAAAGCTTCCCTGCTTGCTGTTCGTAAAGTACAGATCCATCCAGCCGTCCTGATCGTAATCGGCAACGAATACGCCCGCCCCGGTTGCGGACAGCCACGGCATAATGTTGGCGGCTTTGGAGTCAAAGACCGGCCTCTCATGAACGAAATCGATGCCGGCCCGGTCCGTGACATCGTCAAACGCAAAGCCGTAATCCCGCGTTCCCGCCCCTGCCGTGCAACCGGTTAAAATCGCAAAAACGCATAAAAATCCTGCAAACCACAGCCACTTTCTTTCCGGCACGCCGCTTTCACCCCCCTGCGTTGTCCATCCGCACTCTTACGTTGTCCGTTCGTTTTCCTGCGTTGTCCATCCGCTCCCTCACTTCGTCCATCCGTTCCCTCACTTCATCCAGCCATTCGGTATAGCACGGTTTGGCCCGCCGCTCGAACAATTGTCCGCGAACCGTTTCCACGATGTGAATCGACAACAGCACAGGCTCGGACAAGCTGTCCACATAACCGTTGACATAGGAATCGAATTGCGGCGTTTGCAATTTCCGCGCCTGCCAGCCAAAGGCCAATCCTTGCATAAACGCCGGTTTCAGCTCGGGCGGAACCCAGTCGATCATGCGAAAAGTCGATGGCAGGTCGTCAAAAAAGCTGTAGGCCACGGCCAACCCCAAACCGCTGATGGCATCCCCGCGATAAACGGACGGGATTTCCTCGACGGCCTGAAGCGCCCTCAACATATTAAATTCGTACAGAAACCAAAAGCTTCGTCCCAATCCCTGATAACAAATTCTTGCATGCGCCGCGTCGAAGCCGGCCCACTTCCGCGCGATGCGCGGCAAATCCCCGCGCCGCCTGATGCGCAGCAAGCCCGCGCAGAAGCCTACGCCGTCCAACGCGATCGGCCCGTAGAAAGGATCGATGCACCGCAAAAAACGACGATACCCGCGAACGCGGAATCCATACCGTTTGAACCACCACCACCCGAGGCCGACATAATACTGATACAAATATTGGGGCGAGGCCAACCGGATCCGGGATTCGAACCGTTTCTTTTCCGCCGGATGCCAAAGCGTTCTGGCTCCCAGCCCCATGCCGAGTCCTTCGAAGGCAAAGCCGCGGTAAAATTCCCCGAATTTTCCTTCCAGTTCCCGCCTCACCGCGGGCAGGTCCGGCCTGCGGACCAGAACCGCATGATATCCGCTCAGGAAAGCGGACAAAATCGTGGAAAACCGGTCGACAAATAAAGCGTTGGAGCTGCGAAACATCGGCAATTTCCTTTTCCATTCCGCTTCATCCTGGCGAAGCCATCTCCACCGCGTCATCCGTTGCTTTTCCCGTCAACCAGCTTCACGATGTCCGACAACGTCTGCATTTGAGCGAGTTCCTGCTCTTCCAGGCGAGTGCCGAATTGCCTTTCCAGATGGACGGCAAGCTCCAGCGCGCTAAGCGAGTCCACGCCCCAATCGGACAGAGGCTTGTCCAGCGCGGCGTTCAACTCGTCCGGCGGCGGGTATTCGCCCTCCCCCGTCACCTCCAGCGTAATTTCAATCACTCTTCTTTTTATCTCATTGATATCGCTCATCCGCGCCACACCCTTCCTTTTGTGTATCGCCTGTTCATACAGTTCGATCCGTACGGCTCCCGCCGGTACTATCCTCGTCGGTACAACTCGCCGGCACAGTCCACCGACAGTCCGTCAGTACAGCCCGCCGTCCAGCACCATGACGGAGCCGGTCATATAAGAGGCGGAATCCGAGAGCAGAAACAGGACCGCTTCGGCGATTTCCTCCGGTTTGCCCAGCCTGCGCAACGGCACGTTGCGGTAAAGCTTTTTTCTTCGCTCCGGCCGCATGCCAAGCAGCATATCCGTTTCGATGAAGCCGGGAGCGACGGCATTCACCCGGATGCCCAAAGGGCCGACCTCTTTGGCCAAAGCCTTGGTAAAGCCGATCACACCCGCCTTGGCGGCCGAGTAATGCACCTGTCCCGCCGTGCCGCTGAGGCCGGATACGGACGAAATATTGACCATGCTGCTTCCCTCGCGGGCCGCCAAGACGGGAATCAGCTTTTTTGCAATGTAAAACAAGGAATGCAGATGCACCTGGAAAACATCCTGCCAATCGGACTCGGACAAGCGGTACAGCGGACCGTCCCGCAATAAGCCCGCGTTGTTCACCAGATAATCGACGCGCTCGTTTCCCATCTCGGACAACAGCTCTTCGATCTCCGAAGCGCGCGTAAAATCCGCTTTTACCGCTCTCACTTGACACTGCGACGTCCGGCATTGCTCGATTAACGTCCGGGCGGCCTGCGCGTCGCCGGCATAGGTGAAAATCACTTTCGCCCCGGACCGGGCCAGCGCATCCACAATCGCCCTGCCGATTCCCCTTGATCCCCCGGTCACCACGGCGGTTTTGTCAGAAAAATCCCATTTTGCTCGACTCATGCGTCCTCCTCTAATTGAGCGCTTTAAACACGCAGGCGGCGTGAAATCCGCCATAGGCCGGCACAGCCTTGATCGCCGTGCGAATGTTCATCTTTTGCGTCCGCGTCACGATCGGCAACCCGATTTTGGGGTCCGCCGCCTCATGGTGGAGCGTCCGGGGAACGATTCCTGTCCGCATGGCCTGCAGCAGCAAAAGCATTTCCAGCATGCCGCTCGCGCCCAACGTGTGCCCGACGTATCCTTTAAAAGCCGCGATCGGCGGCACGGGCAGCGAAGCGTCGCGGTAAGCCCGGCGGATCTCTTTGGCTTCATACAAATCCCAGAGCGGGCTCCCCGTTCCATGCGGCACGAACAAATCCACCCCCGAGCGCGCATAGCGCCGCATCGCCTCGCCGATCACCGAGGCGTACGTGTGGCGGCTTACGTCCGGCAGCGTCATCTGCCACGCATCCTGCGCAAAGCTGCCGCCGACATAGGCGCCATACGCCGGGGCGTGCCTTTGGCTCGCGTGGGCGTCCGACTCCAACACCAGCGCGCCCGCGCCGTCGCCAAGCACCGAGCCGCTGCGGTTCAGATCAAACGGACGCATCCGGCCCCGGATCGACATGGCCCCTTTCTTCTTCAGCCACAAATATTCCGAAATGTGGGCATAATCCGAGCAGGCGACGATCACCACGTCGCTGCTGTCGCTCGCGATCAGTTGACGCGCCAGCTCCAGCGCGTACAGCCCGGAAGCGCAGGCATTATTGACCGCGTACGTATGACCGTGAATGCCGAAAATATGCGACAGGTAAAACAAATACGGAAAAGTTTGCAAATGGTAGAAAGCGTGCTGATAGCGTTGAAAGGACGACTCGAATCCCCCGGCGCTTTCGCGATCCGGCGCGGACCCTTCCCGGGCAAACCGGTCGGCGAATTCGACGACGCCCAAATTTTCGTGTCCGATCACCAGGGAAACCCGTCCGGCGGGCAAAATGCGAAGCTTGGCGTCGTCGAGCGCGAGGCGAATCGTGAGCAGCAAATAGCTGAAATCCCGAGGGGGGGGGGGGGGGGGGGGGGGGGGGGGGGGGGGGGGGGGGGGGGGGGGGGGG
>CAYYCV010000074.1:0-19965 GCA_964470405.1 uncultured Caryophanales bacterium
CTGGATCCACTGCGCGCTCGCACCGATGACTGCTGATTTTCTATATTCTTACATTAAGCGTAACTGAAAATGCCGAATGCGTCAATCCCGGTGAAACTCCCACTTCAAATCGAATACGATCGAAACCTTGATCGTGTCTTTCGATAGGGGCGAGGTCTGCGGTTTTTTACGTTTCTACAACAATTGGAGGTAAAATGCGACGGTTGCTTCGATGCGGTTAATAAAGAGTTCTCGCATATGTCTCGAGTTCATTAGGGCACCAGGGGTAAAGATTTTGAAAAGCTCTTAAGGTTTTAGCAGGTTTTGACATATCGCATGGCGAAATTTGTAATAATCTATATATTACGAAGTTGGATGGTGTACCGCTGATATTGTGAAAGAAGATCAGCCTAGTTTGAAAAATTCGCATAAACTACTATTGATTTGGGGGATTAAATGTGAGTTATCTGGATATAGCAGTAGCGCTAGAGAATAAAAGCTTAACTTTATTGGTAGGAACAGGGTTTAGCATGTATATGACAGATGATTCTGCTCCTAGTTGGGTAAGTCTGCTTGTCGAGTGCTCACAACGACTTGAAGATGATTTAAAGACATTCAATGAATTATTTGTAACAGATACACAGTCAGGCAGTATACGTGGAAAGTTTGAACTTACGATATGCGCTCAGATTCTGGAACGTGAGTTTTTTAGAAAAGGAAGAAGTATTCGTGAAGAGATAACAAATATTATCGCTCAACGAGTTAATATTGGCACGATTAATAACGACCACTTACTGTTTATTCGTGATTTCTTCTCACAGAATTCGTCTATTAATGTAGTGACCACGAACTATGATGCACTTTTCAGTGATTATATATTACCTGAAAATAATCGAATATTTGCTGAAGGAGTGCCAGTTGGGAGAGATAATTCCGGATTAAACATATATCATGTTCACGGGTCAATTATAAATCCATCATCTATAGTGCTTACAATGGATGACTATTTTAGGTTCCAGTATAGGGATAGTTACTTTTCCAGAAAGCTGTACACTCTCCTTCAAGAAACAACAGTTGTTATTCTCGGATATTCTCTTGGGGACTTTAATCTTAACCAAATACTCAATGAAGCCAAAAACACGAAGGTAAAAGGCAGAAAGAAAAACGATATTTACTATTTAACGCGCGACGAGATCGATCATAGCATACAGAGCTATTATCTTGACACTTACGGTATCGAAGTCATTCTCGAGTCAGATTTAACCAGATTTTTTTATGAGATCTCTGAGAATATCGATACGGCAAAAAAGGTGGTTGAGGCACAACGAAATATAAAGACAGCAATTTTGAATAATGATATTAGTAAAGAAGACTTAAGATCCAGGCAATCGTTCGACAATATTATTAATTGTCTTGTTAATATGGGAATGCATCTGAGTTCAGCCCGATCACTTGATTTTTTACGATTGGTTTTTTCACAAAAATGGGAGTTGACCCAAGAACGAAATGCTTGGGATCAATACGTTCACTTTGCAAATTGGATTATTGATCTGGCTTCTGAAATTCCACTTGGAACTACGAGCTTTAAAGATGAATTTTTAAGGCACGTTTGTAATTCTTTCAGTAATATGAGTAAAGAGTTATATTTGGGTTATTCATGGCAAGCTTTTGCTGCTTGGCATTCAAGGTGGTCTGAAATGTTACTTGATAATAGGGAGTTAATAATTGAACATATTGATCAAAAGAACTTTAATCGAATTAACTGTATTGGCGATATTAAAACCAGACACGACCAATCAAAGTTATTATAAACGTTTACTGAACACCTATGGAGGGATCATAAGTTTATGAAACGACCTATCGTTCGATCGCTGATAGTCGGAGTGATTTTTGTCATCACATATTATGCGTTTCAAGTGCTTCGCGGCATGCACCCCACTTTTAACTACGTGCCGGACATGACTAAATCGTATGACTCAGTTGATCACCTGCAGCACAAGGTTTCTTTCGGCATTTCAGTCGATCCCACGAGGTTATTCTTAGAAGTATTGGGGATGTTGTTGCTTGGCATGATTGTGTATTTTGTCGGGAGAAGGGTTAGAGGAAAGAAATCAACTACTTTGAATGGAAAGTGAGGCTGCTTAATGGTTTTAAGTTTACTTGGTAAAAAACACAACACCGGGGTTGCATCGAAGGTGAGTCGGTCTCCGGGCATGGTAACGGCCTTTGCGGCTCATGGCTTCTTCCGTGGTTTCTTTGCCGGAAGATGGCGTCTTGTCACCCGCGACTTTTTCGCTTCGTCCGGAGCCAACGGAACAGCAAGAAGGGCCCGGCCAACAACAGGTGGCCAAGTCGAATTTGCACGGTGCAATCGAACTCCGTGCTGATTTGTGGATGATGATACGAGGGGGAGACAGTGAGCAGGGGGACGGTTTTGGCCTGAATAAATTGGAACAGAAAACCGAGCAAGGCATGCTTTGCCCCCCACAGCGCCCCCGTTGAAACGGCGGTTTCCGCCGCATCCCCTATGCCGATCCGCGTGCTCCAGCGCAATTGAACGCATTGGATGCGGGAAACCGCGTTCCGAAACGGCCGGGAGAAAAATGGGAGGTTGGGCCCGAAGGATTTGAATTTCTGAAACAGGGGGACCGCCTTACGTTGATACCATCGGGGGACGTTGAGGTCGGGCATTTTTTTTTTATATTTCACCCATCCGAATAAAGCGCGCAGCTCAAACTCGAAACGTTCTTGTTCGCGCTTGCGGGAAAAATGAACGGAAATCCGAATGTAGCTCAGACAAACGAGGATACACAAAACAAAAAAAGGAATCACGATCCATAACCACAGCATACCTATCTTCCTCATTCCAAACTTCTACGGAATTTCTACGGAATTTAGTATTGCCCTGTAATGGAAAATGATGCACTCCCTGAAAAGTTGCGCCGCTTTTTTCACCGCACTTCTAAATCTCATCAAACGTCATTTGCCGCCCGTTCAGCTTGTCGAACAGCAGACGGGTTTCTTCCTCCAGATCGCGCTCGGCCTCGAACGAAGCCGCATCCGGCAAATCCTTGAGGCTGCTTAAAGCGAAATATTCGAGAAATTGCTTGGTCGTCCCGTACAAAATCGGGCGGCCCACCGCTTCCGCGCGGCCCACTTCGCGAATCAACTGCTTGGCCGTCAGCTTGTGCAGGGCATGATCCGATTTGACGCCGCGGATTTCCTCGATATCCACGCGGGTGATCGGCTGGCGGTAAGCCACGATCGCCAGCGTCTCCAGCGCGGCCTGGGACAGCGTGCCGCGGGCCGGGGAAAAAGCGAGCCGTTCAAAATAGGGCGCATGCTCCGGCAAGGTGGCCATCTGGAACGTTCCGGCCACTTCGATGATTTGAATCCCGCGGCCTGCCTGCCGAAAATCCGTTTGCATTTCATACAGCAAATCGACGATCAGGCTGATGTCCTGCTCCAATACATCCGCGATCTGTTTGGCATCGATCCCTTCATCCCCGGAAACGAACAGCAATCCTTCAATAATTGATTTCATCTTCTGAAATTCCATCGGGATCTCCCTGCTCCTCTCTGTACCGGATCACGATATCGTCAAACAGACGGTGCTGGTAGCACCAGACCCGCTTCATCTTCATCAATTCAAGCACCGCCAAAAACGTCACGACGATTTCCGCGCGGGTAATGTCCTCCGAAAACAATTTCGAGAACAGCATCTTTCCCCCGCCCGCCCGCAGCAGATGCGCGACCTCCCGCAAGCGGTCCTTGACCGTCATTTCGTCCCGATGGATTTTCGCCACCCGGTGCCGGCCGGTGCTTTTCTTTAATATTTTCTGAAACGCAAACACCAGGTCGGCAATGTGCAGCCCTTTGACCGGATTCTCCGGCACGGTCGGCATAAACGGCGTCAAATCCTCCGGCTCTCTGGAAAAAATCAGGCTGCGGTCCAGCTCCATGTCGCGCAAATGTTCGGCAATTTCCTTGTATTTGCGATATTCGATCAATTTTTTCACCAGTTCCGCGCGCGGATCGAAATCCGGGTCCTCCGGATCGAGGTCCAGATCGACGATCGGCGGCTTCGGCAGCAGCATTTTGCTTTTGATGGACAGCAAAGTGGCCGCCATCACCAAAAATTCGCTGGTGACATCCAGTTCCAACTCCTGCATGGCGCTTAAATACTCCATGTACTGATCCGTGATCTTGCTGATCGGAATATCGTATATATCCACTTCCGCCTTATCGATCAGATGCAGCAGCAGATCCAGCGGACCTTCGAACGACTCCAGCTTGTATAAAATCGCCATTGGTTTCCCCAGCCCGCTACGATAATTTCAACTGCTTGCACAGGTTGGCCATTTCGATCGCCGAAACCGCCGCTTCCCATCCTTTGTTTCCCGCTTTCGTCCCGGCCCGTTCAATCGCCTGTTCGATCGAATCGGTCGTCAGCACGCCGAACAGAACCGGCACGCCGGTTTTCAGACCGACCGACGCCACGCCCTTGGCCGCTTCCCCGCACACATAATCAAAATGCGGCGTGGAGCCGCGGATCACCGCACCCAGGGCGATCACCGCGTCGTATTTCCCGCTCTCCGCCATTTTCTGGGCGATCAGGGGAATTTCGAACGCGCCGGGCACCCAGGCGATCTCGACATCTTCCTCCTTGGCGCCATGGCGTTTCAGCGCGTCCAGCGCTCCGGACAGCAGCTTCCCCGATACGAATTCATTGAACCTGGCAATGACGATGGCGATATTCAACCGGTCCGAAACCAAATGTCCTTCATACACCCGTGACATGCAATCGACTCCTTTTATTTGCGGTTTTCCGTGAAATTAAACAAATGCCCCATCTTGTTTTGCTTCGTATGCAAATATTTTGCATTGTCCTCGTTTTCGCCGGTTTGCAGCGGCACTCTTTCGACCACTTCCATGCCGTATCCGTCGAGAGCGATGATTTTCCGCGGATTGTTCGTCAGCAGCCGAATTTTTCGCACGCCGACATCCTTGAGAATTTGAGCGCCGATGCCGTATTCGCGCAAATCGGGAGCGAACCCAAGTTTAATATTCGCGTCCACGGTATCCAATCCCTGCTCCTGAAGCTGATAAGCCTTCAATTTGTTGATCAGGCCGATGCCCCTTCCTTCCTGCCGCAAATAGACCAGCACGCCCGAGCCGGCCGCATTGATCTGCGAAAGCGCGGCGTGAAGCTGCGGGCCGCAATCGCAGCGGTGGGAATAAAACACGTCGCCGGTCAAACATTCCGAGTGCATCCGCACCAGCACCGGCTGCGCGCTGTCGATCTCCCCTTTGACCAGCGCGACATGCTCTTTCTGATCGACCTCGTTGGAATAGGCGATCGCCGTGAAAATGCCGTGGTCGGTCGGCAGCTTGACCTCCACCTCGCGCTTGACCAGCTTCTCCTTCTGGTTGCGGTAATGGATCAGGTCCTTGATCGAAATGAATTTCAGATCGTATTTGGCGGCTATTTTTTGAAGATCGGGCACCCGCGCCATGGCGCCGTCCTCCTTGATCACTTCGCAGATGATCGCCGCCGGGCCGGCGCCGCACATTTTGGCCAAATCCACCGCCGCTTCCGTATGCCCGGCCCGGCGAAGAACGCCGCCTTTTTTGGCAATCAGGGGAAAGACGTGCCCGGGCCTGCGAAATTCCTGCGGCCGGGTTTGCGGATCGATGATCGCCTGGATCGTTCTGGATCTCTCATATGCCGAAATGCCTGTTGTCGTGTCCTTATGATCGACCGATACGGTAAAAGCCGTCCCATGATAATCGGTGTTGTGCGTAACCATGGGCGGCAAATCCAGCTCGGCCGCGCGCTGTTCGGTGATCGGCACGCAAACCAGACCGCGCCCTTCCGTGATCATGAAGTTGACCACTTCCGGACTGGCCTTCTCCGCCAGCGCGATAAAATCCCCTTCATTTTCCCGATTTTCGTCGTCCACCACAATGATTACTTTGCCCAACATCAAATCATAGATCGCGTCTTCTATCGAATCCATCTTCAACTCGTCGCTCATCGGGTCCCCCTCCTTGTCAATCAAATAAATCCGTGCTCGCCGAGAAAGCGGGCGTCCAGCTTCGACGCCTCCCGTTTCGGCCGCGCATCCGCTTCCCCGGCGCGCAGCAAATGCGCAACGTACTTGCCCAGCATATCGCACTCTATATTTAACAAATCTCCAGCCTGCCTGTATTTCAGCACCGTTTCGGACAGCGTGTGCGGGATGATGGATACCGTAAACGAACGCTCGAACGTCTTGACGACCGTCAAGCTGATTCCGTCCAGCGTGATCGACCCCCTGGGAATAATGAAACGCAACAGCTCGGGACGCTCCGGTTCAATTTCAAACACGACGGCGTTTTCCTCCGGACGGATGCCGCGAATCGTTCCCGTGCCGTCCACGTGCCCCTGCACGAAATGCCCGCCGAAACGCCCGCCCGCGGCCATCGCTCTCTCCAGATTCACCGAGCCGCCGACGGCCAATTGCTTCAAGCTCGTCTGCCGGTACGTCTCCGGCATGACATCCATCGTCAACGAATCGCCGTTGAAGGAGGTCACCGTCAGGCAAACGCCGCTGACGGCGATGCTGTCGCCCAGGCACACGCCTGCGAGAACTTTGCGCGCCGCAATCGTCAGCACCATCGACTGCCCCCGCTTGACGATTTTTCGCACGCTGCCCGTTTCCTCGACAATTCCGGTAAACATCAATCCTCCTCCTTCCCGTAACGCGGATATCCCGTCACACAGAAGTCCTGCTCGAACATGTCCACCTTCGTGCGCTCCAAAACGATCGCTTGCTCCATTCGCTCGAAGCCGGGGAACTGCAGCATTCCCGGAGCCTCCGCGCCGCCGATCCATTTCGCCGAATAAAACAAATACGCTTTATCGATCAATCGGCAGGAAAGCATCGATCCGTTGAGACGCCCGCCGCCCTCCAGTAAAATCGAGCCGATGCCCCGCCGGCCCAAAAGCTCGACCGCCAGCGGCAAATCGACCTGCGGCCCCCGGCCGCACGCGATCGCTTCGACGCCAAGCTGCTCGAACAGCCGGCGGCGGTCCGACGGCGCTTGCTCCGTCGTCAATATCACGGTTCCCGTGCCGCGGTCCCGGATCACCTGCGCCGATTCCGGCGTGCGCAGCCGCGAATCGACGACGATTCTCAGCGGCTGGACGGCGGGAACAGGCAGCCGCGCGGTCAGAAGCGGGTCATCGCAGATCACCGTGCCGACGCCGACCATCACCGCCTGATGCCGGCGGCGCAGCTCATGGACGCAGGCGCGCGCGGATTCCCCCGTAATCCAACGGCTGTCGCCGGTTTTGCTGGCGATCTTCCCGTCCAGCGTGCTGGCCGTCTTGAGCGAAACGAACGGCCGGCGTTCAACAATATATTTGCTGTACATTTCATTCAACCGCGCGGCCTCGTCGCCCAGCAGCCCGGTCTCCACCTGAATGCCGCTGTCCCTTAACCTCGCCGCGCCCTTTCCGCTCACCAGCGGATTCGGGTCCATCGCGGCGATGACGACGCGGCGGACGCGGTCGCGGATCAGCCGGTCGCAGCAAGGGGGGGTGCGGCCCTGATGGCAGCAAGGCTCCAGCGTCACGTACACGGTGCAGCCCTCCGCTTCCGCTCCCGCCATATCCAGCGCGTGGATTTCCGCATGGGCGCCGCCCATCCGCAAATGGGCGCCCAGCCCGACGATTCGGCCGTCCTTCACCGCAACACAACCCACCGCCGGATTCGTTCCGGTCTGACCCAGGGTTTGTTCGGCCATTTGCAGGGCTAGCCTCATGTAGGTTTCATCATTCAAGCGAATCACCCTATTCAGAAACGGATTATGTGAAAAAAAGTACATACTATGCCTAAATGAATTCAGCTATCTTTCGTTTTTCCCCGAATGGATTCATTCGGGGAAAAACGATCATCTGCGTCCCATTATACCGATTTGTTTCCCGTCTGTCTATCCCGCCATCCGGCGAAAAATCAGCTTTCGGCGTCGAATACCTCCACCGATTCCATGCGGTCGCGCCCCTGGAACGCATCGACGTGCTCCATTCCCTTGACCACTTTGCCGAAAACGGTATGCTGTCCGTCCAGGTGAGGCTGCGGCTGATAGCAAATGTAAAACTGGCTGCCTCCCGTATTGCGGCCGGCGTGCGCCATCGCCAGCGAGCCGCGCTCATGCTTGTTCGGGTTGATTTCACAGTTGATCGTATACCCCGGACCGCCGGTTCCCGTCCCATGAGGACAGCCCCCCTGTGCCACAAAGCCGGGGATGACCCGATGAAATACAAGCCCGTTGTAAAACCCTTCCTTCGCCAGCTTTTCAAAATTGGCGACCGTGTTGGGGGCGTCCTTCTCAAACAAATCGATCTGCACTTCCCCGCCGTTGGCCATTTTAATTTTTGCGTGTTTGGTCAATGCGTCCACACTCCTTCTCTTTATCGTTTTTTATAGTTTGGCTGCTTCCGGCTTCAGCAATCTTTCCGGAATCAGATCGTTCCCGATCATGTCATCGTGCGATTCCCGCCGGACCGCAATATCGGCCTGTCCATCCCGCACCAGCACCACCGCCGGCCTGCGGATGCGGTTGTAATTGCTGGCCATCGCGTAATTGTACGCGCCGGTGCAGGAAACGGCCAGCAAATCGCCGGGCTGCACCTTCGGCAGCGAAAGATCCCAGATCAGCATATCTCCGCTCTCGCAAGCTTTCCCCGCCACGGATACGACCTCCTCGTCCGGCTCGTTGGCCCGGTTGGCCAGCATCGCCTCGTAACGGGACTCGTACAAAGCCGGGCGCGGGTTGTCGGTCATGCCCCCGTCGACCGCGATGTATTTGCGAACGCCGGGAATGTCCTTCTGCGTGCCGATCGTGTACAGCGTCGTTCCCGCTTCGCCCACCATGCTGCGGCCCGGTTCGACCCAAATTTCGGGCAGCGGATAATCCCGTTTGCCGAATTGCAGCTTGACCCCATCCGTGATCGCCTTCGCGTATTGCGACACTTGAAGCGGCGTGTCTCCATCGACGTAACGGATCCCGAACCCGCCGCCCAGATTGACCACGGTGAAGGTGACGCCCAGTTGATCGCGCACCGAAGCGGCAAACTCCGCCACTTTCTCCACCGCCATTTGAAATCCCTCGACTTCAAAAATTTGCGAGCCGATGTGCGAATGGATGCCCAAAACATCCAGTTGAGGCAGCTCGACCGCTTCTTTGACGGCCCGCAGCGCCGCGCCGTTGCCGATGTCGAACCCGAACTTGGAATCGGTCTGGCCGGTGGAAATGTATTCGTGCGTGTGCGCTTCGACTCCCGGCGTAACGCGAAGAAGCACTTTGACCTTCTTCCCCTTCTCGGCTGCGATCAGGTTAAGCAGTTGAAGCTCCGTAAAGTTATCCGCGACAAAACAGCCGATGTCGGCGTCCAGCCCCATTTCGATTTCCTCGGGGGTTTTGTTGTTGCCGTGAAAATGAATCCGCCGCGGCGGAAAGCCGGCCTTCAACGCCGTATACAGTTCCCCGTCCGATACAACGTCGAGCGAAAGCCCTTCCTCATCGGCGATCCGGCACATCGCCATCACGCAAAACGCCTTGCTGGCATATGCCACCTGGAATCCGAGCCCCGACTGGCGGAAGGCCTCCATATATTGCTGTGCCCTTTGGCGGATCAGCGCTTCGTCCATGATGTACAGCGGCGTGCCGAAGCGGTCCGCCAGCTCGGTCGCGTCGCATCCGCCGATTTCCAGATGCCCCTGGTGATTAATTCGACTGGTTCCGTGCAAAAACATACCGTATTCCTCTCTTCCCTGAGATAAAACAATTATTATAAAAGTACCATATTGCCATGCGGATGACAATGCGGCAACGAATGAAGCTTTCACCGCAGACTTGCATTTTCCGCCCGCGAACCGGGGAAGCGCTACCCGCCGAGCTTGCTGTAAACGAGCCAATCGAACAGGGAACCCAGCACTTTGCCGAACACCATCGCCATCAAAAGCCAAACCATGTACCCGTCGATGCGCAGCCTTTTCGCCAAAATGGGCAGCACGTTCAACACCTCGGTCAACGCGGCGGCCAGCATGCCGACAAAAACGCCGTGAAACAACCCGATCGCCCCGGTCCCCACGGGAGAAAAATGAAAGCGCATATCGGAAAAATCGGTCACCGTAAAAAACAACGCCCCGAAGACGACCGCCCCTTCGTATAAATGAATTTTGGCATAGGAAGACGAGATCTGCGCCAGCCTCGGAATGATGTTGAGCACGACCAGAAAGGCCACCAAGCCGCTTCCTACCGCTATTCCGCCGGCCAAACCGCAAAACATCACGAAAATGGACAAACCGATGCCGCTCACGGAGATTCCTCTTTTTCCGCGCTCATTTTCCGGTACTCGTCCGCCACGACATATTGATCCAGATTTTCCTGATACAAAAACATCTCCACTTCCAGCGGGCTCGGCTCCTCGTTGAATTTTTTGCGGAACAGATGATTGAAAAAGATCACCATCCCGATGCCGATCCCGATGGAATAAGGAATCTGGAAAAGGTAAGGATGCTCCTTGTCATGCCCCGTGATCAACCGATACACGTTGCGCTGCACTTCCATCATGCTGACATCGGCGTGAAAATTCATGATCGCTAACCCCGCCCCGAAAAACAACAGCAGCCAAACGAGGGCCACAGCGATAAAATTCGGCTTGCGCTCGCGTTCGGGCTTCATTTCCACAATGGCGTGCGGCGGTCCGAAATGCTCTATTCGGATGTCCGGAATCTCCTTTTTGACAATGGAAATAATCCGGATCATATCGATCAAAATCAGGTTGCCTTCCTGCTTCCGGGGAACATGCACCACCATTTCCTTCAATCGTCGCTCATATTCGGGTTCAACCAATATTTGCGCAACCCGGCTTAACGTAATAGGAATCTGGGAAGGAAGACGGATTCTTTTCCTGAGGCGAATATACAATACGGGAGCGGCTTCCGGCATTTAGATCCCCCTTGCTTCTCATTCGGATGACACACATACGGCCTCCCGCCATTAGTATGCAACCGAAAAGAGCGCGTTACTCATCAGGGGGAACTCAGATGCCACATTTCTTGGGCTTTGGACATTAAAATTCCCAACTCATCCCGATACTTTGCAACTGCTTGAAAAGCAACCGCATCTTTTTCACTTGCGGGTTCCATGTTTTCGTTGACATAGAATTGATGTCCTACACCATCCTTCAAAATTCGAATACCATATTTGTATCGTCCAGATATGGAAGGCCAAATAATTAAAGCTTCATTCTTTGCACGATCAACAACACCCAAGTTCCCCGTCCAACTCAAATAATCCGGCTTCTTCACACTGTACATCACACCATCTTTTTCAATGAAATATAATCCCCACTCATTTTTAGGTATATTCTCCATAAAAGAACTGTACCTATGGGTTGTAATTACATACCACGCCAAATTCCAAATACCGAATAAGAATAGGACCGCCAAGAGTATGACTAGAACTTTATTTTTAAACGCTTTCTTAATCATAAGGTAATCACCGTTTTCCCTTGCTTTTTGATGTTATCGTCATGTGTGACCAATATAACGGTCTTCCCTTGTTCGTTAAACTGTTTCAATATGTGAAGGACGGTTTCCGCATTATGCTTGTCCAAAGAGCCTGTCGGTTCATCCGCCAAAATAATCTCGCATTTTTTAAGCATTAACCTGGCCAAAGCAACCCTTTGCTGCTCTCCGCCGGATAATGTATACACCTTCTTGTTTATTTTTTCTTTTAATCCAACCGCGGTTAGTGCTTCTTCTATAGACAAATCCGTCTTGCTGTCTTTACGAACCAGCTTCAAGTTTTCTTTGACCGTTTTATGATCGATCAGCGCAAAGTTCTGGAATAGAAATCCTACTTTTGTTCTGAAGTACGCCAAATGGTTTTTTTTATTCGTAATATCCACGCCATCCACCCTAATTTCACCATCATCTATTCTTTCCAAGGCTCCAATCATATTCAACAAAGTGGTTTTCCCGCAACCGCTGGGTCCCGAGAAAATCACAAAATCTCCATTTTCAATGTTTAAATTAAAATTTGAAAACAATACCTTTTCTTCAAATTTTTTTGCCAAGCCTTTCATTTCGATCACTATATATTTCCTCCTTTCAATATTTTCTGAATTCTAGCCTTTTCGATTTGATGAATGTAGTACAGGATGACCGCCAATTCCAATGCCAATATCATGACGCCCCCGACCGCCAAAACGAACGCGCCGTCCAATTTCGCAAACACGGCGACGATGACGGACGACAAAGTGGCAAGCAGAGTAGTGAGCAATGTCAACCAAACAATCCGCTTGTGCTTTTCCAGTTTGCCGTATCCGAATACTTTCTTTATGGAAAGCTCGATGGCATGAACCTCGTATTCCAGCTTGATAATCGAGCCAATAATGATCATTTCCAGAAACAAAACAAGCATGCTGAAGACGAAATTGATAACCAAAATACGTCTCGCGAGACGCCAGCTGTTTTCGTATTTATCCAAAACATTCGTTTTGACCACCCGCTCGCCTTCCAAATCATGCTCTTTCACAAACCGATTAAACTCATCATCGGAAATTCGATACATAATGTCGTTTAAATAAATTCTTTTTCCGAACCCTTCATCTCCCCAGCGTTCAAGCACCTCAGCCGATCTGTCGAGTTCTTCCGCCGTCATATTATTGTAAATAATGAGCGGATTGGGAATCAATTCACTGCCATAAGTGAAGTTTTCGTCAATGCTTATGATTTCAACGTTATCTTCGTAATAAATCACATCATAGTCGTACTGGAAATGCTCCCCTTCAAAAAACTTGACGTTCAATTTTAATTGATCTATGATGCGATCATCTTCGGACATTTCCTCAGGCACTAAAAAATAAATGCTTTTTGTTAATTTCGCTTCCTTTAATTCCTTTATTTGGTTTGATACGTATTCAAACGCATTCCTATTCGCCACAATCCCCCTCCCGTTTAACGAGCCTCCGGCATTGGCCAACAGAATCGCATGAAATGAATCAAAATATTTTCGATAAAACGACGCCTGCATCTTCACATCATCATCTATTTTGTTGGAAATAAAGCCGCTGCTTCGGGGAACCAGCCTATGTTCCAACCGGGTATAGTAATAATCGGCATGGTCTTTAAAAAATGATTTTTGTTTATACAGTTCATAAGATTGGAAAATAAGTGTTATATTTCCGAAAATTATGAAAATGGTTAAAACAGCGGTCACCAGCTTTAAACCGTAGTTCAGGGTCAGCAGTTTTTTTGAACTTCTGGCATTGGAAAAAACCTCTTTCAACTTGTAACGGTATAAATTCAAGTATAGCAAAGCGTTGCAACTCAACAGAATGCCAAAAAAGGCGAGGGAAAGATCAAACCTGAAAAAAACATAGGTATACTTCGACAATATGTATAAGATAACAGCAAACCATATCGACAACACAACAGAATCGATCAGGACATTTCGCCAAAAGATATGGGCAATTCGCTCCCCCATCGACACACGAATCAAATTTTCTTTTTTCTGATAAATGACGTCATATATCGTTAAAAACAAAACAATCCCGATCATGAGCAGCCACAGCAAAATAATCATATCTCTCAAATCATGGCTTTCATAACCTGCTTGGGGAAGATTTCCGGCATATTTGTTGATTAATTCTCGCTTGAATTGGAGCGCTTGATCGTAATCGCCGATGAGATAGTAATCATAGAATTTCCCGATTTCGGGGATATCTTCAAAGGGATGAAACGCGAACTGAATATTCCCCAAAAAAAGGCTGGCATACTCTCCTTCAACTATGTTCAAAGAATGATTGAGATCACGTTCAACCCCGGATGTCCCATAAATATCATAATCGGATTGAAAGGAGCCGTGGAGGGATTGTCTGAAAGCAAAAACCTCGATATGATTACGCTCCGCAGCGCGAAGAATATCGCCAACCATTTCCTGTTGCGTCGTATTCAATTGCAAATACAACGTTGTGTGATGGAATGGGGTGTAAAAATTATTCAAACGAAAGGTATGACTTTCCCCAATAACGAGTAACCCGACAAACAGCACACAGAAACTGATGATATACTTCGTCGCTTTCAAAACAAACCCTCCACAGCTATGGATCTCGCCTAGTATTCTATCGAGTATTCGATGTATGAACCGCTATGTGTAACTTCTATTTCGGCCCAACTCCCTGCTCCATCACCATCTGAATATGTTCCATTAGCATTGTGAACTTTTGCAATATGGTGCAGCGAGTTATGCTTGGTATGAGTGTAATCTTCGTCAATTGCATATTTATTAAACCCATACTCCATGACCCAATTCGCACCGCTGTCATACAATTCCCAACTGTCTGTAAAATCTTGACCGCTGCTTGTATTGGTAACTGAAGTAGCGAATACGGCTGAAGATTACCCAATCACACTTAAAGCCACAACAGCAAATATTAATAATTTCTTCATTCTCATTACCTCCCTTCTACATATTAATTTGAAAATGCATTTTCCTTAATTCAAATGTGGAGCACCATGATACTCTTTTCTCTCTGTATAAAACAAGAGAAAAACCCAACGTTGGTTTACAAATTAAGTATAAAACGATCAAATAAAGAAATATATCCCCCGTTACGGGTGATATTACCTAAATTTTATTTCATTTTTTCCAAAAAATATTTCTTTTCTCCAACTTTCATTTTACCGTAAATATTTTTAATATGTGTACGTATGGTTTCCTTTGACAAAAACATTCGATCTGCTATCTCTTGTTTTGTCATATGATCTGCCCAAAAAAATGCTACTTCTTTTTCTCTATTCGATAATTTGTAACAATCGAATAATTTGTTTAATTTTATTTTTTTCGTATCAGGATTTTGCTCCAGTAGCCTGCTTTGGATATTCTGTTGTAAAATTAATAATAAAGGGGCGGCAAGTTCAGTCCGATCCTGTAAATTTAACGACATATTTAAGTATCCCATAATTCGCTTTCCCATTTGAATAGGCGTGCAAAAACACTGCCAATCGGTTAAACACTGCAAAGTATGTTCTTTGCCTTTTATATAGGCAAATGCATTTAATTGCTTTGCTAAAGAAATAGCATTAATTCCAGCATGATTAATATCAAATGACGACCCTATTCTTAAACTTTTATCTTCTATTACAGATTTATTTCCAGAAATATATATCGCAATGGCGGACGAATCCGTCAAAATGAACAACGATTGATTTATGTAAGGCTTGATGGAACTTAGAGCCTCATCTACAAGCGTTATCAATCCCTTGTTTTTATAAACCCGCTTGCTAGCTTCGTCATCTTCAAGACATAATTTCATGGTTGAATTTCGTTTGTTTTCTTGGCAAGCCACATTGGATTGCATTTGTTTTAATAACAATGGTTCAATATCCGATAGTTTTGTAAGCTCATCTATTTTCAAGCCTGTAATACACCCCTTTATTTTTTCTGAAACTCTCCCTTCAATGAGCAGGGTTGAAGATAATCCTTCTTCTCTAAACTCACAAGGAAATTGGTACAAAATGGATTTATTTATCACTATACTACATCCTAACATTTTAATCTTTAGGAAATTATACCTAATTCTTAAAAGATCTATATCCTGTCTTTTCGATACAAACGACAAAAAGACCAGTTACTCATAGAGCAATCTGGTCTTTAATGGTTTGCAAGATTTTCTTTTCCAAGCGGGATACCTGAACCTGGGATATGCCCAGCCGGTGGGCTACCTCGGATTGGGTCTGATCGCGATAGTACCGCAGGTACACGATCAGGCGCTCGCGGGGGGTGAGCACCCCGATCGCCTCATTCAGCGCCATCTTCTCAAACCACTTATCCTGCGATTCGTCGGCGATTTGATCGATCAGCGCGATCGGATCGCCTTCGTTCTCAAACACGGTTTCATGGATCGAGGCGGGAGGCTTGTTGGCTTCCTGGGCGAATACGACATCCTCCGGCGTGATCTCCAGTTCTTCGGCCACCTCTTTGATCGTCGGCAGACGGCCCCAGCGCTTGGACAACTCGTCTTTGGTTTTCCGCACCTTGTTGGCCATTTCCTTCAGCGAACGGCTGACCTTGATCGTTCCGTCATCCCTCAAAAACCGCTGAATCTCGCCGATAATCATCGGGACGGCATATGTGGAAAATTTAACGTCGTACGAAAGATCAAATTTGTCCACCGATTTCAGCAGGCCGATGCAACCGATCTGAAACAGGTCTTCCGGTTCGTAGCCCCTGTTCAGGAAGCGCTGCACCACGGACCAGACGAGCCGGATGTTGCAATGCACCAGCCTGTCCCTGGCCATATGGTCGCCGGACTGGCTGAGCGCAATCAGCCTTTTCACTTCGGCGTCTTCCAAATATTGTTGAGAAGCATGCTTCAAATCGACGTCCATCGCTCCATCCCCTAATTGTACAAGGCTTTTTTCGTTTCGATGCGTTTCGTCATTTTCACGATCGTCCCGACGCCCGGTTCCGAAATCACTTCGAGCTCGTCCATGAAATTTTCAATGATGGTAAATCCCATGCCGGAGCGTTCCAGTTCCGGTTTGGAGGTGTACAATGGCTGGCGGGCCTGCTGCAAATCCGCGATGCCTTTCCCTTTGTCTTCCACTGTAATATGCACATCCTCGCCGCGGAGTTCGGTCTGGATGATAATGATCCCGTCGGGTCGATTGTCGTATCCGTGAATGATGCAATTCGTTACCGCCTCGGACACCACCGTTTTAATATCCGTCAACTCTTCCAGCGTGGGATCCAACTGCGAAACGAAAGCGGCGACGGTCACTCTGGCGAACGACTCGTTTTCCGACCGGCTGGCAAATTGGAGAGTCATAAAGTTGTCGCTCATGATACGACCCCCAAACCGGACAGCGCCGCGGATTCGCTTTCTTCCACCGTCAATATTTTGAACAGTCCCGACATTTCAAACAGCCGATGCACGGCGGAATTCATATGGCAAATGATCATTTTGCCGCCTTTGGAACTGATTTGCTTGTACCGCCCGAGTATGACTCCCAAACCGGAGCTGTCCATAAACAGCAAGTCTTTCATGCTTAAAATAATGTGATGGCAATCGCCCCGTTCAATCGCTTCCTCCATCCTCGCTTTGACCGATTCGGCCGTGTGATGATCCAATTCCCCTTTCAGCCTGACGATCAACGCTTTGCGGTGCTGCTCCATTTCAATTTGCAGACTCAAATCCTGTTCACTCCTTCCCCCATCATGAACATTCATTTCTACGCCGCGCAAGTCAATTCCTGCCCGCCGACAAAACTAGAAGCGCCTCGACAAATTCGAACAACCGCCGCGATTATCGCAGGAAAAAGAGGTGGGCGGCGGACCTTTTCATCATCGTCCACCATCCGGCTTTGCCGATCTCCGCCGGAGCGTCGATTTTGAATTCCTCCAGCACCTGGTCCCCCCGATAAACGACCAATTTTCCCACGGACTGCCCCTGATGAATCGGCGCTTTCAAGTTCGGCTCCAATTGCAGCTCATGACGAATTTGATCCTTGGCTTCGCCCTTTTTCAGAAGAACGCTGTACGGATATTTCGCAATCAGCGGCACCGTGTCCTGTTCGCCCTTCTCGACCTTCATCTCGCCGATCTTGTCGCCCGTTTTATAGATGGGATAGTTGACATATTGGGAAAAAGCGTAATTAAACAGTTGCGTGACCTCGGCGTTGCGCGTTTTCGTATTCGGCTCCCCCATCACAACGGCAATGATTCGAAAGTTGTCCTTCTTCGCCGTCGCCGACAAACAGAACTTGGCCTCGCTCGTATATCCCGTTTTCAGCCCGTCGGCGCCGGAATAAAAACGAACCAGCTTGTTCGTGTTGACCAGCCAGAACGGATGCTCCGTATCTTTGCGCAAATAATCCTGGTATTTGCTCGTATAATCGGTGATTTGCTCATGCTTGAGCAGCTCCCGCGACATGATCGCGATATCGAGCGCGGACGAATAGTGATCCGCGGCGGGCAGGCCGTTGCTGTTGACAAAATGGGTGTTTTTCAGCCCCAGTTGTTTGGCCTTGTCGTTCATCATCCGCACAAACATGTCTTCCGAGCCGGCCAGCTTTTCCGCAATCGCCACGGAAGCGTCGTTGCCGGAAGCCATGGCAATGCCTTTCAACATATCCTGAACCGTCATTTCCTCGCCAGGTTCCAGAAAGATTTGCGAACCGCCCATGGAAGCGGCGAATTCGCTCGTCGTCACTTTGTCGTCCAGTTTGATTTTTCCTTGGTCCAGCGCTTCCATCAGCAGCAGCATCGTCATCACTTTGGTGATGCTGGCGGGCGGCAAACGCTCGTCCCCGTTCTTCACGTAAATCACTTTGCCCGAGCCGGCATCCATCAGAACGGCCGCGCGGGCATTGGGCGCGAAATCGGGCGTGTCCGCCTTGTTCGGTTCGGCGGCGAAGGCGCTGAACGGAATCAGCATGGCCGCCAGAAAACAAAAACAAAGCAGACAGATCCCATGTTTTTTAATCACGTCATCTACCCCTCTCAAATGAAATCAAGCTACGAATAGTATGCCCGGGTTGGAAGAAAAATATTCCAATCGTGATGAATGCATCCATTCTGCCGGATCTATTCTGCAGGATCCATTCTGCGGGTTCCATTCTGCAGGATCCATTCTGCAGGATCCATTCCGCCTGCCGAATCCAAGCTGTGCCCATTTGTTTCCGGGCCAAGGGGAGAGCCGACCTCGTCGGCTACAGCGCGCGGCAGCATCGGGCCCTTGGCGCGCGGCGACGAAGGCGGCGGTTCGTTCGAGGCCGCCAACACGCGGCCCGATCCCGCCGTTTGCTTGCGAAGCCTTGCCTGTTCGCCTGGAAACGGCCCCCGTTTCCCCTGCGCAGCGCAGTTCCGAGGTGCGGTTCGTCAGCTCGCACCACTTTGCGCTAGCTCGCATCGTTGCATCAGTTCGCGTTCGCGCCAGTTTGCACCAGCTCGTACCCGCTTGCATCAGCTCGCGTTCACGCCCGCTTGCGTCAGTTCGCATCCGTTTGGGTCAGATTCACCACTTTGCGATACTTTGTGTGAAATGTCGTATAACACGGAACGGTTTTCCAGCCACTCAAGGTCGGGTTATACGATTCTTCGTACAAAATCCGCAGCCTCGGCGCCGGCCCGCTACATGTTGTATGAAAAATCGCATAACATGACTTCCAACCGCGCACAATCAAGGCCTCTTGTACGTTTTATCGCACAAACCGAAACCTTCGCCCGAAACCCCCATCCGGGCTCTTTACCCGAAACCTTCACCTGGGCCTTCGTCCAGAACATCGCCGAGACTTCAACCGTGAGCCTACACCGTATCCCGCAAGCGCGACACATCGATGCATGCACCATCATCATCTGATAACGTTCACCGATGGAAAATGACGAACAGCAGGAACGCCCCCCATGCGGGTTGCCGAAAGCGCTTCAGCACCTTTCAGCACAAGAGGGCCCACCGCCATACTGACCTTTGTAAGACTATATGGGCTAACTTTTTAGCAATCTGGAGAGATGGCATCCTATTATCCAATTGAGATTAGCCTATATTAGTCCGAAGGAATCGTCTTGGGATCGTTGATGACAAAAAATTAGGGGGAGCGAACAAGTTTCCATTTTACGGATTGAACCCGAGTTGTCATGGGAGAGATTTGGAAAGTATTTGAGCGAGATGGATGATTCGAGGACAATGCTAAAAAATTTTGAGTAATAGAGGATTTATGCGGGAATCGGATAAACGTGGCTCCCTGAAACGATAACGAAACACAAAATATGCCGACACGCAAAAAACCGCCCGGAATTGAACTTCGCCCCAACCGTTAGATGATATCCAACAATTGAGTTGCGGTTCAAATCATGAACCACCGAACGGCCTTATATTCCGTATTGGGAGCTTGGCGAACATAACGCGCAAATGGCGTACAAACA
>CAYYCV010000075.1:0-19915 GCA_964470405.1 uncultured Caryophanales bacterium
TGGTCCTGGACGTTGGTGAAGACGTTGGACAGCTCCGGCTTCCAGCGAAATAACAACGCCGTAGAGGTCGGCATATCGCTTTCCGATTTGGGCGTTACGCAAGGCGCGCATATTGGCATCGGGTATATTAAGAACGATTCGGCAACGGATCGGCTGCCGCTGGCCAACCAGTCGTTGCCGGTCTATGTAGTCGGATCGGGAAGCGCGCCGAATCCGACGCCAACCCCGACCCCAACGCCAACCCCGTCTCCCGCAGGGATTGTCGTGGATGGAGCTGTCGGCGATTGGAATGGAGTCGGCTCTTTGGCCTCCGGCGCGAGTACGGTACAAACGCTTAAGGCCGCTGCCGATACGAGTCGACTGTATTTGCTTGTGCAAGGCAGTCAACTGGATGTAAGGGGACAGTTCTTTTTGAATACGGATAACAATACGGCCACGGGCTTCGCGGCTGCGGGATGGAGCGCCAGTGGAGCGGAATACATGCTGGAAAATGACTTTTTGTATCAGCACACCGGATCGGGCTGGTCCTGGACGCTGGTCAAAGTGCTGGACAGCAGCCGGTTTCAGAGGAACGGCAGCGCGATAGAGGTCGGCATTGATTTTGCGGATCTGGGCATTTCACAAGGTTCGCAGGTTGGAATCGGATATATCCGGAACGATTCGACAACGGATCGATTATCGGCGTCCGGTCAAGCGTTGCCCATTTATCAAATTCCTTGATCGGAAACTGATGTTTGGGAGTAGCGCTGCCAGTTTTTCATCACACGTCCAAAACGATTGTGGATAAGGTAGACCATCCTTCGAAAAAGCGGGAAAAGCAGGCGGATTTACGCTTGGGCGCGGGTTTGCGATCGTGGTAGTCCGTGCCCGTCCCTTGCGCCTCCTTTATCGCCGCCCTTCCGAAGGGTGGTTTTTCTTGTCCTCGCGTTATTGACAGAATGAATGCGACCGTATATGATAAAATTAAATATTTGGGGCAAATAAATGAATAAATTTGGGTTAAATTTTCCGAAAAGGTGGTGCGGACTTCTGTCAAGCAAAGGATTTCATTTGCGTTCGGTCGGCGTTCTGATTTTTTTGGTGGTATTGGTTAGTATGGCGCTTATCGTGGGTCTGCTGGGGTATTCCAACTTCCGGGCGTCCAGAAGCATTATCGAGAATCAGGCTTCCGTCCTGTCCAGACAGACCATCGCGCTTGCAACCGATAAATTAAATTTAATGCTGTCCAATTATGATGATATCTCTGCACAAATGAATGGCGACGATCAGTTTAATAAGATGTTGGCGGGTACGACGGACGCCGATGAGGAAGTTCGGTATGCCAGTCGGGAAGCGTTGCGAAAAATGTTGGTCAAGTATTTTTCTACAGATTCGGATTTGCAAAGTTTATCGCTAGTCCCTGTTGAAAAAGGAATGATCCCCGTCACGACCGTATCGGGGACAGGCGCCGATTTTGATGGTGCGCAGCCGTGGGTGCAATCCATTATTCAACAAGATGGAGCTACGGTATGGCTTGATACGCGCCAGGGGGGATATATGCGCTCTACCGAAGACGAGTTTGTGTTTGGGTACGGCAAGCTTCTCAAATCAGGCTTTACCGAAGCGAGCGTCGATTATTTGTTGATTGTTGAAATAAAGGAAAAAGCGATTGCGAAAATCCTGGAAAATGTCAAGTTGAGCGACTCCTCGAAAGTGTATGTCCTGAATCGGCAATTTGAAAATTTGTACGCGCCTGACGTCAATGAAATTGGGAAAAAATCCGACTTCCTGTTTTCTCCGGACAAGGACCGACCATCCAGGAGCGCGAAGATGAAAGTGCGCAATCAACCTTACTTGATTACGTATCATCATTCCAACCTGACAGGATGGTACGTGCTTGGAACAGTTACGATCGCCGAACTCTTAAAGGAAACAAAACAAATTAAAAAAGCGACGTTGCTCATGGCCCTATTAGCGGCGATCATCGCGGTCGTCGCGGCATTTCTGTTGGCCGCGAGAATCGGAGGGCCGTTAAACCGTCTCCGGCGATTGATGAATTTGGGCTCGCAGGGGGATTTGTCGGTTCGGGCCGCCTTTCGCCGAAAAGATGAAATCGGCCAAGTTGGCGATAGTTTTAATCAAATGATGGAGCAAATTACGCACTTAATTCAGAAGACGAGTGAGTCCGCCAAGGGGATTCTGCAAATGTCTGCTCAGTTGACGCAAGTGTCCCGGAACACGGCATTGTCTTCCAGGGAGATCTCCCAAGCGACCGAGCAAATCGCTTCCGGTGCATCGACCTTGGCGTTGGAAGCGAGGGAGGGAAGTGAGAAGTCTCACATCATTGCCGAACAAGTGGAGAACGTAGTCTCGGCCAACGACAAAATGTCGGATGCAGCCGACCATGTGAAAGAGGTAAGCGGTCAAGGCGAATTGCATATGGCAGAATTGATTGAAAAGACGTCTTCCGTGGAAACCATGACGCAAAGCATGGTGCAAAAGGTGGATCATTTGAAGGAAAACACAAGCTCCATCCGACAGATATTGGATGTTCTTGCGTCGATAACGAAACAGACGAATATCCTTTCGTTGAACGCAGCGATTGAAGCGGCAAGGGCAGGTGCGGCCGGAAAAGGGTTTATGGTCGTAGCCGACGAAATTCGCAAGTTAGCGAATCAGTCCAGACAATCGATCGCGATCGTTGGTGAAATCACGGAATCGATTCAAAGCGATATCGATGAAACGGTAGAATTGCTTGTGGAAGCATACCCCATCTTTAACGAGCAGGTGGCTTCGGTGAAGAAAACAGAAGGAATATTTAATAAAGTGCATGAACAGATGGGCGTGTTCATAGAACAAATGAGTTCAATTACGGATTCGGTATATCATTTGAACGAATCGCAACGGGGACTTCAATCCACACTTGGCAATGTGCGAGTCGTATCGGAGGAGGCTTCTGCCAGCACGGAGCAAGTGGCTGCGTTGAGTCAACAGCAACAAACGATTTGTGATAGCATGGCGGACATGTCCGGCAAGCTCGACGAGTTGGCCGGTTTGCTTTCCGACTCTTTGCGGCGGTTCCGTTATTAAATCAAAATCAGGGCAGTTTAAGAGGTGGATTTGACATGAATTACCGTGAAAGGGTATGATAAATTTGGCGCAAATTCAAAATGGTTTTTGAAGGAGAAAAATGAAGTGGCAAAGTTAAAGGATATTGCGGAAAACGTCGGAGTCTCGATTTCAACTGTGTCGAGGGTCATTAATGGCGATACGAGCAGGTCGGTCAATGCGGAAACAAGAAAAAAAATTTGGGAGGCCGTTTCCGAACTCGGATATCAACCCAATAAATTGGCCAAACAACTTGTGAAAGGAAGCAAAGGGAAAAATCCGTCCTCCAAAAAAATCGGCTGTATTGTGGCCGTGCCCCAAAATAAATATAACGATCCTTATTTCTCGCACATATTTGAAGGGATCGAGAAGGGGTTGGCCGGGGAGGGTTATTTCCTTTCCTATATCCAAACAGGCGAAGATATCAAAGATCCCGCTATATTGCACAAAGTGATTCATGAAAACCCAATCGATGGTCTGATATTGGTGGAGGGAATTGATCTGGGCCTGTATCAAACGATCAAAAAAAGCATCAAGCACATTGTGGGTATCGATATTTCCGATCCGGGCGTTCCTCATGTATCTTATAACCGCATTATGGCGGCAAAACTGGCGGTCAGACATTTGGTCGAACAAGGACATAAGAGCATCGGCTATATCGGCGGGTTCGGGCTGGCCGGGACGATTGAGAAGGAAAAACGGTATCGCGGATACCAGGAGGCGCTGGAGGAGGCCGGACTTGCTGTCAATCCGGCTTGGGTTTTGAATACGGACTGGGACGTGGACAAGAGTTATCAAACGATGAAGCGGGTCCTTGCCGATCATTCGCGGCTTCCCACCGCCATGTTCGCCGCAAGCGATATGATGGCGATTTCCGCCATGCGCGCCGTTCTGGAAACGGGCCTTAAAATTCCGGAGGATATGGCTTTTATCGGAATTGACAATATCGATTTCTCGCAGTATACTTCGCCTCCGCTATCTACGGTGCACATCCCGAAATTCGAAATCGGTCAAATTGCCGCAAAAACATTAATTGATTATTTAAATGGAAAGTATGATTTGCCGGTGGAGATCACCGTGCCTTTTCAGCTTGTGATCAGGCCTTCTTCCGATTACAAGCGATAATTCGTCCAAAAGATTTCTTGCGAATCAAAAAGGCTGCAGCATTGGGGTATAGGCGAGCAACCGCGGTCGGAAGCCGACGGCCCGGAGCGGGACCGCCTTTTTTGCGTTTCCCATTGCGGAAGACGCCTGCCGCAAGCAGGAAGATATACCTACTTTTTTGGTGACTTAGGGGCAAAGGAATGGATTCGTGCGTCGCGAATATACCGAGTATGCTTATTTTCATAGCAAGAATAAGAGTAGCAAGAATAAGAATAGGAGGAATGTTCCCATGCCGAATCACCCCGAGCCGATGATCAAGCTGCAGCCCGGAGGGTCGGCCCCGATCCTGAGCTACAACGTACCGGAATCAACGACGTACAGCGGCAGAAATTTCATCGACCTCCAACTGGCGGACAGTTATTTTTCCGCGAGTTCGCCGGCCGCCAACGAGCGGATCGCCGCCGTTGCCGCCGCTCAGGCTTCGCCCGAAGACGAACTGCGACGCATCCGCACCCTTGCGGAGCTGGAGGGCACGCCGCTCAGCTCGGAGCTGGCGAACCTTCAGCCGGAAACGGTGCGTTTGGCGGACGAGGCGGGGAAAAAGCTGAGCATCTACCGCTCGCTCTACGGTACATTGGCGTACCGTTTCATCGACAAAAATATCCGGGCGGAGCGGGACCCGCGCGCGGTACAACGAAGCGCGGCGCAGCCTTTAAAAAACAACAACGGCGATACCGATCCGGTCCCGCCCACGCTGCCGATTGTGATTACGGCGACGATCGCTTCGCCCGCTGCGAACAGCACCATCAAGGGATCGGCTGCCGGCGCGACGTTCGATGTGACCGGAACGGCCAAAGTTTTTGGCGACGGTGAGGGCACGATCGGCAGCGTAAAGGTGCAGGTCGGGAAGGGCCAGACCTACCGGCAGGCCGCCTTGCAGGACAACGGAGACTGGATTCTGCCCGCCGTGACCGTCACCGTTTCCGGCCCGCTCGCGATCACCGCCATTGCGACGCACAGCAACGGCACGGCGCACGCCAATCGGACGATCAACGTCACCGTCGAATTGGCGGATGCGACAGCGCCGACGGTGAAGATCGTTTCCCCGAAGGCGGGCGCGTATTTTTCGGGCGACGGCGGAGCGGCGTCCGTTGTGATCGAAGGCACGGCGGCGGATGACCGCGGCGTTGCCAACGTGGAGGTGTCGCTCGACAGCGGGGCGTTCGAGCCGGCGACGCCCGTCAAGGGATGGGATGCATGGAAAGCGACAGTCCGCGTTCCAACCGGCGTCCATTCCGTGACCGCCCGCTGCTCCGACACCGGCGGAAACCAGAGCACAACCAGCTTAACGATCAAAGTCGACGCCGAGGACCCGACCTTGTCCATTGTCACCCCGTTGTTCAATGCGCAGGTGACGGGCACCTATCTGAAGGGCGCCAATCTGGAGGTCACCGGTACGGCGGCGGACGACAACGGAATCGCCAGGGTGGAGATCGTGCCCGATCACAGCGATGTGGCGATATTGGCGCAGGGCAAAGCGGAGAACGATTGGTCGAGCTGGACGGCCTCGATCCAGATGACGGTGCCCGGTACGCATGCGATCACGGCCCGCTGCATCGATGTGGCCGGCAACGCGACGGAGGTGACGACCGCCGTCAACGTGACGCTGATTCCCGATTTCAATTCGCGCTTGAAGCGCCTCATCCTGGTGGAATCGTACAGGCTGTCTTCGTATTTGGGAGACTACGGGGCCGGGAAGACGATCAACACGTTCTCCCTGCTGCCGGGAGAGAAGACGAAAATCAGCGTAAAAACCTACAGGCAGACGGAAACGACGGCGAACAGCGCCTCCAGCATTCTCGATTCCTTCACGGAAGAAAGCTCGAAGGATTTTGAAAAATCGATGGCCAGCGAGCAATCGGACCGCCAGAAATACGATGAGAGCTTTAACTACAAGCTGTCCGCCGAAGCCAGCGCCAGTTGGGGCTGGGGCTCCGCCAGCGTTTCGGCGGGAGAAAGCGGGGGAACGAATTCGGCGCGCGAGGATTTTGCCAAAAATATCTCCAACGCGGTGCAGAAGCATGTGGCGAAAGCCTCGTCCAAGCGGGACGTGCACATCAATACGAGCTACGAGGAGAAGGACACGACGACCAACGAAGCCTTGATCGAGCGCGAGATCGAAAATATCAATGTCAGCCGGACGCTCAATTTCGTATTCCGGCAGATGAACCAGGAGTATATTACGCTGCTGCATCTGGTTGACGTGCGGATCGGCTATTTCCAGGTCGACACGGTGAACGGGCAAGATCAGTATACCTACAAGGAAGTGACGCTGCCCAAGCTGGATTCGCTGCTGGCCGAGGCCATTGTGCCGGACAAGCAGGTTGAAGTCCGCAATGCCATCATCCATCAGCTCTCAAACATGTTCGATTACGAGGATCGCTGCCACTCGTTCGTTGAATTGAAAACATTCCAGGACGACCGCGGCGAGAATATTCCGTACTCCCATTATTTGAGGGTAAAGAAAGGGTACGTTTCCACTTACGGCAACCAGACCGGCGGAATCGGGATTCAAGTGCCGGGCATCATCATGGCGGCGACCAAGAACGTGCTGCGCACCGACGGCATTATCGTCGAAGCGCTGCTGGGCGAAGGCGAGGCGCTCGACAGCTACTCGCAAAGTCTGCAGAACGAAGCGATTCATGAGAAAAAGCTGGATAACGAGTTGAAGATCATCGAAGGCCATTTAAAGCGCGAGGAGTTAAAAATCGTGGAAAATCGCGATGCCGCGGCCGCGCAAGTATACGCCGCGCTGCATCCGCCCGCGTCCGTTTACCAAACGCTCTTCCCGCCAAACGTATCCGGGCCGGAGGGGGACGCGGGATAAGCCGACGCCTCTAGTCGGGTAAATTGCGCTAATCGGATGATTTCGGCAAATCGATCAGATGGGCCGCTTCTTTCTTGTATTGAGACGGCAGGATGCCCGCCCATTTTTTAAATGTTCGGGTGAAATGGGCTTCGTCGAAATAGCCAAGCTCCCGCGCCACGGTCTGAATTTTGCAATCGCCGGACTGCAGCATCGCCTTCGCTTTTTCGATGCGGTACTGATGCACGTAATCGAGAAAATTGGTGCCGAGCTCTTGTTTAAACAAAGTGGACAAATAGGTGCTGGAGATGAACAATTCCTTGGCTACTCCGGCCAGAGACAGATCGGGGGAATTATAATGCTCCACGATAAAATCGATGGCCTGTTGAATCTTGCGCCGGGGCACCTTGTGTGGATTTAATATTCCGACCAACTGCTGGATCGTTTTTAACACCATGGCGGACAGTTCTTCCAGCGTCTCCAGCAGCTCGATCCGTTCGACCATGCCGGACATGGAGCCCGGCCATTCGTGGTAGGCGATGCCCTGCTCGTGAGCCAGCCCCATTAATCGGGTCATCAGCGACAGCGTCTGCATATTGATTTTGGTGCGGGAATGGGTGGGCTGCTCCTGGAAAAATTCAAGCCATGCTTCCGTATCGTTCAAAGCTTCGGCGTACAGTCCGGAACGGAAATTGTCGATGATGGATTGCTCCAGCCTGATCCAATCGGATTCGTTGACCGACTCGGCAGGGGGGTGTTTCAAGTGGAGGAAATCGCGGGCGAAGAAAATTTGCCCTGCCCCCATGTAAAACATCATGTGCAGGGTATTCACGGATTCGCGGTAGGCCTCATGCAGTGAATCCATGTCCTGCTGTGGATCGCTTATTCCGATACTGACGGTAATCTTCAGAAATTTCTTCAGGTTGATTTGGAGCTGCTCCAGCCCGTTCTTCAGTTTTTCCAACAGAAATTCGTGCGTGCCGTTGCAGATCACGATGATCTCGTTTTGGTCGTTTACGGTTTCCACCGATTGAAGCAGCGTTTGTTCCAATGTCTCTTTCACAATGTTGGTTGCGGCAAACCTCAATAGTTCCAGGTCGCTGTATTTGTAATTTAATTTCCGCAAAGGCTTGCGGTCCGGGCGAATCAAGATCACCACGACATGTTGGAACACCGTCGCCATGTTCAATTGAATCATTTTCTCCCGGCGGTTCTCGGCGGGTTTTTTCGGGGAATGCAGCCACTGAAGCAATAATTGCGATTTGGCGATGGACAAGTTTTGCTGCAACTGCAACTGCAAGCCATCCAGATCGCTGGCCATTCGGCGTTTCTCGATAATTTGCCGAACGACCCCCCTGAAGGTGTCGGCAACCTGTCGCGGCGAGCATGGTTTGATCAAGTAATCGTAAGCGCCCAGTCGGATCGCCCGCTGCGCATATTCGAAATCGTTGTATCCCGACATCAGAATGCAGGCGATGTCCAACTCGCGATGCTGGATTTCCGCAATGAGTTGAAGACCGTCCAGAAGAGGCATGCGAATATCCGTCAGCAGCACGTCCACGATGCCGGACTCCAGCGCGGGCAGCGCCTCCATCCCGTTCTCCGCCTGACCGCACACCCGGATCCCCAACGATTCCCAATCCATCATGGTTAGCAATCCTTCTCGCGTCGGCTGTTCATCTTCGACAATATACAAGTTGAGCATGTCGATTACCTCCTGGCATAGGGCAGGGTCAGAAGTACGCGCGTTCCCGATCCTGCCACGCTTTGGATATGCATATCAGCGCCTTCTCCATAATATAATCGAATTCGATTTTTAATGTTGAACAAGGCGAAGTTTTCCCCCTCCGGTTCGGTCGAATCGCGTTCCGGGGGAAGCTGTTGATTCAGCTTCCGCAGCAACTCCTCGCGAATGCCGACTCCGTTGTCCGTGATTTCGATTTCCATTCGGCTTCCGTCGGCGGAGGGCGCGGCGGAGACGCGCACGAATCCGGCGTCGTCGGTCAAGGGCTCGATTCCGTGCACAATGGCGTTTTCCACCAAGGGTTGGATCAGCAATTTGGGGATGGACACCTGCTCCAGCTCCGGCTGCAATTCGATCTCATACGTCAATTTATTGGGAAACCGCATTTTTTGCAGCGACAAATAATGGCCGACCAGTTCCAGTTCCTGTTGAAGCGCAATGACGTCCTTGCCTTCGTTCAGACTGATTTTAAAAATGCCGGACAAGGAGTAAATCATATCGGCCACTTGCGGGTCGTTATTTTTGTGCGCGGACCAGGCGATGGAGTTTAGCGTGTTGTACAGGAAATGCGGGTTGATCTGGGATTGGAGCAATTTCAGCTCCGCCTGCCGCTGCTTGATTTCAAACGCGTAGACGTCGTCGATCAGGTTCTTGATCCGCTGCACCATCGTATTGTAGCCGTTGCCCAACTGTCCGATCTCGTCGTTGCCCCGAAGCGTCACATTTTGGGAAAAGTCCCCCCGCTGGAACTTCTTCATGGAAAGCACAATTTGCCGGATCGGTTTGGTGATGACCCCGGAAACGGACAACGAGACGGCGAGGCTGATCAGCAACGTGATGAAGCCGATCAGCAGAGTGATCCACTGGATGCGGTTCAACTGATGCAGCAAAGCGTTGCGCGGCTGCACCACCAACACGTGCCATCCCGTAACCGTCGAGTGCCTATGCGAGAACACCCATTCCTTTCGATCCATGGCGGCGTCGATGCCTTCCGGTTGAAGGATGGGTTGCGAAAAAAAGGGAAGTTCGCTGATCGGCTGTCCGATCCATTCGCCCTTGCTGTCCGAAAGCACCGTGCCGTCATCGTTCATGACCACGATTTTCGACGCGCGGATGTCGGGGGAATAAGAGCGGCGGATATCCCGCTCGTCGATGCCGAGAATGAGCACGCCTTCCGGTTTCAACGTGCGATAGTTTTTCAATACTTTGGTCAGCAGCAGCTTGTTCATCGAATCTCCATGAAAAATCGTGGTGCCGCGGTTCGGAACCTCGACCTTCCAATGTTCGATGACGGGGTCCTTCAAAATTTCGTCGTAATGGAACTTTTTCCGGTATTCCTCAAACGGAATAGCCGAAGACAAGCCCTTATTATTAAATTGAATGGTGGGAAAACGGGAGGAATAGATCGTAAGAAATTGAAAGTAGGGCCTCGTGACCATCAGGTGGTTGATCGATTCGATGACATCCCGGCTGGCAAAATATTGGTTCCCGCCCGCATCGGTAGAAAGCAGCGATTGAATGTCGGGGGTCAGGTATAAATAGTTGGAAATATCGACCGCGTCCTGCGCGATATAATCCAGCGTATCGATGACTTGCTTCGCCGTACCCGCTTCCTCCAGGCTGATCTTGTCCACGATTTCCTTCGCGGCCACGGAATAGGCGTACACGCCCGTACATGCCACGGTGGCCACCAGCAGGGGAACGAACCATAGCAGCAGCTTGTTTCGGATCGGCATATCGAGATACCATTTGAAGACGCGGGTTGGATGCATTGCGCAGCCCCCTTTTTTGCGAAGCCGTCATCCCCGGCCGATAAATTAACTATAGTCAATGCACCTGGGAAAAACAACTTTAGATATGTACAAAAACGGTTGAAAAAAATACAATTTCGCCGCTTTTTTCCGCCGCGCCGTCCGATTTTTTTGTTTTTCGGGGGAACGAAGCGTAAAAATTTACAAGGAATACTGAAAAACGCTGCCTAAACTTCCCATTTAAGCGAGTTTATAATAAAGCCATGCATTAAAAGTGCGGTGAAAAACGGGCGGCTCCGCGCTTCGGCATCGGTTTCCGATCGCTGTTGTCCCCGGATTCCCGAATGAACAACCTTATATCGGAAGGAATCCGGAGACAAAGGCGACCGCTGCCGTTTCTCCAACCGATGCCCAACCGCGGCACCGCTTTTTTTCACCGCACTTTTAAAAGGAAAAAATACTTGAAAAGGTGGGCAAAAAAGAATGGCTAACCCTGTGTTCAGTTTTAGAAGATGGTCTGTCGGTTTGATCGCGTTGATGCTTGTGCTCGGCTTGGCCGCCTGCGGCGGCGGGAACAACAACGCCGGCAGCAGTGCGGATACTTCCGGCTCCGGAACGAATGTGAGCGAAAATTCGGGCAATGCCGCTCCGGCCGATTCGGATGACGGCAAAGACAACGCGGAGAAAATCACATTGTCATTTTTCACCAACAATTCCGATCGCACGACAGGGCAAGGGAAAGTGGAGCAAATTTTGATCGATCAGTACATGAAGGAACATCCGAATATCACCATCAAGGTGGAAACCTTGTCGCCCGATCCGCAGTTTCAGGACAAAATCAAAGTGTATAACGCATCGAATAAATTGCCCGACATCATCAGCAGTTGGGGAAACACCAACTATTTGAACCCGCTCGTTTCCAACAACGCGCTGGCCGAGATCAACAGAGACGATCTGAAGGATGCGGGCTTCATCCCCGCGGCGCTGGACGGATTCAGCATCGACGGGAAGCTGTACGGCCTCCCGCGCAACTCCGATTTCTGGGTGGTTTACTACAACAAGCAAATTTTTGCGGACAACAACTTGCAGGTGCCGACGACCGAGGATGAATTGTTCGCCGTCATCGACAAGCTGAAGGAGAAGAAGATCGTGCCGATCGCGATGGACGGCCAGGACGCATGGACGTCGGGAATATGGTTCGATACTTTGGTGCAGAGGGCGTCCGGCACTTGGGACACCTCGCACGCGGCCATGGATCGCAGCGGATCGTTCAAAGACCCCGCCGTTACGGCCGCGGCGGAAGCCATGCAAAAATGGATCAAGGCCGGCGCGTTCGGGCTTGGGTTCCTGAACCAGGATTACGGCACGGCGAGGAACGTTTTCGGCCAGGGCAAAGCGGCGATGTTTATGATGGGCGAATGGGAGATGGGCATGGCCTCCGATGAGAACTTCCCGGAAGACATCCGCAGCAATATGGGCGCCTTCCCGTTGCCGGCCATCAACGGCGGCAAAGGCGCGCCGGACGATCTGGCCGCCTGGTTCGGGGGCGGGTACTCCGTGTCCAATCAATCCGAGCATAAAGCCGAAGCGATTCAGTTCCTCCAATGGATGTTCCGTCCCGAAGGCTGGGCCAAGGAGGTATGGGTGAACGGCGTCACCTTCCCCGCCCAAAAATACGATCAATTCGTGACGGGCAATGAAACGAACGTGCAGAAGGATTTGACGGCGATATTCAGCCATGCCGCTTCTTACAGCGGGACGGTCAACCAGGACAAATTTACGCCGGATACGCAAAAAGCGTACTACGACGCCATTCAGAAGCTGGAGGGAATGAGCATCACGCCGGATGAATTCGCCAACACCATCGATCAGGCCGCCGACAAATCGGCGAAAGACAAAGCCGGCGAATGATGAAATCGATCATGCGGAGGCAACCGGGGCCGAAAAACGGCCCCGCTCCGTATGTACAGGACAGGATGATGGAGAATGCATCAAATCATAAGTGACAGAAGAACGGTATTTTGGCTGGTGGCGCCCGGCATGGCGCTGTTTATCGCGATGATCTTCATTCCGATCGCGGTCAGCGTTTATTACAGTTTGACCGACTGGGACGGAGTGACCGGATATCATTGGATCGGGTTGGGCAATTTTGCGGAGATCGTTCGGCATGACCCGGTATTTTGGCACTCGCTGCTCAACTCGGTTTTGCTCGGTCTGGGGCTGGTGTGCGTCCAGCATCCGCTTGCCGTCTTTATCGCCATGCTGGTGCAGTATTGCGGGCGGTGGGAGAAACTGCTCCGAGTGTGCATTTTTATCCCCTCGATCATCTCCACGTTTGTCACGACGAAGCTGTGGGTCAGCGTGCTCGGCACCCAATTCGGCTTGTTGAACGGCGTTTTGGAAGCGGCGGGCTTGTCCTCATGGCGCCAGGACTGGCTCGGGGATTCCACGCTCGCCATATTGAGCATTGTGATCGTCTGCATGTGGCAGGGCTTCGGCTATGCGTTTTTATTGTACTATGCCGGGATCAAGGGCGTGCCGAAGGATCTGTATGAGGCGGCCATGCTGGACGGCGCCTCGCAGTTTCAGTTGAATCTGAAAGTGGTTTTGCCGCTGCTCGCTCCGGTCGTGCGCATCAACGTGATTTTGGCCGTCATTTCCGCTTTCAAGCAGATGGAGACGGTGTTTCTGTTGACGGCCGGCGGCCCGGCGAACAGCACGCAATTTCTGTCGACTTATCTGTATTCCAAAGCGTTTCGCGAAGGTCTGTACGGATACGGCAATGCGGTTTCCATCATGCTCGTTGTCATTTGCCTGGCGATTACGCTGGTGTTGAACCGCACATTGACGAGAGAAGTGGGGGAATTTTAGATGGCGACGACATCTGTGAAACCCGCCGCCTCGGTGGGGGCGGAACGTATGGCCGCAACGGGAGCCAAGCGCCGGATCGCCCGCCTTGTATTTGTTCTCCTGATGGCGGCGCTGGTTGTTGCCGAGCTGTTTCCGCTGATCTGGCTGTTCGATTTCTCCCTGTTGAAGAGCGGCGACTTTTTTGCATCGAGCATTTTGAAGTGGCCCAGCCCCCCCATGTGGAAAAACTATGCCGACGCTTTTCAAAATGCGCATATTCCGCTGCTGTTTGCCAACAGCTTGTTGATCTGCGGCGTATCCATCCTGATCATTGTGCTGGCCTCCATCTCGATGGGATATGCGTTTACGCGCATGGAGTGGAAGTGGCGGAAGCCGTTGTTCGCCCTGATCATGGTCGGGATGATTATTCCGATTTATTCCACGCTGTTGCCGAACTTTATTTTATTCAGCCAGGCGGATATCCTGAATACCTATTGGGCGCTGATTTTGCCGTATGCCGCTTTTTCCATTCCGATCAGCATGTTTATTATTACGGGTTTTCTGGAAACCGTTCCGCGCGCGCTGGAGGAAGCGTCCGTGATCGACGGCCTGACGATCCCGGGCATCATCTACCGGATCATTCTGCCGATCTTGCGTCCGGCGATCGCGACCGTAACGGTGATTTCCTTTCTGAGCTGCTGGAACGAATTCATTATGGCGGTCACTTATATCAGCAAGGATTCGCTGCGGACCTTGCCGTTTGCCGTCGTGTATTTCATGGGGCAGTATTCGTCCAATTACGGCGCGCAATTCGCCGTGCTGTCGATGATCGCCATTCCGTCGATTTTGATCTACCTGCTGTTCACCGACCAGATTACGCGGGGGATTAAGGCCGGTGCCGTAAAGGGGTAAGGTGGCGCTCTGCCAACGTTTCATCTGCTAAGAGATCGGTGATCCATCAGCGCATATTCCATCACGCAGCCGCTATGGATTGCCGGTCTTTTAAAAGTGTGGCGAAAAACGGGCGGCTCCGCACTTGGGCATCGGTTTCCGATCGCTGTTGTCCCCGGATTCCTGAATTGACAACCATATATTCGGAAGGAATCCGGGGACAAAGGCGACCACTGCCGTTTCTCCAACCGATGCCCAACCGCTGCGCCGCTTTTTTTCACCACACTTTTAAACACTCATTATGAAATCGTTTACAACCATTTTGATCCACTCTGTGAAGGGGGTGATTTGTAATGGACGTGTAAGGGATGCTTTGTCAACCCGTTTTTTGGGGATAGAATGATTCAACCGTGTCAAGACGATGTCAAATTTTTGGAGGTAAAAAAAATGTTAAAAAGAATGTTGTCCGTTTTGTTTTCACTGGCTGTTGCGGCGAGCCTGATTTCGATTTATCCGGGCGTCACCCGCGCGGCGGCAAACGATACTCTTTTCGGACCCAATGTGTACGTGTTTGACCCATCCATGTCCGCGAACGATATCCAAAATACGGCCAACGCCGTGTTCGCCGCGCAGGAAACGAATCAATTCGGCAGCCAAAGGTATGCGCTGCTCTTCAAGCCGGGCTCCTACAACGTCAACGTGAAGGTGGGCTTCTACACGCAGGTGGCCGGTCTGGGGCAAAATCCCGGCGATGTTCACATCAACGGAGGGGTGAATGCCGATGCCCAGTGGGCCGGCGCCAATGCGACGACGAATTTCTGGCGCTCCATCGAGAATTTTACCGTCAATCCGTCCGCCAGTTCGGCGCATGTCCCGAGCGGCACCGCCCAATGGGCCGTTTCCCAGGCGGCGCCGATGAGGCGCGTCCACGTTCAGGGCAACCTGTATTTGTTTGATTTCGACGGAGGCTGGAATGCCGGCTGGGCCAGCGGCGGATTCATCTCCGATTCGCTGATCGACGGCAAGGTTACGCCTGCGTCGCAGCAGCAGTTTTTCACCAGAAACACGCAGTACAACGAATGGTCGAACGGGGTTTGGAACATGGTGTTTGTCGGCGACGCCAACCCGCCCGCGGCCGCTTTTCCGGATCCGCCCTACACGATCGTCGACCAGACGCCCGTGATGCGGGAAAAGCCTTATCTGTACGTGAACGGATCGGGCCAGTACAACGTGTTCGTCCCATCCTTGCAAACCAACACCCGGGGCATCAGTTGGGCCGGAGGGAATACGCCGGGCCAGTCGATACCGATCGATCAATTTTACATCGCGCAGCCGGGCGCTTCCACTGCCGCAAGCATTAACGCCGCATTGGATCAAGGCAAAAACGTGCTGTTTACTCCGGGGATTTACCACTTGAGCGATACGATTCGCGTGGACCGCCCCAATACGGTTATACTGGGATTGGGGTATGCTTCGCTGGTGCCGGATAACGGGCAGACGGCCTTGTCGGTGGCCGATGTGGATGGAGTGAAGGTCGCCGGGTTGCTTTTCGAAGCCGGCGCGGCGAACTCGTCCGCTTTAATGGAGGTCGGCCCGGCCGGCAGCTCCCTGAACCATTCGGCCAATCCCACCTCGCTGCACGATCTGTTCTTTGGCATTGGCGGAATGGCCGCCGGTTCGGCGGATGTCGGGCTTAAGATCAACAGCGACAATGTGATCGGCGATCATTTCTGGATATGGCGCGCGGATCATGGCGCGGGAGCCGGCTGGAACAGCAACGTCAGCAAAAACGGACTCGTTGTCAACGGAAATGACGTGACGGTTTACGGCTTGTTTAACGAGCATCACGAGGAATACCAGACATTGTGGAACGGCAATGGCGGGCGAACTTATTTTTATCAATCGGAAATCCCGTACGATGTTCCGGGCCAATCCGCCTGGATGAGCCAAAACGGCGCCGTCAAAGGATACGCTTCATACAAAGTGGCAGACTCGGTGACCTCGCACGAAGCCTGGGGGCTTGGCGTCTATTCCTACTTCCGGGATGCCGACGTCGATCTGGACAGCGCGATCGAGGTTCCCGACGTGCAGGGCGTGAAAATCCACCATATGACCACGATATGGTTGTCCGGAACGCCGGGCAGCGAAATCACCCATGTGATCAACGACATCGGCGGCAGGGTGTATGCCAATTCGCCCGGCGAGGCGATGAGGCAAACCGTTGCCGAATTCCAGGGATCGGGCGTCGGCGGCGGGGATACCGAAGCGCCTTCCGCGCCGTCCAACCTGACGGCGTCCGCCGTGTCAGGCAGTCAAATTGATTTGCACTGGACTGCTTCGACGGACAATGTGGGCGTAATCGGCTATGATATTTACCGCAACGGCTCGCTGGCCGGCTTTTCCGACGTGACGTCGTACAGCGACACGGGGCTGGCGGCATCGACCCCGTACAGCTATACCGTCAAAGCGCGGGATGCGGCCAACCACGCGTCGGCGGCCAGCAATACCGCCGGCGCCACCACGCTGTCCGGCGGCGGGGGCGGCGACGATGGCGACGGCGATGGCGGCAGCGGCACGGAAACGGCGCTGGACCGGACGGGGTGGACGGCAACCTCCACGCCGACGAGCGGAGATGCGCCCGCAAACCTGCTGGACGGGAGCATGTCCACCCGCTGGAGCACGGGCGCGGCGATGACACCGGGTCAATCGATCACGGTGGACATGAAGTCGAGCCGGAGCTTCAACCGGGTCGTGATGGATTCGACGGGCAGCAATGACGACTATGCCCGCGGCTACGAGGTGTACGTGTCCGATGACGGAACGAGCTGGGGCAGCGCGGTGGCTTCCGGCGCGGGGAGCGGCCCGGTGGTGACGGCGGATTTCGGGACGCGGCAGGCGCGGTACGTCAAGATCGTGCAGACCGGAACGGCCTCGAGCTGGTGGTCGATCCGGGAGCTGAACGTGTATACGGACGGCGACACCGGCGGCGGGGACGGCGGAGACGACGGAGACGGCGATGGCGGCAGCGGCACGGAAACGGCGCTGGACCGGACGGGATGGACGGCAACCTCTACGCCGACGAGCGGGGATGCACCGGCGAACCTGCTGGACGGGAGCATGTCCACCCGCTGGAGCACGGGCGCGGCGATGACACCGGGTCAATCGATCACGGTGGACATGAAGTCGAGCCGGAGCTTCAACCGGGTCGTGATGGATTCGACGGGCAGCAATGACGACTATGCCCGCGGCTACGAGGTGTACGTGTCCGATGACGGAACGAACTGGGGCAGCGCGGTGGCTTCCGGCGCGGGGAGCGGTCCGGTGGTGACGGCGGACTTTGGGACGCGGCAGGCGCGGTACGTCAAGGTCGTGCAGACCGGAACGGCTTCAAACTGGTGGTCAATTCGGGAGTTGAACGTGTATTATTAAAAGGAAGCGGCAAGCAGGGGGATCCCCCTCTGCTTGCCGCGACACAGAGCTTATACTTGCGAAGGTCGGTTTACTTCTTGCGATGATCAGCGTACTTCGCGAAATGGGGTAGGAGGCCAAATGATGGAAAAAGGCAAAGAAAATGTGCGTGTGATTCAGACGGCCCGGTATACGGGAGATCGGTTGACCGAGCAAGCTCCCGTCGTCTGGACGCCGGATGCGGATGAAGCCGAGAATAAGCTTTTCAATCTTTACCCGGATGTGCAGTACCAGGAAATCGAGGGCTTCGGCGGCGCCTTTACCGAAGCGGGGGCGGTCACGCTGGCCAAGCTGAGCCCTTCCAGACGGAGGGAGATCATCGCCGCCTACTTCGACCCCGTCCGGGGACACGGTTATTCCCTTTGCCGCACGCATATCAACAGTTGTGATTTTTCGCTGGGAAACTATACTTATGTCCGGGAGCAGGACGAACGCTTGGAATCTTTTGACATTGCCCGCGACCGTGAAGCGCTCATTCCCTTCATTCGCTCGGCCATGGAGACGGAAGGAGCGTCCTTCAGGCTGCTGGCGACGCCGTGGAGCCCGCCGGGCTGGATGAAAACGAGCGGTCGGATGAACGGGGGAGGCAAGCTGCTGCCGCAATACCGGGATGCGTGGGCGCGTTATTTTATCAAATACATTCACGCCTACGGGGAAGCGGGTGTCCCGATCTGGGGCGTTTCCGTGCAAAATGAGGCAAAGGCTGTGCAAACCTGGGATTCCTGCGTGTTCAGCGCGGAGGAAGAAAAGGATTTTGTCAAGCAGCATCTGGGTCCCGCATTGGCTGAGGCGGGGTTGGCCGATACGCGGATTCTGATTTGGGATCATAACAAGGAGCGCGTGTACGAGCGTTCGAAAGCGGCATTTGAAGACCCCGAGGCGTCGCGCTACATTTGGGGAGCCGGCTTTCACTGGTATTCCGGCGATCATTTCGGGGGGCTGGACGCGGTTCATCAGCGGTTTCCCGACAAAAAGCTGATCTTCACGGAAGGCTGTGTCGAAAACGGCGTGAAGCTGGGCAGTTGGACGAGCGGGGAGCGGTACGGACATCATATGATCGGCGATTTGAACCATTGGTGTTCCGGATGGATGGACTGGAATATGCTGCTGGATGAAACGGGCGGCCCCAACCACGTGGGCAATTACTGCGACGCTCCGATCATTGCGGATTGGAAAAACGACAAGATTTATTATCAAAGCTCGTATTATTACATCGGGCATTTCAGCAAGTACATTCGCCCGGGCGCCAGAAGAATCGGGCACAGCGTGTACAGCGATGCGCTGGAATGCGCGGCCTTTCAAAATCCGGACGGCGGGCTGATCGCGGTGGTGCTGAATCGGACCGACAGTGCGGTGCCTTATACGCTCAGGCTCAAGGGGGAATTGGCACATCTGCAAAGCGCGGCCCATTCGATTCAAACCTTGATTTTAAAAGAGTGGTGAAAAAAACGGGAGCGATGAAAAAAGCAAGAGTGGTGAAAAAAGCGGCGGAGGAGTTGGGCATAGGGGGATTGGGTATAGGTTGAAAAAGCGGCAGGGATCGCCTTTGTCCGCGGATGTCTGCCCGAATGGGCTGTTCCGTCTGTTCCATCGGGAAACCGGCGGATCATCGCGATCGGAAACAGGTGCCCGAGCGCGAAGCCGCCTGTTTTTCGCCAGGCTTTTACAAGGAGGAAGGATGCGAGCGGAAAAGGTGAAGGGCGGCGCGTTGCGGGAATGTCCGAGAAGCCGTGCGGGCGTCCGCGTCCGCCGCTGCCGTGTATTGGCAACTGAGCATCGCGTGGGCGTTGGGTCTGCTTTTCGTTGAGCGTCTGCGTCCGCCGCATTCGGCTCCGACACATATATAGGTGCGGAACACAAAAGGAGCGGTTCTCGTCGAACGAGATCGCTCCTTATACTGGTTTCTTTTTTTCGGTCACTTATAGAATTGGGCGTTCTTCTCGATAAACTCGACTTCATTGTCGGGAACTTCTTCCTCGTGATAAATCGCTTCTACCGGGCATGCCGTGACGCAAGCGCCACATTCGATACAAGTGTCAGGGTCAATAAAATACTGGTCTTCCCCTTCGTGAATGCAATCGACAGGACACACGTCCACACATTCTGCTGCTTTTTCGTCAATACACGGGGAACAGATGACATAGGCCATAGAAT
>CAYYCV010000076.1:0-496 GCA_964470405.1 uncultured Caryophanales bacterium
CATCGCCGCCGGCGCTGTATATCGTCACAATCGATTGCGATTGGATCGATTGGCAGCGCAGCACAAAGTCGAAAGCGGTCATACCCGCTCCCCCTTGCGCCCCGGCCGCGCCGGCAGTCGGGGCATTCGCCCCGGGCTCACCGTTGGTTGCCGGCGTGCAGTTCGGATGTCCCGATTTATCGTAGCTGCCGTTTTGGCCGTTCGCGCCGTCCTTGTCCGCACTTTTGCCGTTCGCGCCATTCACGCCATTTTGACCGTTCGCGCCCTGGATGATGATATCGTAATTATCGCTCATTTCCGCATACCTCCCTCATATAAAGTTGGCTTAAGTTTGAGGCACGTTGTTAATATAAACCGTACCGTTCGTTCCGTTGCTGCCGTTTGCGCCCGGCGTGCCTGCCGCGCCGCCGCCGCCGTATGGATTGCCCTGGCCGCCGTTGCCGCCGCAGCCGCCCGCGCCGCCGTAACCGCCGACACCGGACCGCGACACAACCAA
>CAYYCV010000076.1:506-19584 GCA_964470405.1 uncultured Caryophanales bacterium
CCGGCACACCCCACGATACGGAACCGCTCGGCCCCAACGATGTGGACGTACAATAAATGCTTGGGCCGTTGCCTGCGTCGCCGCCTTGACCGCCGTTGCCGCCTGCGCCGCCTTGGCCCCCCCTGCCTTGCGGACCTGCGCTGCAATACGACGTCGCGCTGCCGCCCGCGCCGCCTTGGCCGCCTGCGCCGCCGTTGCCGCCTGCGCCGCCTTGACCGCCGTTGCCGCCGCACGACATCAGCGTGACCGGTCCTTCCACCTCCGTCAGCGTCGCTCTGATCACCTGGGAATCCGTGCCGCGCGAACCGCTGCCCCCGTTCGTGCCGCTGTTGCCGGTTCCGCCTGTGTTGCCCTGGCCCGCACCCGTATCGCACGAGTTTTTGCCGTCGGAACCGGAGCTGCCCTGCGTACCCGGATTGCCGTTGCCGCCATTGCCGCCGGCTGCGCCGGCCGGGCCGTCAGGGCCCACACTGACGAAATTGTTCGTCGGCTGGTCCTGCGCTCCGCTTACTTGCTGGACGAGGTTATCGACAAGCAGCGTCGCGTTCGCCTGGTTGATGATTTGTCCGCCCGGCTCAATCGTGATCGTACCGAAGCTGAACGAGGCCGGCTGGTCCCCGTCGCCGGCAAGAATGAGCGGATTGTCCGGCGTCACCACCACATCCTGGGCGGCCAACACGGCAAGCTGCGCCGGGAAATAATACTTTTGCAGCGCATCTTTGTATGATTGCACCGTTTGGGAATGACCGTATATATACGTCTGGTAGGCATGGCAAAGGTCCGCTTTCTCCTGCGGCGTCAGCTCGGAATACGGAACCTCCGTGCGGCTGGCGTTCCACTCGCCCAGCGGAGCATGGTGCGCGGCAAGCTGGTTGGTTTCATACAGCTCGTCGGCGTTTCCGCCAAATTCCTTGAAATCGTCGATGTTGGACACCGTAACAAAAGTCGGCTGGATGACCGAATTGTGATTGGGATTCGCGGAAATATAGGTTGGCCCGTTCGCCGTCGTAATCGTCCCTTGATGAATGATGTCCTCGGAAATGTGAAAGCGGCTCATAAATTGCTCGCGGATTTGTTGTGCGTTCATCGTTTTTCCTCCTAAAGACCGGCAAGCGGTCTGTTCATTTTTAATTTTTAATAAATGTATCGACGGTCATCAAAACCGGGGCGTTGCAAATAATTTGGCCGCCGGGCTCCAGCGTGAGCGTGCCGCAAACGACCGGAACCGGATCATGGCCGTCCGGCCCGATGATCAGCGGATTGTCTTTGGTGACCACAATATTTTCCACGGCAAAGACCGCCGCCTTCATCGGAAAATAACGCTCGTTGACGGCATCGGCATAGCTTTGCACCTCGCTGAACCGTCCGCCGAGCATCATCCGCAGCGCCGCGTAAACATTGCGGTCGTCGGCCTCGTTAAAATCGGTCGCCGGCAATCCGGCTTTCTCCTCCGGCCAAGGCCGCGGCACTTCGGTATCCAGGTTGCCCGCGCCGAGCCGGCCGACAAGGGCCTGCAAATCGGCGACGCTCCGGATCAGAATCGGCTTGGCGACGACAGCCGAAGCGTATCGCGAACTGCTCGACAAATAACAAGGACCGTTCACATCGCCTGTCCGCAGCGTCCCCTTATGCACGTCCGCATCGCTTAAGCCGAGCTGCTGCAACGTTTGATCGAATAAATTCCCCATCCTCTTACCTCCTGATATAAGGTGCCGCCTTTCCCGCCGGAAGGACGCGGCTCTCCGCGCCCTCCCGATCGGGCGGCCGGCTTGGTTTTCCTTACGCAACCGGAATCGAATACACCTCAAGGCTCGACCCGCTGCGGATGACGTCATAAGTTTGCGTCGGATCGCTCACCGTCCAGTAGCCGCTTTGGCTGACGGTTACAACCTGCGTCGGATCGGCCAGCGTAATGCCGTGAGCGGCAAAATCCGCCTGCACCGCCGGCACGTTGCCGTTATCGAAATCGGGCTGCTGGCTCAAATCAAGGTCAAACATCGGCGGCGTCGGAATCCAATGGCTGATGGACGGCTCCGTCGTATTGTTCGGCCCGATGATCGGCTCGTAGTTGAGCGTATACACGTTGCGCCACACATCGACCACAAGACGCGCCGCGCTGACGTATTGCGGGTTGGTCGGCTGCAGCCGCGAATCCGGCGTGCGCACCAGGAACGTGCCGTCCGGCTCATAAAGATCAAGCGTGTAATCGCTAGGGTCTTTGCCGCTGCCCACATAGGCAAGCACATAAATATAACCTTTCGCTTCCACCGCGACATCCAGATACGTAATATCGGTGCGGTTATCGGGATTGTACAAGGCCATGTAAGACAAATAGCGATTGACGTTCAAGATTTGGCTGTTCACCACATCCTGGGCAATGTAGTACGACTGCGCGCCGTTCCAGTCCTCCACCACCCAGATGCTGCCCTGGGAGCGAACGTCGACCGTCACGTTGTTCAGCACGTCGTACACGCTTAACGCCTCGTTGTTTTTGCGGATGTCATAAACGGCGTTGCGGGTCGGGTCGGTAATGTTCCATTCCGCACCGGCGGCAACCACCGTGACATAAGAGCTGACTTGGTGGTTGTCCATTTGCGTGCTGTCATAGGACAGGTACACCCCTTCGTTTGCGAACGCGTTAATGATATTGTCGGAAAGCAGCCCTTGATCAAGGTCGCCTGTCAACGAGGCGCCAAGATCGAAAATGTGCGTCAAGCCGTTGTTCTGGAATTGAAGCTGCAGCGCTTCCGAGAAGACGCCGTTATCGAGATCCGGCGCGTATTCGGCCGCATCCAGCGTAAACAGCCGCTCGCCGAGGAAGCTCGCCACCGGGTTGCCTTTCGTGTCGAACGATTGGATCCGCTGGTTCAGCGTTTCCAGAATGAGCACGCGGCCGTCCGGCGTTACGGCAATCGCCTTGGGCCCTTGCAGCAGGCCTTGACGAACCCCGAGCCCGGAAACCATCTGCGCATCGGGCGCATGCGCGTCGTCGACGCCTTCGCTTGGAATCTGCAAAATTTCCATTTTGCTGTCCTTCCAGCTCACGCCGATCACCGCGCCGTCCGGATGCACGACCATCGCGTCCATGTTGCTGAGGTTGAAACGGCCCCAGCTTTTCAAATTCGGATCGTTCAGCCCAAAGCCGTTCGAGCCGTCCTCCAGATTGACCTGACGCAGGTTAAACTGATTGTTGCGCGTATCGAGGACAAAATTGTTTTTGCTCACCTGCTGCTCCTGCCCGTCCGCCGGCTGCAAGCCGAAGTCGTCGTAAGCGATGTACGGCTGCACCGTAAACTGCACCTCGGACAGTTTGTAGCGCGATTGCGGGTCGGCCAGCACCGAGACGTTTTGGCAGACGTAATTTTGCCCCGACGAGCTCCAGGCATAGCCGACCTGGAACGCTTGTCCGTTCAGCGTAATGTCAACCGGGTTGCAAATATAGTGGCCGCCGCTGCTGCAATCGAGATTGGCCCGGGTCGCCGTCGGCAGATCGCCGGCATGCCAGATGTGGTTGCCGCTCGCGGCGTCGTACACGATTTTCTCCTTGTAGTCATATTGCGTATCCTGCGTCAGCGGAACGAGGATTTCCGTAATGTTCCCCTCCAGCGTCAAAGAGGTCGAGCCCTCGTCCGGGAAAGCCGGCAGCCAGTCGGTTTGATATTTGCCGCACAGCCAGCCGCTCTCCGAATAAATGCCGGCGATAATTTGAATCGTGCCGCCGACCGGCAAATTGGAGAACGTCAACTGCAGCGGAGTATTCGACGTGACCTCCGGCATCTTGCCTTTCAGCACGAAGTTTGTGCCGCCTTGGTACTGCACCGTCACCTGATAATGATCAGACACCGCCGGCCATACCGCCGTTTCCGGGCGGCCGGGCTCGCCGTGCTTCGGATCGGGATGAAGGGTGAAATTCAAGTCCATCGCCCGCGAAATGTCGACGGCCAGCGTCGCCGGCGAAGACAACAGCTCCCCGGTCGTGACCGCCATTTCGGCGAAATCGATCGCCATGTTGGCCGCGCGCAGCGCCCAGCCGACGAAGGGCACCGAATCCTCCAGCTCGGCCACCGTAATTTGCTCGGTCACATACAGCGCCAGTTTTTCCAGCCCTTTGGCCAGCAAAATGCCGGCCATCGCGTCGGCGAACGTAAACAAGACCGACTTCGTGTTGCCCAAAGCTGCCGCCGTCGCTACGCCGCCGCCGACAATCGGGAACGCGACGGCCAGCGTGGCAATCACATTTTCAATATCGGAGACAAAATCGCTGAACCATTTGGTGCTCGTAATCGCCGCACCGGCCGCGAGGAAGATCGACGGAATGCCGTACTGGAACACCCCGGTCAACATCGCCCCGGACGGGTCGATCGTGCCGTCCCAATGTGAGGTGCCCAGGCAACCGAACTGCAGCTTGAGGCTCGTCGCATCATCGGGGAATACAAAAGAAAGCGTCGTCGGATCGGTTGGCATCGGAATGCCCAAAATCGTGTTGACGGCGGAAACGCTGGAAATAAATTTCTTCTGGTCGTTCTCAAACCAACTTGAGATGGAAGACGGAAGCTGCTCCTGCCAACCCTGCGGATTGCTGATCACGTCGCCGTTTTCGTTATAAAACTCGGCATACGCCGTCAAGGAGCGCAAATACGTATTTTTCACCTGAATGGAGAAGGTGTCGTCGGAGTTAAACTGGATCGTGTCCGCATACACATTCAGACCGTGGTTCGGCGTCTCCTCCTTGACCGTCCATTTGAACGAAGCGTCCGTCTCGGCCAGCACCACCCGCGGAGCCGCAAACGATTTGTTCACCGCGTTGCTGGTCGTGCCGCCACTTTGCTCGTAGGCGCTTTTGCCCTGGTTCACGGTCCAGGTCTGGTTTTGCAGCGACGTATCGTTGCTGGCCGTCTGCATGGCTCCGGTCATCGGCGAGGTCGCATATTGCGTGGTCGTATCTGACCAACTGTAGACATAAATCGGATCACCCGCCTTCCGCGTACCCATATCGTAGCCGTAAGTCAGCGGCTGGCCGTACTGGTCGACCGAGCTTGTAATCGTAGCCCAACCGCCCGTAGACGAAGCCGGTCCTTGTTTACTGATTTGCGTAGCCAGCGTATAAACCTGGTTGTATTGCGTCGGATTGATGTTCTGCGGCGGCGCGATATGATCGTTCATGACGATGTTGGCGGTGTAAGGCTTGTTGGTGGCAAGCTCGGGATAATGGAACAGGATCGCAACCGCGATGTCCCAAGGGCTTTGCAAGTCTCCCGCGTCAAGGTTCGCTTGCAAGGCGTCCTGACTGTTCATCTGTTCTAAACCGAAATTTGTCAGCTTGGGGTGGAGATGCAGAGGGTTAGCCGCCAGCTTCCTCTGGATATGCCTATGGCGGTGCTGCTTCGGAATGTGAAAGGCAAGATGATGCAGCTTGGGGAGATAAATGTCCGGGTTGTCATCGGGTGAAGTAACGCGAATGCGGGTCAAACGGTCGGTCGGCAGGTGGTCTTCAGGAATTTCAACATAGTGAGTGAATCTTCTGCGGTGTTGCTCGGGGATCAGCGCCAACGCTTTGTTGGCAAGGGCGGCCGCGCGGAGCGATTCCTCCGTGTGCGGCTTCAGCTCGTGCTTGTGAACGCCCGCATGCAGCGTTAGCTGCTGCTCGTTCGCGGAGCCCGCCACCAATTCAAAATGCAACGTTCGATTCATTTCTTAATCTCCTTTTTCAACTTGTTTTCCTTCCGCTGTTTCGATAAATGCCGACACTCCGTTCCGTATCATAGTAACAAAAGATGCAGTTTCCCTTTGGCAGAAAATAGGTGCCTCTCCCATCTATTGTCCGTGAATTATTATATCAATTAATATCATATTTTGGAACATTTAGTTTGTAAAAAAATGCTATATTTTATTTTCGTATTTTTTTCTACATTTTTCATAAACAGAAAGGGCGGATTCGACAAAGTGCCGGTGAAGAATTCCTCTACTGGCAACGCAGCCAACAGTCAAAATATTGAAAATCCAATATCCGAAAAAATATCGGAGGTTTCCTACAAGATTGCTTCTTTCGTAGACGCATTAATGGCATCACCATTTATGGATTACGCTGGAAAAACCGCTTTCAAGCAAAATCGGACCCTTGGGTCATACATTGGTTTTGGGAACAAGGCAGCAGGGTTTGAAGTTTGAAGGGCATTGTGTCGTTGTGAGAAGAAAATAAAGCTGTAGAATGGCTAACCTTGTAATACAAACGGGCAGGATAGTAGAATAGTAATATGGTGAACCTTATCGTAAGTTGAAGGAGCCACCCGATATTACAGGTGTTTCCTCAGAACATCACAAATCAAGGGGGAAAGAAGCAATGGAATGGACGCTAAGAATTTTACTGGGACTGGTTGCCCTGATATGCTGGGCAGGAGGTTTAAATCTGTTGATAAAAGGTGCGGGATACTTCTTGCCAAATCCAACTCCTTCACTACGAGTCTTAGATAACCTGGTCCGGTTTCTGAGTGGCATTTATTTCGGCCTTGGCTTCTTGATGGCTTGGACTGTTTTTCATTCTAACGGGCTTGCCGATGTGATCTACTTCATCGGTATTGTCGTTATTTGCTCGGGTCTTGGCAGGTTGTATTCAAGAATCAAAGTTGGCTCGGCAGGAAAATATTTTGATTTTATCATGGTCTTTGAAATTGTTTTAGGCGGTGGTATTGTATTGCTGCAATTGTTCAGTTAGGCATAACCGAATATTTTTAGGATTGATCCATCACGCTCGTTTTGCTTGACGCCGCTTTCTGACAGCCCTTAGCTTCTCAACTATACTAAAGATTCCGCGACTTCAATTACTTCACGGTTAAAAGACCATGGATATTTTATTTGCATTTATTCGCCGCGAGGCATCATCAAGGTCACACCAACTTCCGAAACACCATCTACCGGATCACCATGGTCATATCTCGCGACCATCTTTCCCTTCTTGTATACGTAACCGCGAAAAAATGATTCGCCTGTCGGTGTAAATCCTGCCGTTTCCAATGTGGTTTGCAGTGATTTGATGTGATCGTCCCTACTGTCAATAGGAACGTAAAAGCGAAACGTCAGACTGTCATCCAAAGCGACGATATCCATTTTTGTCGGCGGAGTCCCAATCGGTATACTGAAATCCGGCACTGTGTCCTTATATACATTGACAACCTTGTTGATGAGAGATGGATCAAATACAACTTTCACCTTAGGCTCTGCCTGGATATGGGGTAAACTTCCATCTGATGAATAAGCATAGACGACTGTAAGATCGTCGTCTATACCATGTTCAACCGACCATGTCAGGAGCGTGTGATCGCTTGCACGGCCATAAACGTCATTTTCCGTTTTGCCAAAAATCCTGTTGGTTAAAGCGCTATCGTTTATTGGCCCATAGCCCGCGACGGAAAGCATCTGTGGAATATCCAGAAGTGGACTTGCAAGCTTGTATACGAATGTCAGTTTTTGATAGCTTGTTTCCATCACCACCATATAAGGCTGTGTATCGACCAATGCCGGCGCATTTTTGTAAGTGGCGTTCACTTCGTCGAAGTAGGATGTATCCAAGGCATGCACCTTGATACCATCCGGTATGAAGGCCACTTGCTTTTCCGGAGATATCGTTCCATTTATGATGGATTCATAATCGTAAAGCCCTGAGGCCATCATCCACTTGCCGTTGATTTGTGCGATTTTCACAAGCAATATCCCATACGGATTATCCAGAACGGTAGCATCCAAGGCAATGGTGACAACATGATCCTTTTGACTTCTTATCTTGGCAGTATCCATTAAAAACTTGGTTGAAAATCCATGTCCTCCATTGTTCGTGTCCACGTAAAGCCGACCCTCATAATCCTTATAAAGAGGGCGATCTTCCTGAGGTGTCAGATATTTACTAAAAAATAGAGTTTGAGCCACATCTTTTGTAAATACATCTTCTACCGCTTTTTTGATATCGGCAACGGATTGGACATCGTAATTGGCGATTTCCCCAGTGACAAGGCAATAATCCGGTTCACCCGGAATTGTTTTCGTTTTGTCAACTTTGTTTCCATCACCACCGTTAAACATGTCTTCAGCGATATCTAACGCCTGCGGAATAAGTATCTTGAGAATGTTTTTTGCTTCAGTATCGGTAAGATTTCCAGAGATATCACTCTTCACACTCGGATTCGCGATCAAGCCGATGGTTAAAGCCGCCAGGACGACAATCATAACAACACCTGCCCAAAATGTCAGCCGTTTATAATGAAGAATATTCCTCACCCTCGATTTCACGCTACTCTGACCAAAAGACAACAGACCGATCAAACCACTTTGTTTTGAAGCAAGCGCCAGCAGTGTTTTAGAGTAGTCTGTTCGGATATCATCATGTGTCTCTTTGATCACCTTTTCATCACATGACATCTCCATATCCTTAATCATAAGGAAATAGGAGATCCACACCAGCGGATTAAACCAATGCCATGCTAAAACAACAAATGCTAACGGTTTAATGAGATGATCATAACGTCGAATATGAACTGTTTCATGTTTTAATATATAATCCTTATCCCGCCCGGCAAGACCCATGGGTAAGTAGACGCGCGGTTTGATAAATCCCATCACGAACGGCGTTTTAATTCGATCGGATTCGTAAGTGTTTCCTTCGATGCGTGTAGCATAAGTAAGCCTGCGTTTCAATCTGACATAGGATACCAAGGCATAACTAATGAGAACAACCGCCCCTAGCAACCATATGGAAGCGGAGATCTCCATGAGAACCTGCACTGGATTTACGCTAGCCGTCATGTCTGCCGGGGGTAATATTGTCGGGATAGAATCATTCATCGGTTGATCAACTGTACCCATACTTGTGCCTATAGCGGGATGTTGTGAAAAGCCAATACCCCGAGGAATCACATTCGTCTTTCCGGGAATCAAACTGAATGCACTTTCAAACGATATAGGAACAATAAGCCGAACCCATACAACCGCCCATAAAGCGTAGGAAAATATCTTGGGAACACGTGCCTTCCCGAGTACGTACCTTACGACAATAACAATAAGTGCGACATAGCTCGCCATAAGGCTCATGTTCAAAAACGAAATAAAGAAGCCGCTCATTTCGTGGCCTCCCTAATCATTTTCTTAATTTCTTCAGCCTCTTCTTTCGATAACTTCCTGTCTTTTAGAAAAGCAGCCAAAAATGTTGGAAGTGAGCCATCAAAAGCTTTTTCCAGCAATGTCTCACTTTCGTACTTTTGTACTTGATCCCGTTTTACCAGAGCGGTTACTGTGGCCTCTTTATTTTGTAAAATACCACGATCCACCAATTTCCGAATCATGTTATACGTCGTTGATTTCTTCCAACCTAATTCTTGCAGACATAATCGAGAGAGTTCTGTAGAATTTACCGGCTCATGCGCCCAAATAAGACTTACGAACCTGAACTCCGCATCAAAAAATTTATACTTTTCCATAAATAGATGGCCTCCTTCAGGTTTGCTGCAACAAACCTCATAACGAGTTTATTGCGACAAACCTCATTTGTCAAGGCCTTGTCATTTTCTATGTTATCTTCTAACCATCATTTCGCTTAGAAAAGACAACAAGCGTTGCCAAGGTAAGGCCGTTAGTATCGGTGATTGGCCTGCGGCGAAGTAAAATTATTGATGCGGAAATTCATCCGGATAAGTCGCAATATGGCTAAAAAGTGCCGCCTGATAAATACCACCGTAAGAAATATCGCTTAAATGGCTTTCGGTTAAGCTTTCTATTTCAGCATCACCCGCTCCTATACCCGCCAATTGGAGAGTAACGACGTTATTTTTATATACGAGGGTTACATAGTAAAAATCACCGTTTTGTTTATCTCCGGAATGATAATTAATATTTATTATGTTGTTGGCACGATAATAAATATCGTCGATAGCATATCCGGATTGGGTAATCGCATCCATTATCGCCTGTGCGCCTTTCGCTTTTAACAACTGTTGCCGCGTAATTTTTAACCCGCCATATTCCTTCAGGCCGTCCGGTGTCCAATAAAGATCATAGGGCTTGTAGGTGTGTCCTGTACCCACCCCATCTGTAAAATTCCGATCGAAAGCATCGCCTATCGTCGTGAATTGGCCGTTGCCGATATAAGAAAGAAGCATACCCGTATAGGGAAGTTCAACGGCTCTCCCATCTTTGACATACCAGGCATGCGACATGGAACTGCTGCCACCGGGAACCTCTTCGCATTTAAATAGGGTGACACCATCAACGGTCCAGATAACAGGCGCATCGGACTGATTGTCCAATGAATATGCAATATTGCTTTTCAATTTCTCGGCACCGGTGGCGGTAATATACCAAACCTCACCTCCTGCCACTATTGCAAATGCGGCATTTTGATTGTCGCCGGTAGTAAAGCTCTGAAAAAATACAATTTCATTTGCGGTATTTTTTGCGAGGATCGATTTTAATTGTTCTGATGGTGCGGGAGTGTTTGAAGAAGTTGCACTGTTTACTGCAGGCGCAGCTTCCGGACTGGTAGGGGTACCGGTACTACGGCTGATACTGGTACTGTTCGCAACTCCGAGCGTTGCGGCACAACCCGCGAGGAAGAGTGTCAAAACGAGTGTCAGTGCGGCCACCCACGTCGACTTCTTTTTATATTTCATAATGCTGATTAACCTCTCTTCTAGTTCTTTCTTATTCTCACATAAGGTTGTGGACAGGATGCTTGCCGGCAGCTTTCTATTCGCGGAAAGTACAAACAGCGTAAGCGCCAATAGGGAGCCGGACGCGGAAAGTGACAGAATTGTGATCAGAGCATTATTCATTTTTCTTGCCCCTGTTAAACATCGCGGAAAGCTCCTCGATATCTTTTTCATCCAATTGTCCGTCGGAAACAAGCGATGCAACCAGCTTTTTTGCACTGCCTGCGAATACCTTTTTCATAAACGAATGCGTGGACCATTGATTGTATTCTTCCTCGGTTATCATAGCGCTGTATACCCCGCGCCTTTCCAGCCTGACGATATTCTTTGCCTGCAATCTGCGAAGAAGTGTCTTGATGGTGGAATCTTCCCATCCGCAGCGAGCGGAAAGTATACTGCGTATCTCGATAAGCGGCAAAGCTTTCCCTGCACCCCAAAGCACGCGCATCACTTCGAGTTCGGAATCCTGAATTTTACCGGCCAATTCGTTCATGACAACCTCCATAAAGTTTACTGTAGTAAACTATAATTAAAGTTTACACCAGTAATCTTTTCTTGTCAAATATCCTGGGACGTGTATGCAAACCTCATGCTAACCAGACGATGAACGAACCCAACTTTAAAAAGGCTGCGAAAGTGGAAGCCAATTTGTCGCAGCGCGTGGCAAGACGGCGATTATGTTTGAGTTTGTTCAAGAGGTATTCCATCAGACGGCGCTCTTTAACGAACGGCGAAGGATACGTTCGGCTCGGCTTATTGACGACGGAGGACGGCTTCGCGAAGTCGCGGCCGGAACCGGTCGGTTGAACTTAACTGCTCATTTCCGATACCAATCTGCCTGCACCCGGAACATCCGCGCATACTCGCCCCCGGCCTCTATTAAGTCTTCGTGACGCCCCTGTTCGACAAGGCAGCCGTTTTTGAGCACAAGAACGCGGTCGGCCGCCCGGCATATGCCCAACCGATGCGAAATAAACAACGTTGTTCGTCCCTCGGCAAGCTGCGCCAGCTTCTCGAACAGCGCAGCTTCGGCGAGCGGATCGAGAGCCGAGGTCGGCTCGTCCAGTACGATCAGGTCCGCGTTTTTGAAAAACGCCCGGCTGATCGATATTTTTTGCCATTGGCCGTGCGAAAGCTCGTGTCCGCCCATAAATGTATGGCCGAGCTGTGTTTCGAAGCCCTCCGGCAAGCCATCCGCAAACTCCTCCACTCCGGATTGGGCTGCGGCCGTCTGCAATCGGGTTTCATCATGCATCTCCTTCACCCGTCCGAAGCCGATATTTTCCCTAAGAGAAAGCTGATATTGAACGAAATCCTGAAAGATTGCCGTCAATCGGCTTCTCAACGAAGATGTCTCCCATTCCTTCGCATCGACATCGTTGTATTCCACCGTGCCTTCCGTGACCGGGTACAGACCTAGCAAGCATTTCACGAGTGTGCTTTTGCCCGATCCGTTCTCGCCAACAAGAGCAATTTTCTCTCCTGCGCGGATTTCAAAGGAAAGCTGCTCAAGCACCTTTCTATTCGTCTGCGGATACGTAAAGCCAACGTTGCGGAAAACGACGGATTGAATCGGAGAATCCAGCCTTCGACGATGTTCCGAAGCTTCCGATTTCTTAGCATGTTGCCGTCCCCCCGCCTCGTGCTCGGAGTCGAGAAACAGGAACACCTCGGAGGCATATAGCGCATTCTCGAAGATCGTAGACGTATAAGCGGCAAGCGCTCTCAGTTGAGATTGAACCGAGGCGGCAACCTGAATGAGAGCGGCAAACTCCGCAATGCTGATTTGACCGAGGGAAGCCAGTCGAAGCAAGCCGGCCGTAATGCAAGCAATTATGCCGAACGAAAAAGCGAAGACGGTCGTTTTCTGCAAGGACATCCGCAAATCAAGACGGTTCTGCTCGTCCGCATTTTGCCGGAAGCTGCTTTTCCATTGCTCCGTAATGTGCTCGGAAAGGTCGAAAATACGAACCTCCTTCGCCCATTGACGGTTGGACATCAGGCTGAACAAATAATCCGCCCGGCGTCTCATCGGAGTCTGACGCACCATTTGGTTGAAAGTCAGACGGCTTTCCTTGAAATGGATGAACAGAAGCGGCACGATCAACAGAAGCAAGCCTCCGGCAAGCATCCAATGAAAATGATAGAGAACGAGCAAATAGCCGACAAGCGTGACAACATTCATGATTAAAGAAAGAGCCGATTGGAAAAATTGCAAAATCCGCATATCCAGACTTCCCGCTATTCGTTGAAGCCGATTGTGAACCTCGTGATCCTCATAAGCGAGGAGAGACATCGAGGATGTTTTGAGGGCAAGCGCGCTCCCGACGGAAATGGCTGTCCGGGTGCGAAGCACATTCGTCGCATGCTGTTTCGCCATATCCACTCCGATTCCCGCCAATAAAATCAGCAGTTGTATGCCCACGATTGCGTATGCGTTTGTAAGCCCCTCCGGAAACCGATGATAGACTTCCATCGCCGCGTCCATTAAACGCACCGTCACCCAAATCTGGGCAATGGGCAACAAAGCCGCCATAAGCTCGCATGCAATCAACGCAATCGTTTGTCCCGATGAAATGCCTAACAGCAACCGGACCATTCGCAGCAAGGTTCCCAGCAACAGCTTTGTCCGCTCCGAAGCGATACCGAACGGCAGCTTTGCGTTCCGATCCGAACTCGGCTCCCGCTTCATTCGTCAGCCCGCCTTCGTAATGCCGTCTTTGGTTGTGAGCGGAAGCTCCGCCTCCAGCAAATCCAGCTCTCTCTGACCGTTGACAGAGCCCTTAGCAACGATCTTTCCCGTCTCGTTCAAGGCATAGCCGAAGGGGAACAAGCTGGTTTGCAGCATCGGTATATGATCGACAGACATGAAAAAGACCGGAAGCGTAAGCCCATGCTCATGCATGGTTCGCTCTGCGGCATGTTCGGTTTCCGCAAACAGAAGCATGGCGATCGGAAGGTTCGGATGACTTTCCTTGTAGCTCAGCAGGGACGGGTACAAATCCAGACAGGCTTTACAACCCTTCAGTGAAAAAATAATAATGCTGTTCTGCAACGGAAGACTTTCTCCATTAAACGAGACGAGATCGAGCGGAGGAAACGCCATGTTCTTGGACAGACCTTCGTCCGCGTTCGTCAGGCCGATTTGGGGAAACGCCGGAGCCGCGGCTGCTTTGAGCGTTTTTCCGGTCAGTACGAAGAAGCCCGCGGTCAATACGATCAGCCATAAAGCGATCAAGACAAGAGAGATCGGATAAAGCGACAGCATAGCATGCCTCCTATCGGTATAGTAGCCGATTCGTTATGCACGAAGCAGCGTATAGATTCTCGCCAGCACGATATATATCCCGGCAACCGCCGCCCAACTGAACACGGCGAGTCCCGCTTGCTCGTAAGTCAGTTGCCACAATTCGGAGACAGAGCCTCGCATCAGCAGCAGTACGGAGGCAGCCAGCATCGCCGCCAGTCTCGGAACCGTGCCCCAGCCCAATTCCTCAGAGGAGGCGCTGCCGAAGCAGGAACATTTCACTTTGACGGGCTGGCGCATCGACAGAAAGACCGCGACGGTGAACATCGCCGTAAGCGCAATCGACAGCCAAGCCCCGATAACTGCCGTACTGCCGAAAATCAGCAGCCCGCCTGTCGCAAGCTCCAGTACGATAAGACCAATGGCGCCCGGAGTCCGCAGGGCAGAGGGGAAGCCCAACGCCTCCAACGTCTGGCTCATTCGTGTCGGGGACGACAACTTGAGCGCCCCGGATGCCAAAAACAACAGAGCCAGCCCGATTCGGACAAATTCTCCGAGGTTCATCATTTCCCTCCTTTAGTGGAAAACGGTCGACAAAACTTCTTGGGAAGTTTTATCGACCGAGACTAAAAAACAGCTTTCCGACTAGCAGTGACAATGAAGACGCTGGTACCGGATTTGGCCATTCGAACAGTAAATGGTGGCCCATACTCCCTTTGAGTCGAATTCGCAAGGCTCGAAACGACAGTTAACCGTTCTGTGAATTTCTACGCACATTATGTTCACCTCCTGTCACTCCATTATTTTGAAAGCAGTTTCATAATACAAGAATCCTCGCCCCCATAGAAGTTGCATTTCTACCATAATGATGTTTGTTTTTATGATTTCAGGAAAATCACTTGACTGTTAGAAGGATATTTCAGAACCTCTATGTACCTTGCCAATTAATAGCATCAAACGATTTCCGTACTCATCTGGATTACAGTTCCAACATATCGTCGGCGCAGGCCATGAGCAACACGTTGCAAATCCCGATTATGCAAAAAGCTCCTGAACCGTCACAAGGACTGATTCAAGAGCTCGTTCATTCTTAGAGTGGTGCGGTCGAGAGGACTCGAACCTCCACGGGGGTTTAGCCCACACGGACCTGAACCGTGCGCGTCTGCCAATTCCGCCACGACCGCCCGACATTACGCGGAATTTCATGAGCAATAAGCCACCTTAGCATATCCCTCATTCCAACGCACGTCTTAATCACGAAGACTATCTTAGCACGTCATCGCCCGCCTAGTCAAGCGGAATGAAGTGGGACCACAAAAAAAATTGAATCACTCCCCAAAACGCCTCTCTTCATCGAAAGGTTGGTAATGATAGGAACGCGAAAGCTTCAACACCTTGCGGTTCTGTTTGCGTACAAGGACCGTGTCCTCATTCCATGCCACCACAATGCCCTTGACATCGTTGGCTTCATCCTGATCGCGCACAACGCGGATCTTGATGTTGTTCACACGGTATTCATCCAGTTGTTCGTCTGAAATCATCTTCCATTCAGCTCCTTACAGGGATTACCTACAGCATACAACAAATCGCCGCCAGTTCAAAATTCCGTTGACAGTGGATCGAATGCCGCGCTTTGGCCGCATCCCGCCGACAGTTCCTCCATATGGCGCGAACGACATGCAAATGCTATGATGAATATGAAAAATCCGGCTCTTAGAGGGGGCAACGCGGGATGAAAGCTTATATTTTGGCATTGGATCAGGGCACCACCAGTTCCAGAGCGATGCTGTTCGACCAACAGGGGAACATGATTGGACTCGCCCAAACCGAATGCAAATCCTATTTTCCCCATCCCGGTTGGGTGGAGCAAGACGCCAACGAGATATGGCTGTCCATCCGGAAGGTGATCGCCGAGGTGTTCGCCGCATCGGACATCCGGCCGCAGCACATTGCCGCCATCGGCATAACGAATCAGCGGGAAACCGCCGTGATTTGGGACAAGGACAGCGGAGATCCGGTCTACCGGGCCATTGTATGGCAATCCAGGCAATCGGCGGATATTTGCGAAAAACTGAAAGCGGACGGAATGAACCCGACGTTCAGAGAACGGACCGGCCTGCTGCTCGATCCTTATTTTTCCGGGACCAAGGTAAAATGGATTCTCGATCGCGTGGAAGGCGCCAGAGACAAAGCCCGCAACGGCTCGCTGCTGTTCGGAACGATCGACACGTGGTTGATCTGGAAATTAAGCGGCGGACAAGCCCATATCACCGACATTTCTAACGCTTCCCGCACCCTGCTGTACAATATTCACGATCGAAAGTGGGATCATACTTTATTGCAGGCGTTGGACGTTCCCGCCGCCATGCTGCCGCAGGTGCGCTCCTCATCCGAGGTTTACGCGCATACCGCCCGCGATCTTTTCTTCGGCCAATCCGTGCCGATTGCCGCCGCGGCCGGGGACCAGCAAGCCGCCTTGTTCGGGAACGCCTGCTTTCAGCGGGGCATGGCCAAGAACACCTATGGAACCGGATGCTTCATGCTGATGAATACGGGGCCGGAGGCGATCGCATCGCATCACGGACTGCTCACCACCGTCGCCTGGGAGCTGAAAGGCCAGGTGACTTACGCCCTGGAAGGCAGCATCTTCGTCGCCGGATCGGCGATTCAATGGCTGCGCGACGGGCTGCGGATGATCGAATCCGCCTCGGAGAGCGAGCTTTTCGCCAGGCAGGTCGATTCCGCCGACGGCGTCTATGTGGTGCCCGCGTTTGTCGGCATGGGCACGCCTTACTGGGACAGCGATGTAAGAGGCGCCGTCTTCGGGCTGACCCGCGGCACAACCAAAGCGCATTTCGTCCGCGCAACCCTCGAATCGCTGGCTTACCAGACGAGAGACGTGCTGGAAGCGATGCAGGAGGATTCGGGGATTACGCTGCAAACGCTGCGCGTCGATGGCGGAGCCGTCAAGAACGACCTGCTGATGCAGTTCCAGAGCGATCTGCTGGGCGTGCCCGTGGAAAGGCCGGCCATGAGCGAAACGACCGCGCGGGGAGCGGCCTATTTGGCCGGTCTGGCGGTCGGGTATTGGTCCGATCAGGAACAAATTGCGAAGCATAACCGGATGGAGCGAAGATTTGAATGCACGATGGATTCCGCCGACAGACAGCGTCTGTACGGAGGCTGGAAAAAAGCCGTACAAGCGGCCATCGCTTTCAAAAACGGCTGAACATTCAACCCCCGATCTCCTCGCCCCGTTCATTGTAAAATTGAATCTCGACCAGATCGTTATCATGATACTTTTCGTCCTCCAGGGCATAATACTTTTGATCTTTCGTAAACTTGTAATACAGCATGTAGGTGTGATTGACAATCGCCCTGAAATAATCGGCCTGTTCCAGAATACGCTTGTCGAAAACCAGCAAACCGATCGACCCGTCCTCCACTCCGCCCGACATGACCAAATTTTTGCTGTTCTCCCTGGCGCTGGAGCTGTAGACGAGACCGTCCTTTGTTTTCTCCTTCAAAACATAAATTCCGGCTTCATTCCCTCGGGTATAAAACAAATAAACATACCCGTTCGTGCGTAGCCTGATCTCCTTGAGAACTTGAATATCTTGTTTCTGAATAAACTCGTTTACATCCATCCCGAGAATCGCCTGTCCCGCATCCTGCCTGCAACCCGCGAGGAGAAGCGGCACGAGAAGGAAAAGGATGGGCGCATACCTGCGCATAAGCAACCGAGTTCGCCTGCCTTTCATCGGCTTTCCATGGCGGACAAAAAGTCAACAACCGCTAAAGTAGTTTCTCGTACCACGCCACTGGCAGCCGCGGTCTGCTCACCTTCGGAAAACATTGTAATTTTGATTAAAATATTGTGATAGCTAAGTATATTATCATTAAATTTTTTCAACAAAGCGTTGTCTCTGAATTTATCTATGGAGTGGGAATTCCAATAAATAAGGTCATTATCGAGCGGCTTATTTAAATAAATCAGATCGAGGAATACAATGTGCTTTTTGTTTGTATTTTCGTACGCTATCCGCCTTTGCGTAACCCTCTCGCTCTGTTCGCCGCTCACTGTAAGAAAATTTCGTTTCCCGAATGAGGCTTTTTTGTCAACCGCAATCATTGCGATTTTGTCTTTCAAAGGCACTTTTGAAAGATCAGGCGGTAAAAATTCCTGCGACATTTCCTGGTAGAGGGTGACATACTCGTCATAAGTCAGACTTTCCGCTTCTTGGTTATTCCCATCCTTGCACCCTGCCATGCTTAATAATGTGATTGAAAAACCGATGATGAATAAAAACTTTAAAGACTTTCCCGAAAAAACATCCATGCGGCCCCTCCCACTTACAAACATCACAGTATAATTATCTTTTTATGTTAATTTCCCTTTTATTAGGGTATCATAGTCGGAAAGGACGCACAACACAAAAAAACCCAAAAGGAAACGTCCCTTCAGGTTTTTTTATATCAATGGACTCAGCCATCCGTCAGCCTACATGTTCTTTGGAATCGTTCTTTTCAAACCAGTAATCAAGCACCTTGCTGGACATCACGCGTTCTTTGATGTACTTGACCTGCTGTTGCGAAAACTGCTCCTGCCACTCAAACGATAATTCATCGCACAGCTTGACGATCGTCAGCAATTCCGACCACGCCACATACCGCTTATACCAGAAAAATTGAGGATGTTCAATCATATAGGGGTAAAGATCGTCAAATTCGGTATGTTTGCAGTCAAGAGCGCGTTCAAAATGAACCTTGGCACCCGTCAACTTTTCCATAAAAAAATCAACTGATAGTTGTTCTTTCCCCATAGGTTATGCCCTCCTCTCTGCTACCTACATCCATTATAAAGGAAAAATGTGAGCGTGGGAAGGCATGCAAGACAAGAAAATAATTCAATTCCGGCTCATTGGGCATCAAAGCGGATCTGGCGGTTTTCCAAAGAAGCGATTTTCACCAGGGATTCCACGCGAACTCCCAAATCCCGTATCGTCTGCGCTCCCGCCTGGAACGATTTCTCCACCGCGACGCCAAGCCCCGCCAATTCGGCCCCCGCCTGCCCGATGATGCGAATCATTCCTCGCGCCGTATCGCCATTGGCGATAATGTCATCGATCAGCAGCACTTT
>CAYYCV010000077.1:0-15379 GCA_964470405.1 uncultured Caryophanales bacterium
CGTAAGCGGTACAACCGATGTAGGCGGTTTGGTAGGATATAATAGTGGCGCAATAAATAATGAAGGTGGTTCGACAATAACCACCCACGGAACCATCAGCAACAGCTACGCCACAGGAAGCGTGGATGGGACAATCAATGTAGGCGGCTTGGTTGGGCAAAATGCAGATACAATCAGCAACAGCTACGCCATGGGAAGCGTGAATGGGACGACCGATGTAGGCGGTTTGGTAGGACTGCACAGTGGCAGTGGAGTAATCAGCAACAGTTTCTATAATAGCGATATAGCTGGGGGATTGAATAATAGTGGAAAGGGTGTTGGGAAAACTACAGCGGAGATGACGTCGCAAACTACATATACGGATATTAGTTGGAGTTTTTCAGACACTTGGGGAATAAATCCATCGCGAAATTATGGATATCCTTATTTACAAGTTTTTAAATCAGTGGCTTATGACGGAAATGGGAGTGTTTCAGGGGATGCACCAGTAGACAACGGCTTCTACCCTCAAGGAGTAACAGTCAGCATTTATGGTAATATAGGCAATTTAGTCAAGGACGATTATACCTTCGCGGGATGGAACACGACAGGAACCGTAAGCGATGCAGTCTATGCGGCGGGAGATGGCTTCACGATAGCGGCGGATACGATGCTGTATGCGATCTGGAAGAGCACTGCTGCAACATTAACCTCCACCATCGGAACTGTAAGCACAGGCGGAACAGCGAATGAAACCATCACGAACATTCCATACGGAACAACGTTGGCCGCATTAAAGGCAGCGATCACGCCGGCGGCGGATGCGACATTTGAGATATACGATGCAGATGGAATCACCGAAGCTACAACGTTGGCAACAGGAAAGAAGGTCATTGTAACCGCGCAGGATGGAATAACGAAGGTCACCTATACCGTGACAGTGAGAACAGCACCACCCAGTAGTGGCGAGGATTCGCCGCCACCTACAAGTGATACCGTTACTTCCACGGATGGTACATTAACGCTTCCCGCGGGCAGAACAGGTGAGGTAAGCTTGGAAGATGAGGTCACGGTCTCCATTCCTGCGGATGCGACAGACAAGGAACTGAAATTAACGATAGAAAAAGTGTTGAGCACGCAGAGCCTTTTGACGAATCAAGAAGTACTGGCCAGCCCGGTCTATGAAATTCTGAAGAATTTCTCGGAGAACTTTAGTAAGCCGGTCACACTCACTTTTACTTTCGACCCGACAAGTCTGGAGAGCAACCAAAGGGCCGCCGTATTCTATTATGACGAAGGGAAGAAGGTTTGGGTGGAAGTCGGAGGCAAGGTGAGCGGCAATCAAATCACCGTAGAAGTCAACCACTTTACGAAATATGCGGTACTGGCTGTAAGTCAGGCGACGGATGTACCGGCAACGGAAGCGCCAGCGAATGTAAGCTTCAGCGATATATCCGGACACTGGGCCGAAGCGGGCATCAAGCTGGCAGTGAGCGACGGCATCGTCAGCGGGTATCCGGACGGAACGTTCAGGCCGAATCATGCTGTCACGCGTGCGGAATTTGCCGTGATGCTGATGAATGCATGGAAGCCGCAAAAAGAAGGAGCGGAATTGACTTTCACGGATACGGCAGAGATTGGAGCCTGGGCGCAGAAAGCAGTGGCACAAGCCGTACAAGCGGGAATAATCAGCGGCTATGCAGACGGTACATTCAGACCGAATGCAGAGATTACGCGTGCCGAGATGGCATCGATGATCGCGATGGCTTTGGGTCAATCCAGCGAAGCAAATGCTGCCATCACTGGCTTCGCAGATGAGAAGGATATCCCGGCCTGGGCGAAGGGCAGTATTGCATACCTGAAGCAAGCAGGCATTATGCAAGGGAAGGACAACAACGAATTTGCTCCTCAAGACCGTGCCACCAGAGCTGAGGCCGTTACGGTTCTGCTGAGCATGTTGGCACAAAAGAGTAGGTAAAATGAACGGTTAACAAATCATAATTCAGGGCCCTGCGTAAGGGTCCTTTTTTTCATTCTGACGTCAATATGGATAACGAAAAGGCCATGCATTCTTCTACTGTTAATTTGGCCTTATTTATGATACGCTGAAACTTATCAAATTCCCCCCCCCTGGTTACATCCAAAAACGAATTGTTTCGACCGAACGGGTATCGCTCGAATAAACAGAAAATCGCCGCCAAAACGGATGACGGCGATTCGCATGAAGCAATCCTGCACGGACGATCAGTTCATAAAACCGATTTTCCTCCATACGCTGTATAGCAGGTGGGCTGCTTCGGCCCGAGTGATATCGTCGTGCGGCGCAAACAATCCGTTCGGACGGCCCTGGATGATCTCCTCCCGGACCAATGCGGCGACGGATGCACCGGCCCATGCACTGATATCGGCGCTGTCCGCAAATATTTGCAGATAGCCGTCATCGCCCGCCACAGGTTCAAATCCGGCGAATTTCATCGCTCGCAGGATGATCACGGCCATCTCCTCGCGCGTTACGTTCCGCTTCGGCGCGAAAGTTTCATCTTCGTAGCCGCTTATCAATTCTGCGTCCGCCGCGGTGCGCACATAAGGAGCGTACCAGTCGGAAGGATCGACATCCGGGAACGGCGGCGAATTCACCGACTCCGGCTCCAGTCCCAAGGCGCGCGTCAGCATCACGGCGAATTCCGCTCGAGTCATGCTTGCGTTCGGGTCGAATGTCGTGTCCGTCTTGCCCGCGAGGATATACTTGGAAGCGAGTGCTTCGATCGCGTCCTTCGCCCAGTGCTGCGCAATATCGTCGAACGTTTTCCCATGCTGTACGACGACGTAAGCACTGTTTCCTTTTCTCTTGAAAATAACGACCATCTTCCCTTCCTCATTCCGTACTTGCGTCGGCACCGGGGTGAAGCTGCCGGTTTCCGGATCATACAGCAGCACGACCAACGTATCGGGATCCACCTGACCGGTGCCCGCTTCTATTTCAATGGAGCGGGTCACATATTGCGCAAATGTATCGAAAGGTTGGGTATTCCCGTTCGGAGCGACCCATTCGGTGGAGAAGACGATCGGCGTTCCCACGACCTCGACGCCCTGATTAGAAGCTTGTTCCAGCAATTGTTCGTTCAATGCATCATTCGCTTGCCGGATCGTGACCCGCAGTGTGAAGTCTTCACCCGGAGGCTTCAGCGCGTCGACCGGAATTTGCCAATTGCCCAAATCGCTCTGAATTTCAATCACTTCAGTTTCGTTCGCGCCGCCGGATCCTTCGCTGTCGGCGGGCACTTTCCATTCAGCCACATAATGGCCGTCTTCGTTGGCTGTGGCGTTAATTGTCGATACTTCCCGGTTCTCCGGCAAGGTTTCATCGTCGTCGCCCGGCCCGGTTGTTCCATTATTGCCAGGCGGGGTTCCGCCGCCGCCGTTCGGCGGCGCCGAAGCGCGCGTAATCGTCAACGAATACGTATTCACGACACTGCCGCCTGCGGTTACCGTTACGGTCAAGTCGTTATCCCCATCCTGCAGCGAGGCAGTATAGGGAGAAGCTCCGGTTCCGCCGTTCCCTTCCAATTGAATGCTCGCGTCCGGATCGTAGGCGGCCGCCGTCACGCTCAGGGCATCCACGTCGTGTCCCACGTTCAGCGTATAAGCGGTGACGCCTGGATCGAACGCCGGGCTGAGAGCCAGTTCATCCGACCCCGATTTCACGGTCAATTGTTTCAATCTGCCGGAGCGATAATCGAATTTGAAAATCCGGCTCAAACGATTCTCGGTCAGGTAAACATGGTTATGGCGATCGATAGCGAAGCCCGCAGGCGTCGTCAACAACTCCGGAGGAACAATCGCATCCACAAGCTGTCCGTCGGCCGCAAACTTCCGCAACCAGCCGGAAGTATCCTCAATGTACACATACCCGTCCTTGTCAACGCTTATGTTGGTGGGATAGGCATAGGCGGTGTCAATCGACAGATCGTCCCAGACATCGACGATGGCATACGTGGCGCCCTGCGATTGCAATTTCAACATTTTTGCATTTTGCATGTCCAGTACGTACAGATTACCGCTCGAATCAACTGCCGGGCCTGTCATATACCCATTGTAGTTGAACGACTCAAGGTCGATAATGACATGCTCCTCGGTCTCCTCCATGCCGTCCTGGTTCGTATCGGGTGAAAATATGATTTGATGGATCCGATTGGAACTGTCCATCGCATACACCGTCCCATCCGAATCAATGCCGGAACCCCCTATGGTTAGATTGGAGAATTGCTGCAAGCCGATGACTTCCCAATCGTTCCCGTTCACCTGCCGGAGCTTCCGGACCGTGCCGTTATTGTTGAGATTTCCGAACAAATACACGTGCCCGTTGTCGTCCACGCCCAGTTCAGAATCGTCTACGGCTCCGTTCAATAGGTTCAATGTTCCGATGCTGCCGCTCTCCGGATATGTGCCGGGGATGATCAGCACCCGATAGTTTCCCCGATCTCTTACATAAACCGTGCCGTTCGCGTCCACAGCTATGCTGCCGGCAGAATATAGCTGTCCGGAACCTGTCCCGACCTGATACCATTCATCCAACTGATCGCCCGATAGGTTGAAAACCTTCAATCTTTGGTAATTATAATCGGCCATATACAGCTTGCCGTTATCGTAAATCATTCCCTCGGGCATGGACGATTCGCCGTATCCGCCTCCGTGCCGGATAACGCCTTCCCGGCTGTCGTCGTCCAATGAATATTTCAACACGTTGTACCCGTCGATATCGGGAGAATGGGTAGAACCTTGGATTGCCACATATACGTTCCCGCTGTCATCCGTTGTCAGACTGTAAGGGGGGTGCAGGAAAGAATACAGGTAATTGTGGTTTGCATCATACACCTCCACCAACATATCCAAATGATCGAGATACGTGCCGCCAGGGTCCAGCTTGACGATCGCGTTTGCGTCCACCACGTAGAGATTGCCGTCTGCGGCAACCGTCACGTCCTCCGGTTTGTCAAAATTCGTGCCGCCATAGCTCGTCCATTTCGCCAGCAAATCCCCGTCCGAAGCAAATTTGACGATGCTGTTGTCGCCGTGGCTGGCCACATAGATGTTGCCGTATACGTCGGCAGCGACGCCGTGCGGCTCGTTCAGGCAGGACTGTCCGAATGTGGTTGTTTCGTCGTCTGCGTCCAGTTTGATCACAACCCCGTCGCCGTCCTTCGTCGCCGTCACGAACCGATTGCCGTATACATCGGCGGTCACGCTGTCCGCCGCATAGCCGTCGGGAAGAGGCGTGGATCGGATATAGTTGCCTTCCGCATCGTGCCTGTCAACAGTATACTTCTCGTTCCAATCGTCATAAACGAGCACGTCAAAGTGTCCGGCCGCATCCCTGGCAATGTCCTTGGGCGAGCCGGTCATCACTTTCGCATCGGGCAGCATCCGGTCGTAGCTGTACTCACCGAGCGACGCCGCGCCGGCCGGCTGCAATCCCCACAGCGGCAGCAGGCTGCATATCATCATACAAATCCCCAGTTTCGCCCATGTTCTGTTCATTCGCTTCATTCCCCATCATCTCCTCAGCATCGCTTTTTCTATGTCCACTTCCTTAATGCCGTATTTCCTTAACAGTCGTATGTGATTGCTTGTCAAAGACGTGCCGGCCTTGAGAAGCAGCAAACCGCCGCCGGCGTATACGTCGGACCTTATTCTTTCGTTCACCAGCGCCATGCTCAAATTTGATTTCATTTCCCCTGCCTCCTTCAAAATGATTGTTCATTTCGTGGAAAATGAGGGGCCATAATCCCTCCATATTCATTTTAAGGAGCGGTTCCGTCATATGAGAAGTTACATCTCTCATCATTATTTCGCTGGCCGATGACCGCTTTCCCAAATCCTCGACCTGTCCAAACCCTTGCGGTTATGCTATTTTCGGCATCAATTCCCCTAAAATGACAAATATCACTGGTCGTATGTCATTTCATGAAGTAATCTGTAAGTAGCGATACACGATTGGGGTGTTCGATAAAATGAGCTCAATTAAAGTATTGATTGCCGATGATCAGACGCTGCTGCGCGACGGTCTGAAAACGATTTTTGAATTGGAGCACGATATGGAAGTCGTGGGTGTGGCGGAGGATGGCGAACAAACTTTGCAATTGTTCCGGGAGTTCAACCCCGATGTCGTGCTGTTGGACATTCAAATGCCGGTCATGAACGGGATCGAGTGTCTGAGACAAATCCGTCATGACAGCCGGGAAACGAAAGTGATCATGCTGACCACATTCGATGAGGAAAATTACATCATCGAAGCAATGGCAAACGGGGCGACGGGCTTTCTGGTCAAAGATATGCAAGGCGACCAACTGATCGACTCCGTTCGAAACGCGGCGAAGAACGGCCAGATCATCCTGCCCGGCACGGTCGCGTCGAAACTGATATCCGGCTTGTCGCAATCGCTGCACAAAGCTTCCGCTCAGATCAATCTGCAGCATGCCAAAGAACGGCAATTGCACTTTTCGGAACGGGAGACGGAAATCATTCAACTGATGCTGCAGGGTTGCAACACTCGCAAAATTTCCGCCTCCCTGCACATTGGCGAAGGAACCGTGCGTAATTATATCAGCGTCATTTATCAAAAAATCGGTTTGAACGACCGGACGGAAGCGATCCGATACTTGAACGAACTATTTGTGGACGAAATGAGGGAGCCGCCCCAATGATGGAAACATCGGGCTATCGTTTAATTGAGCTCCTTCATACGGGGAGATACGTCTGCATTTACCGGGCACTGGACCTGTCGCGGGAATGTCCCGTCATTGTGAAGGCGCCGCTTACACGGGAATCGGAAGCGGATGCCCTCCGTTCGTTCGAACAAGAGACGGAGCTTGCAGAGCAGATTGGACATCATTTCACTCTGCCGTTTCGGCTGATTTCCTCCGAAATCCCCGGTATGATGGCAGCCGGGCCGGTCGAAGGAACAACGCTTCGCATGGCCATGAGGGGATCGCCTGTGGAGCTCGGGGTCTTCTTTGAAGTTGCCGTTCCGCTCGCGAATCTCATCGATCGGCTGCACCGATCGGGACACATTCACCACAATATCCATCCCGAACTGGTTTATATGGATACAGGTACGGGCTCTTTGCGTTTTCTCGACTTCAGCTACGCGACGACGATGGACAAGCCCGGAGATTTCGTCTTGGCCGGTCACCAGATGGAGTCCCTCTTGCCCTATATATCGCCCGAACAAACCGGACGTCTTGCCGTTCCGCTCGATTATCGCACCGATCTGTATTCCTTCGGCGTAATCATGTACGAGCTGCTTACGGGAAAGCTGCCGGTCACGGCGGAGAAGCCGGAAGAATGGGTTCACGGTCATCTGACCCGCACGATCGTCGATCCTCGGAAGCTGAGGGAGGATATTCCGGAACCGCTCGGCGGATTGGTGATGAAGTGCTTGGCCAAGCATGCCGACGACCGCTACCAGAGCGCTTGCGGGCTGAAAGAGGATTTGTTGCGATGTCAAGTGCAGTGGGAAGCATCCGCCGAGGATCCTTCGTTCTCATGTATGCGTAACGATGTCCCGCTTCATTTCCGCCTCCCCCAGCATCAATATGGACGTGAAGAAATCTTGTCGTCGATCGCTTCGAGCTTGCGGGGAGGCACCGTCATTTTCATCTCGGGGGATCCGGGTATCGGCAAAACAAGCCTATTGGAGGAAATCCACCGTCTGTCGTCGCGGCAAAAGGGCTGCTGTCTGTGGGGAAAGTTCGAACAATACAAGCAGGACATCCCCTATCAGCCCTTTATCGAGGTATTCCGGCAATTCGTCATCGACATCCTTGGCAGAGATTCGTACGAGATCGAGCGGTGGAAGACGATTCTGTTGAAAGCGCTTGGGCGGAGCGCCTCCTTGATCACCGAATTCATCCCGCAAATGGCTCATATCATCGGCCGGCAGCCGAAGGCGGAAGCCGTGCCTCCGGCCGAAGCGCAGCAGCGCTTCCATCTGACGCTCACCCGGTTCATCGAGGCGCTGCTGGAGCATGCCAGACCGTTAACACTGATGATGGACGACCTGCAGTGGGCCGGTCCGGAATCGCTGGCCATGCTGGAGCGAATCGCCGAGCTCGGCGAGAAATACAAGCCGATTGTAATCGGCGCCTATCGCTCACACGATCAAGGGCAAATACAGCCGCTGCAGGGCAGCATTGCCTCCATCAGGAAAGGCCGTCTCCCGGTTCGCGAATATGCCCTGCATCCGCTTGGCCCGGGCGACACCCGCACCCTTGTTTCCGATGTGCTCCATGTGTCTCCTTCGGCATGCGGCGAGCTCTCGGAACGCATTTATCGCATCAGCGGCGGAACGCCGCAATTTATCAAGGAGCTGTTGTCCGCGCTGCACAAAGAGAAGTGCATTCGCTTCAATATCAAGGAGTGGGAATGGCAGTGGGATATGGCGTCGATTGAAACCTTCCGCGTTTCCGAGGATATCATGGAACTTCTTGATCGCAGCATTCAACAATTATCGCCGAAGTGTGTCGATATGCTGGGCATGGCCGCATGCATCGGCACCGTGTTCGACGGCGGGCTGCTGGCCGGAGTCGGGCAGATTCCCGTGCCGGAGCTGACCGGACTGTTGAGTGAAGCGGCCGCGGCCGGCATCATCGCTTTGCAACAAGACAATGGTTACGTGTTCGTCCATGATCGGATTCTTCAAGTCGTTCGCGAGAGCTTGCCTGCGGGCCGCCTGCAGCATATGCATTATCGCATCGGCATATATCTACTGGAGCAACTGTCGGAGGAAGAGCGTCAGGAACAGTTGTACGACCTTGTCAATCATTTGAATGCCGGTCTGGCTTGTTTGCCTGCCGCGAAACGTCGGCTGCTCGCCGAGCTGAATCTGGGAGCGGGCAGAAAGGCCAAATCGTCCAATGCTTTCCACACCGGGCTCACTTTTCTTCGCTTCGGGGTCGAGTTGCTCGCCGGCGACCCCTGGAAATCGGACTATGATTTGGCTTTCGCCTTGCACCGGGAGTGGCTGGAATGCGAATATTTGTGCGGGAATTACGAACCGACGAAGCAGTTGTTCGATTCCGTGATCGAACATGTCCGCGCCCCTATCGAGCGGGCCGGCATGTATGTCATTCTGGCCTTGAATTACCGTAGATACGACCGTTCCATAGAAGCGATCGACGCCGGCATGAAAGGATTGGAGGAACTGGCCATCCGATTCCCGACAGTCCCCTCCCAGCCGCGGCTGATATGGGAAAGTACGGCGGCGTGGCTCAGTTTGCGCAAAGTTCGCCTGGAGGACATACCGGGCCTGCCTGCCGCCCAGGACGAAAACGTGCGAATCGCGGCTCAATTGATGGCGATCATCAGTCCTTGCGCCTATTTGACCTCGCCGGAACTGCTGGCCATGATCGGTTTCAGATTAACGCGGCTGTCGCTCCAATACGGAAGCCATCATCATGCCGCGGAGGGGTATATCATTTACGCCATGGTTACCGGCCTTCACTTCGGCAATTTCAACGCAGGGATGCGCATTGGCCAAGCCGGGTTGAAAGTCAGCGAGCAGCATGGCTCCCTGGCCAGCCGCATTACCGCCAACTTCGCGTTCGGCGCCTTCTTCGGCCACTGGATGAAACCGCTTCGCGAAATCGAGTCGTACTTGCTTCATTCGATCGATCTTTGCATGAGAACCGGCGATTGGACCTATACCACTTATTCCGTTCATTATTACTTGAGTACGCTTTTGTATCGCGGCGAAACTTTGCCGAAGTTTGCCCTGGCGATCGCCGAATACGAACATAAGGCTCGCAGCATGAAAGAACCGATGTTCCACCTGACGCTCCGCCTGTACGGACAATTCCAACTGGCCCTGAGAGGAGAAACCCGAAGTCCGTTCGTTTGGGACGACGACACCTTCAGCGAAATCTCCTTTCTGCAGGAAATCCATAACAGCGGCATGGCGGAAATCAAACAGTTCGATTACGACTTGTTGAAAATGCAAATTGGCTACTTGTTGGGGGACTACAGCACCGCATGGCAGCATGCCGAGTACGCCGAGCGCTACCGGAAGCGGTTCATCGGCGTGATTATGCTGGCGGAGCTTAGCTGCTACGGCGCGTTGTCCGCCCTGGAGCAGTACCGTCTTGCGACCGGCGGGCAACGGAGAAAGCTGTGGACATACATCCGCGTCAAGCGGAAGGAGTTGTCCCGATGGGCTAAAACTTGCCCTGACAATTTCTTACACAAGCAACTGCTGATCGATGCGGAAATCGCCCGCGAACGGGGCCGATTCGAGCGCGCCGCCGCGTTGTATGAGCAAGCGGCGGAGGCGGCCGCCGGGCAAGGCTTTATTCAGTTGCAGGCTGTCGCGTACGAGTGCGCCGCACGGTTTTATCTGTCCCGAGAGCGCTGGACGGATGCCGAGGCGCATGTGAAGAAAGCGCACCGCTTGTTCGACCGCTGGGGGGCCCGCGCCAAGTGCTCGGACATGGAAAGCAAGTATCCCGAATGGCTGCGGGAGGAGGGGGAGCGGCAGAGAGGTCTGTTTGCCCATCTCGACGAGTCCGCCGCGACGGCGGAGCGCAATTTGTCCGATCTGATGGATACCGCTGCAGTGGTGAACGCTTTTCAAGCGATATCCGGGGAAATGGACGAGGAGAACTTGCTGAAGAAGCTGATGACCGTGGTCATCCAAACCGCCAGTGCGGAGAAAGGCTACTTGTTTCTGTGGAAGGACGACAGCCCGGTGATGGAAGCCCGCGGGGAGTGGCAGGCCGGGGCGGCCACCGTTGAGGTGCTGCAATTGCTGCCTCTCGACGAATTGACCCATTTGGCCCACTCCGTGCTTCATTACACGGCCCGTACCCACGAAATCGTCGTTTTGCGCCATGCCGCCGTCGAAGGACCCTTCAGGACCGATTCCTATATCTCCGAACATCAGGTGAAGTCGCTGCTCTGCTTGCCCATTCTGCAGAAGAGCAGGCTCATCGGCATGATGTATCTGGAAAACAATCTGTCCGCCGGCGTATTTACGCCCGACCGCGTGCATATGTTGAAAATGCTCTCGGCGCAAACCGCCATTTCGTTGCAAAATGCCCAACTGTATTTCAGCCTGCAAATGCTCAATGCCCAATTGGAAGACAAGGTGAGAGAACGGACGGACAATCTGCTGCAATCGATGCGGGAAACGGCGGCGGCTTTGGCGGAAAAGTCCTTGCTGGAGGAACGAAACCGAATCGCCAGGGAAATACACGATACGGTGGGACATACCCTCACCTCGATCAACATCTCGATTGAAGCCGGCAAGCGGCTGCTGGACCGCGACCGGATGCTGGCGATGGAGAAACTGGAGCAATCGCAGGAGCAGGTTCGCAGCGGCATCAAGGAGATTAAGAAAGCGCTGAAGATGCTGCGGGAAGGCGTCGATGCGGAGGAGTTCTCCCCTTCTCTGGAGATGTTCATTCAGGATACGATTCACAAAACCGGAGTGGTGATCCGCTACAAGTTGGATTCGTTGCCGCCGCTCACCTCCGGCCAGAAATACGTATTGTACCGGGCGCTGCAGGAGGGGATTACGAATGGCATTCGTCACGGAGAGAGCGTGGAGTTCGACTTCGCGCTCAAGCTGGAGGACGGCTTATTGAAATTTCAGTTGATCGATTACGGCAGCGGCAATCATACGATCCGTTTCGGCTTCGGTCTCACCGCGATGAAGGAGAGGGTGGAGGAACTCGGGGGGAGCTTGCAAGTGACCGCCCATGCAGGCAAGGGATGCCGACTTCAGATCGACATCCCCTGTAAATCCGCATATTCCAAATGATCATGTTGAACAGCGATTTGCAAAGAACGCCGGTTGCGTTGGTTGATAAGGGGCAGTTTCAAAGTCATAGTTACCCTAATATGTTAAGAAGCTACTCGCTCGATTTCATTTTATTGGTTAAAAATAACGCGGGGATGAATAATACGACAGATAGAACGGTTGCGACGAAAAAACCCGATTGATAAGACGATGTTAAATGGGATATGTCCGGAACCGCATCATTCAGTTGAAGAGCTGCAACGGTGGCCAAGACGGCCGATCCAAAGGCGCCTCCCACATTTTGTACAATGCGGGTCGCACTGCTGGCCTGGGGGATTTGACCTTTGGACAGCCCGGTATAAGCATCTGCCATCACGGGGATGGTAATGCCTCCAACACCGATCCCGCGAATGAATAAAACGACCGCAATGATCCAGTAGCTTGTGTTTTCAGAGATCCATAGAAATGGCAACGTTCCAATAAACGTGATGACAATCGCAAACATCACCACAATCTTTGCCCCGATGCTATCGATCATCCTCCCAATCAAGGGTCTGGCCAGCAGCAAGCCCAATCCTTGCGGGATAAGCGCCAACCCTGCAAGAATGACCGAATCCCCCCGACTGTTTTGGAAGAACAAAGGCAAAAGCAACATAGGTCCAACCGTCGCAATGCCCGCCAGGAATAATGCGCATATCGATGCAGAGAAGCTTTTGAATCTAAATAAATTCAAGGGGACGATCACTTTTTTGGGCTGTGTGAATGCGTAAATGACATAAACTACGGTTAAAACCATACCCAGTCCCACATAAGCGATCGTTTGCGTGTTATTCAACCCGGAGGCGGCCGTGGCCTTTGTAATCCCATAGATAAAACTGGTTGAGATCCCGCCGAGCAATAATATGCCAAGCCAATCCAATTTGGCTCGTTTATCCGTTGCAGCAAACCGGGGCAGCTTTCTGTAGATGAAATACAATGCAATACATCCAATGGGAATATTCACAAAGAAAATCGCGCGCCAAGAGAGATAATCCACAATGAACCCGCCGAGGACCGGGCCAAGTATAGGCCCCAGAATAATGGGCAACCCGATGGTGGACATCAATTTTCCGAGATTGTCCCTCCCCGCAATCTGTACTGCAAGCGTAGTTAACAAGGGCATAATCAGTCCGGCGCCAAAACCTTGAATAAGGCGAAAAACAATCAGACTTCCGATGTTCCATGAAATCCCGGAAAGGATTGAACTGATTAAAAAGAGCAATTGAGCGACGAAATAAATCTGTTTTCCATCAAAACGATGGACCAACCACCCGGAAAAAGGAACCGCAATGCCTGTGGCCAGGACATATCCTGTAATGACCCACTGAATGACATCGAGTGACGTATGAAAGTCTGCGGCAAATTGATTTACCGCAATATTCACCATGGTGGTATCCAGCATAGGGGCAATGGCGCCAAGAACCAGAACAAGGCCTACATAGACAAGCTCTTTTGGCATTTTTTCCTTTCCAATTTCGCTCATATTGCATCTCTCCTCTATTTGGGTACACGTTGTATCTTATTTTACAGAAAATTATACACCCAAAACAGATAAGGTACAATATGTTTCTTAAAAATATGGTAAAATGTTTTTAGACCTGGATGGGGAGGGCCCGCATATGGCCAATGAACGCAAACGCGGAGAAAAATTGGAAGTGGCGATTCTGGAAGCGGCGGATGAGATTATTCAAACTTCGGGGTATGGAAATTTGACGTTCCAAAATATTGCAAAGCAAGCAAAAACGAGTCGAACGGTCATCTATCGCCGTTATGAAACTCCCGTTGATCTATTATATGCCTTGGTACGATACAAATCCCAAAAGGTCCTCGGAGGGGATATGATTGATCTGTTGGAGGAAAGGGGAAGTTTACGTACGGATTTAATCGCCGCCATGAAGCTTTACCAGCAATTTTTTGAGGCGCTCGGTTCAGAGATTATGAATGCCCTGTTGTTTGAATGGAGTCAGGGAAACGGGGCGGCTCGTGCATGGATCAGCCAGGCGCGTGAAAGTAATCTTAAACTGATGAAGAAGGTACAGGAACTTGCCAAGCGGCGCGGGGAAATTCAACATGAGTTTTCAAGCATGCAAATGATTTTGCCGTTTGACATATTACGCTTGCAGAACTTGATCAATAGCAAAAGTGTAACGGTAGAGTATATCACTCAACTAGTGGATGAAGTGTTGATGCCCGTTTATTCCGGAGGAAAATAAATTTTGTGCATTTTCGAAATAGCGGACGATGATATTCCCATCGCTGGTGAATTTCTTGGCATGCCCGGAATCAAGTCGGAATGCATCAGGAATTTTATTTGTTATATCCAACCGTTGGCATTACAATGAATGTGTGACGTATGGAAAAAATGCTGTACAACTAACCCATTCCGTGCAAGGAGCAAGGAGATCTTACATGACTTTTTCAGACTTAAATATCATTCGTCCCATTCTCAAAGCGCTGGCCCAAGAGAACTATACGGTGCCGACTCCCATACAGGAGCGGGCCATCCCGGCCGTGTTATCCGGCAGAGATTTGTTTGGCTGCGCACAGACAGGAACGGGGAAGACCGCCGCATTTGCCCTGCCGATTATCCAAATGCTAAGCGGACAGCCGCGGGATCGGAATGCGAAGCGCCGCATTCGCGCCTTAATTCTGACGCCAACCCGGGAACTCGCGATTCAGATTTGGGATAACATGAAAACGTATAGTCAATTTACCGATTTGCGCTGTATATCCATCGTGGGTGGCGTATCGCAGAAAACGCAGGAGCAGTCGCTTGAGCATGGCGCAGATGTTTTGATTGCCACGCCGGGCAGACTAATGGATCTCATGAATCAACAACTGATCGACCTGCAATGTGTCCAAGTCCTGGTGCTGGATGAAGCCGACAGGATGCTCGATATGGGATTTATCCACGACGTAAAAAGAATCATTGCTAAATTGCCTGCCAAAAGACAAACGCTCTTCTTCTCTGCCACCATGCCGCCCGAGATTTCGCAACTGGTTCATTCGCTGCTGATCAATCCGGTCAAAATTGAAGTGACTCCGGCCTCCTCTACGGTCGATCGGATTTTGCAGTCGGTTTATTTCGTCGAAAAACAAAATAAGCAGAAGCTGCTGCAATACCTTTTAAAGGATGAATCGATTGCGTCTGCGCTAGTGTTTGCACGTACGAAGCATGGGGCGGATCGAGTCGCTCGCGGACTTGCGAAAAGGAACATAGCCGCACAGGCCATACACGGGGATAAGTCGCAGAACGCGCGCCAACTGGCTTTGAACAATTTCAAAAGCGGCGCAACACGCGTGCTGGTGGCAACGGACATTGCGGCAAGAGGCATCGATATTGACGAATTGTCCCATGTGATCAATTTCAACATTCCCAATATTCCGGAAACCTATGTTCATCGGATTGGCCGGACCGGCAGAGCGGGACACGACGGGATCGCGATCTCCTTCTGCGAACAGGAAGAGACCGAGTATTTGAAGGATATTGAGAAGTTAATCAAGAAGAAGATTCCCGTTGTAAAGGAACATCCTTATCCAATGATGGAGTTGACGCCAGAGCAGCCT
>CAYYCV010000077.1:15479-19559 GCA_964470405.1 uncultured Caryophanales bacterium
GGGCGGCGGGTCGGGGCTCGGCAGGTCTCTATGCTGTCTGTTGGCAGACAAAGGAGCGGTCGTTACGGTTGCGGACTTGAACGAAGACGCGGCATCGTTGGTTGCGCGGGAGATTACGGAACGGGGCGGTCAAGCCATTGCGGCCCGTGTGGATGTGGCGGATTTTGAATCCATGCAAAGACTCGTAAACGGTGCAGTGGAACGGTATGGGAAATTGGACTTCATGTTCAATAATGCCGGAATCACCGTCATCGGCGAGTTTCGGGATTTGCCGCTTGATGAAGTGAAGAAGGTGCTGGACGTCAATTTATCGGGCGCTCTTCATGGATCCTATTCTGCCTACCAAGTGATGGCTCGGCAAGGGTTTGGACACATTGTCAACACCGCTTCCGGCTTTGGGCTTGCCCCGGGGCCAACCAACCTGCCGTATGTGACGTCCAAATTCGGGATTGTCGGCTTATCGGAGACATTGCGTCTGGAAGGGCTGGATTTGGGAGTTCGAGTGAGCACGGTTTGTCCGGGTTACATACATACCTCTCTCATTGATCGATTGCGCACTTACAATGCCGATGCCAAGGATGTCATTGCAACCATTCCGGTGGCCATGGTGAAGCCTGACGACGCGGCGCGGCTTGTATTGAAAGGCGTCGAGAAGAACCGCGCCATCATCAAGTTCCCGTCGTACGTCGGTATGCTTGCGTTCTTGTATCGGTTCATGCCGAGCCTGTTTGCACGACAGTCGCTGAAGACGATCCGGGATTTCCGCAAGATCCGAAAGGGTTGAAAGTCAGTTCGTCTACGATGGGCATTATATCTTTGATGATGCCGTTCACAGTCTGGATCGTAATGGGGATGATACGTTCAGAAGCGTCGATGATGAACGGTTTATTTGAGAATCCGGCCGGATTTTAGTACATTCCGGATATCCGGCTGCGCAGAGAAGGCACCCAACCGGGTGCCTTCGATTTCGCTGTATAGATGAAACGTAGAGCCGTATTATAAATAATGGCGAGTTTTTTGCAGAATTCCGCAGAATTCCTTGCAGGGCATGGGTTTGGATAGTGTGTAGGCCACGCGGTTGACAAAGCGAATCACAAGGGGGTGCAACATGGATGGCATTTCATCCAAAGAAGCGATATTAAAGATGAAACGGCGCCCTAAAGATACCATAGCGGCGGGTCGTCGTCATACCGTTGGGCTTCAATCGGACGGTACGGTGACAGCCGTGGGTGATAATCGATGTGGCCAATGCGATGTAAGCGGCTGGCGCGATATCGTGGCGGTCGCGGCGGGTAATGTTCATATGGCGACGAACACGGGGAATGCGCATACCATCGGTCTTCAATCGGACGGAACTGTAACGTCTGCGGGTTGGAATAAGTATGACCAATGCGATGTAAATGGCTGGCGCGATATTGCAGCGGTTGCGGCGGGTTGGCGTCGTACCGTTGGGCTCAAGCTGGATGGCACAGTGGTAGCAGCGGGCCGAAATCATGAAGGTGAATGCAATGTAAGCGGCTGGAATGATATGGTGGCGGTCGCGGCGGGGGACTGGCATACCGTTGGTCTTAAAAAGGACGGCACGGCGACGGCTGGAGGAAATAATCGGTATCGCCAATGCAATATAAGCGGCTGGTGCGATATGGTGACGGTCGCGGCAGGTTATCTTCATACCGTCGGTCTTCAAACGGATGGCAGGGTGACGGCTGCGGGTTTGAATAAACATGCCCAATGCGATGTAAGCGGCTGGCGCGGTATTGTGGCGATCGCGGCAGGCAGCAGTCATACCATCGGCCTTCAATCGGACGGTACGGTAGTGGCCGCGGGTTGGAATGACTACGGTCAATGCAATGTAAGTGAGTGGCGAGATATTGTGGCGATCGCGGCGGGTTGTGCCCATACCGTAGGGCTTCAATCGGACGGCACGGTGGTGGCTATAGGCAATAATGAATATGGCCAATGCGATGTAAGCGGCTGGCACCGGATCCAACTGCCCGGAAATTGAAGCTTGCCGTTACAGACATCACGGTGTACCGAATCATAAGTAAAGAGAATCTTTTGTAAACATGAAAGAAATCAGAAAAAAATAACTCAACCTCTTTCTCTAGCCCTTTGAGCATCTCTAATATTCTTTTGAACTGTAACGGCTGCAAATAAACTAAGAACAAATGACATGGCATAGAATCCTTTTTCGCTTAAAACTATACTTCCCGCGTTGTATAAACCAATGGTCATTAATGAAATGGATATAATGAGTGCAACCCAACTAATACCATAATAAATACTGGTAACTGGTATTCCCTCATCTTTATCTCTAACTGCTTTTTGTAAAGATACCGCCGAATAAAGCCCGAATACTAAAACTGCAAAATAATATCCTTTTTCGTTCAATTGCATCGTTGCGTTAAACAAGCCTATGAGATAAGCCGTAACACCTATTAATAGCGCTGCCCAAGAGGCCCCTTTGAAAGCTTGAGTGGGTTCCCCCACGTTCCTTTCCACTTTCACTTCTGAAACATTTTGTTTTTCCCTATCAAGTAAAACCCCATTATCGTTAGACAATGTTCCGCCCCCATTATGTTATCTGAAAAACGGAGCACCAGATACATATGAAGTGCTCCTACCTATATCTATTATACAGAATTTTCTTGTAATTACCAGATGTTTTTATGGGGCGGGGAAGGTTGATTTTGCTTCCTTTTTAATCTTCTTCTCTAATCCCGGTATTTTGTTCTATGGTAGGGGTGAAAATGATGGATATCAGGGCATTGATTACGAAAGATATTTGGAAAATTACACCCGGTGTAAACAGAATATTATTGTTTTTGTGGGGTGGAAATAAATTTATCCTTCTGTTTATTTTCGAAAGAAGTCAGTAAGTTTGTCGTGTTTTTGTTAGAAAAGTAGTGAAACAATGAACCTGTTGCGAATCTGACTGTCGGTCAAAGATTTTCATAATCGGGTAACATTTTACAGAGACGTGTTGGAGCTTTCAATGGGATTTTCCGTAGAGGAAATGCAGTTCGCATATGGCTGAAGTGATCGATGAAAACAAGCTCCTAATCGATACAGAATCACAATTGAAATTTTTGCTCACATTTGCAGTGGATCAAGTCGATGAGTTTTGGACCCGTTTGAAAGATAAAGGGGTAGTGTTCCTTAACGAACTTCACGATCGGCAGGCCTGGAATGCCAGGGCTGCCCATTTGCGCGATCTCGACGGTAACGTGATCAATTATACATTGCTCCTACGATTCAAATGTTGTTCTATCAGGAAATTGTCCGTTTTCACTATACAAACATCTTGCTAATCTTTGAGCCGCTCTATCGAAGTAAAATTTCGACTCGTTGTTGGCGCTTAAAACCGGCTTAACTTCTTGAATTGTCTCCTTCCTTTTATTGAGTTCAATTTTTCCCATCACTTGCTCATTCGGTCCAAAACGGTAAATAACCTTTTCATCATCTTCATAATCTTTTAGCAGTAATACAAATGAAGCCATTGAAGTCCCTCCTATGGTTTCCAAACTCTACCGGATTTTTCGGAAGCAGAGTGTGCAGTTTCATAATCTGTTTTGAAAATACCCTCAAATTTAGATTCAAATATCTCATGGTTCAAAAGTCCAATGTCTTGTTGAGTGTGTGAGCCGTTTTCTAACCTTTTCCATGCCTGAGCAATTTCGTAATCAGGGTCAAACTTTCCATTTCCGCTTGACTTGATATGCTCATCATTAAACACATGGTCTTTAATTCGTTGAATCCGACTTTCGGCTACTCCTGTATTCTTTGAAATTGCTTGAACGTCAGTAGTGGACGTTCTAATACTATCATACATTTTCGACGCTTCGGCTTCTTGATAAGCAAATTCTTTGAGTGACATTTCTCTGCCGCCAGTTTGAACATCACCTGTCCTCTTAGCCCCCGGCGCTTCTTTCGGATCTGAATGATCGCTTTGGATGCTCTGCACGAGCCGGCTTGCGTCTTCGCCGAAATGGGCAGCCCCGTTGTACAGCACCGAGGCGGCATGCCCGGCCACAGCCGCGCCGGCGATATTCAACGGGACCCCCGCGATGGCGCCGATGC
>CAYYCV010000078.1:0-19543 GCA_964470405.1 uncultured Caryophanales bacterium
CTACCTGGACGGGATGGGCCGCACGACGAACGGGGCGGACGCGGGCCAATGGAGCGGCAGCGGCAGCAACAATCAGCAATGGACGCAAGAAAGCTCGGGAGGCCATGTCCGGTTTAAGAACCGGGCCACGGGGCTCTATCTGGACGGGATGGGCCGTACCTCGAACGGGTCCAATCTGGGTCAGTGGAGCAACAGCGGCAGCGCCAACCAGCAATGGCAGATTTCCACCGTAAATTGACGACGGGAAATACGCGTGTTTTGGATTAATGGAGAAAGAATGGGGCTGTCCGGGCACTCCAATCGGGTGTCCGGGCAGAGCCTGTCTCCGCGCATTTTTATCCTGAAAATTCGGGCATGTCCCATCGAGGTATTGGAGGTGAAGCGGCAGAGACACCGTGGTTGATTGCGGCATGAATCCAATATGAAACCGGAGGGTGAAAATGATGAGAAACAAGGCAAGAACGTGGCTGATATGTTCATTGATGCTCATGTTAAGTCTTGGCGCGATGGGTGCGGCCGGTGCGGCTTCCGTTACGGTTGCCAACGGCGCAGCGTTCCAGGACGTGAATGGAAACACGGTTCACGCCCATGGCGGCGGAGTGATCAAGGCAGGCAATTACTATTATTGGTTCGGGGAAAATCGAAATAGCGACGATACCTTCTACGCCGTTTCCGTTTACCGTTCGACCGATCTTAAAAATTGGGAATTTCGCAACAACGTGCTGACCATGAATTCCGCTGCCGAATTGAACAATGCCAAAATTGAGAGGCCCAAGGTGATGTACAACAGCGCCACAGGCAAGTTCGTGATGTGGATGCACAAGGAAAACGGCAGCAATTATTCCGAAGCGCGGGCGGCCGTCGCCTCTTCCTCCACAGTGGATGGGAACTACACGTATCACGGAAGCTTCCGCCCGTTCGGCGAAATGTCCAGAGACATTACGATCTTCAATGATAACGGCACCGGATACATGATTTCCGCGGCCAACAACAATGCGGACATGCATATTTATAGACTTACGGCGGATTTCCTGAACGTGGATGCGCAGGTTCAAAATTTGTTTCAAGGCCAGTATCGGGAAGCTCCGGCGATGTTCAAGCGGGACGGCGTCTATTTTTTGTTAACCTCGGGTGCGACCGGATGGAGCCCGAACCAGCAAAAATATGCAACAGCCGCCAGTATTGAAGGAGCGTGGAGCGGTTTGTCCAACGTGGGGAACGCGACCGCTTATGATTCGCAAACCGCATATGTTCTGCCAATCGCGGGGTCGCAGACCACCTCCTATTTATATATGGGAGATCGCTGGGCCGGCGCCTGGGGCGATAAAGTCAATGATTCCGGCTATGTATGGCTGCCGCTCGAGTTCCCGACCGATCACTCCATGAAGATGGATTTCTACGATCGGTTGCAGATCGATACAGGAGCCGGCACCATTCAGGGTGCGGATCATTATGTCCGAATCAAAAATGTCCAGTCCGGCTTGTTTATCGACGGGATGGGCCGCACGTCCAACGGCTCCGCCGCGGGTCAATGGAGCGACAGCAACAGCGCCAACCAGCAGTGGACGATGGAAAGCGCCGGAAGCTATGTCCGGATCAAGAATCGGGCCACAGGGCTCTACCTGGACGGGATGGGCCGCACGACGAACGGGGCGGACGCGGGCCAATGGAGCAACAGCGGCAGCGCCAATCAACAATGGACGCAAGAAAGCTCGGGAGGCCATGTCCGGTTGAAGAACCGGGCCACGGGGCTCTACCTGGACGGGATGGGCCGCACGGCGAACGGTGCCAATCTGGGCCAGTGGAGCAACAGCAACAGTCCCAACCAGCAATGGATCGTTGCGGATTAAATAAAAGCGGCGGCAATTTTTAAAAGTGTGGCAAAAAAACGGCGGATCCGTGTTTGGACATCGGTTTCCGACCACAGTTGTCCGCGGACAAAGGCGACCCCCACCGTTTCTCCAACCGATCCCCAACCCTTACGCCGTTTTTTTCACCACTCCTTTAAAAAGGCGGTAAAAAAACGGCGCGCCATGGGGGGGAATCGGGATTGAAATCAACGACGCAAGGAAGAAGGAGAAGACAATATGGATCAAAAGATGCTGCCCATCGGGAATCCGCCTGTGCGAGGTTACTTATGCAATGCCTATCCGTTATCCATTGTTTCGGTGAACGATGGGTATCTTGGATGGTTTTACAGCAACTACATCCAATTAATCTGTACCGGCGATTTTCCCAAAAGGAAATTTTTTTCGTTTTATCACCCCTATTTTAAAAGAAACGATTATTTTTTGGCCTGTCCGCTGATTGACTACCAGAAAATTCATGTTGAGTTTTTGGCGAATTATCGCGGCGGATTCATCCAACTATTGATGGATAGCATCGATCAAGGATCATATCCGATCGTATACGTCAATGAATACTATGTCTCTCACAAAGAAGCGTATCGGAAATTTCATTTACCGCACGAAATGATGATATTTGGGTACGACAAGACCCGGTCGCTTTTCCATGTTGTGGGGTATGACGGTCATCGACGATTCGGCAAATATGAAATCAGCTATGCCGAGCTCCTTGAGTCCTTCGTTCAATGCTACAAAGACAAAGATTATCGAAGCTATATCCATTTGTTAAAATATAACCCGTCCGCCGAATATTTTTTTGATATCAAGTTGGTCATCCATTCGATAAAAGAGTATTTAAACAGCACCAATTCATCCCTTCCTTTTCGCGCTTTGGGAACCCCGTGCGCCTATATTTACGGCATCGAGTTTTACGATCATTTCATAAACTATCTGAAAGTGGATCTGAAAAGAGAGAATGAAGCAATGGATGTGCGATTGCTGTACACCCTTTGGGAGCATAAAGCTGTGATGTCCGGCAGGATCGCGTACCTGTTGAGCCATCATTATTTGGAAAACGCCCAACTACTTGACGACTTCAAGGAAATAGAGCGGAAATGCGCAATCAATAAAAGCCTGGCCACGAAGTTATTATTTAAACGAAATCACCGTATCCTTGACGATATGGTTGAAACGCTTATCAAGGTCAAGCATGACGAACCATTGATTTTAAATGATCTGTTGCGGGAATTGGAAAATGCCTGGGGAAACGCGGACGATCGGTTGATGGATCAATTTATTTAGAAGCTCGTTTTTTTAACAAGAGGTCAAGAATGTATCAAAAGAAGTAAAAATAGGCGGATGGGCGACCGGGCAACGCCTGGTATCATACAGGATGATGTGCAGGAGCAGGTCGCGCGGCTTTTCCGTTGACCGGTTGAAGAAGGGGTGACATGGGGAATGGCAAAGGAATGGTGGCAAGAGGCGTGGCAACAAGCGGACGAAAAAACGCAAAGGACCGTGCGGCGAATCGGGGCGCGGTATCCCCATGCCTCTGTGGGCGGCGCCTACGTGCTGGAACCGCCCCATTGGTGGACCGCCGGTTTTTGGCCCGGTATGCTGTGGCTGTTGTACAGCGGGGGCGGGGGCGAAGCTTATCGGGAAACGGCGGAACGCTGCGAGCAAGGTTTGGATCAGGTCATCATGGCATTCCATCATCTGGATCATGATATCGGTTTTATGTGGACGTTAACAAGCGTGGCCCGCTACAAGCTGCTGCAAGCGGAAGACGCCAAGCGGCGGGCGCTGCTGGCCGCCAACCTGCTGGCGGCCCGCTTTAATCTGCGCGGCCGCTATATTCGCGCATGGAATCCGTGGCGGGTGGGCGAAGACAACAGCGGCGTGGCCATCATCGATTGCGCGATGAATGTGCCGCTCCTGTTCTGGGCGACGGCCATCAGCGGCGATCCGCGATACCGCCATGTGGCGGGGGCGCATCTGGACACCGTGTTGAATCACTTCATCCGCCCCGATGGCTCGGTGTATCATATGGTGCGTTTCAATCCATATACGGGCGAATGCGTGGAGAAGCTGGGCGGCCAGGGCTTTGGGCCGCAATCGGCCTGGTCGCGGGGAACCGCGTGGGCGCTTTACGGGCTCACGTTGGCGTATCACCACGGCGGCTGCCGGAAATTCCTCGATGCCGCCAAGGCAGTGGCGCAATTTTTTATTTCCGAGCTGCTGGAAGATCGGGTTCCCTACTGGGATTTCCGCCTTCCCGACCAAACGAACGCCCCCCGCGACACTTCCGCCGGAGCATGCGCGGCCAGCGGACTGCTTTTGTTGGCGGACAAAGTCCCCGAGGCGGAGGCCCGCATCTTCAGGGACGCCGGTACGCAGATGCTGGAGTCGCTGCACAAGCATTATGGCGCTTGGCATCTTCCCGGGGAAGAAGGGTTGCTTCTGCACGGAACGAGCCATTTTCCCGAAGGGAAATATGTGGATGTTCCATTGATTTACGGGGATTATTTCTTCGTCGAAGGCTTGGCCAGACTCAAAGGCCTGCCCACGTTTTGGGAATGAAATCACCCGTTCATGGACGATGAGTGCCCGTAAGTCCTTGCTTCGTATTGAACTCGAATCATGGGGGGAGCGGCTTCGTGAAAAACAGAATGGATTGGTTGCATATGCTGCAGCGGGTGGCCGGGCCGGTATTGGAAGCGGCCGCAGCCAGGGAATTAAGGAAACGAATGCCGGTCCGCGGGAAAATCGATCGGCGCGACTATTCGCATTTGGAAGCGGTCGGCCGGACGCTGGTCGGCATCGCTCCCTGGCTGGAGGCCAAGGGGCTGCCGGGGGAGGAAGCGAAGCTGCAAGCCCGATATGCGCGGTGGGCGCGGCTTGCCGCCGATGCCGTCACCGATCCGGATTCCCCGGATGCTTGCCGTTTCGACAGCCGGGAGCCGTTCGCCCAGACGTTGGTGGATGCCGCCTTTTTGGCGGAGGCGATCCTCCGCGCGCCCGGCGCATTGTGGGACGGTCAAAATGAACGGACGCGGGAAAATATAAAGAACGCTTTGTTGGCCACGCGGCATATTCGGCCCCCCTATTGCAATTGGCTGCTTTTTCCGGCCATGATCGAAGCGGCATTATGGCGAATGGATGGCGGGATCTGCGATCCGGTTCGCGTCGATTACGCGATCAGACAGCATGAGTTATGGTATAAGGGGGATGGCGTATACGGCGATGGGCCGGATTTTCATTGGGATTATTACAACAGCTATGTGATCCAGCCGATGCTGCTCGACATTGTGGACACGGTAGGGCCGATGTATACGGAACCCGACCATGCTTACAGGGAGCTCCGTCGGCGCGTATGGGCAAGAGCGCATCGTCATGCCGCGATCCTGGAAAAGCTCATCGCCCCGGATGGCACGTTTCCGGCGATCGGCCGGTCTATCGCCTACCGGACCGGGGCGTTTCAGCTTCTCGCCCAGTTGGCGTGGCGCAAGGAACTGCCCGGCGGGATGACGGCCGCACAGGTTCGCTGCGCGCTGCAGGCGGTGATGTCAAGGTGCTTGGCGGGCGAGAGCAATTATGACGAAGGGGGCTGGCTGACCATCGGCTTGTGCGGGAACCAACCCTCTTTGGGGGAGGAATACATCTCCACCGGAAGCCTCTATTTGTGTTCCACCGTGTTTCTGCCGCTGGGCTTGCCGCCGGAAGCCGATTTCTGGTCGGGGGAAGATGCGGATTGGTCTTCCCGCAAGATCTGGTCGGGTGCGGATGTGGAGGCCGATCATGCTTTACGCGATGGGATCGAACCGGGGGACTCCTTATCCTGAACACGCAGAGCCCCACATTTTCATGGAGGTGGAAAAATTGACGCAGCATCGGGCGAACAACTTTGAGGCAAGCGTTCATGAAGCGGACTACGAGCAGGAATACCGCCGTCTGCCGATCACCGGCGAATCTTTCGTTTACGACCGCGGCAGGAACAAAGAATCGCTGAACGGGTATTGGCATTACGGCGTGGATCAGTACGATACGTGCATTCGGGCCAAATGGTATGCAGAGAAGGCCCGGGATGCGGAAGGACGACGGTTGCCGCTGGATTACAGCTTCGACCAATGGGAGAAGATGAAAATTCCGTCTTGTTGGAACATGCATGAGGAGAAGCTGTTTCTGTATGAAGGCAGCATCGTGCTGACCCGCACTTTTCAATATCGTGCGCATGGGGAGGGCGAGCGGGTTTTCCTGAAGTTCGGGGCGGTCCATTATGAGGCGAAGGTTTTTCTGAATCGGGAATACGTCGGCTTTCACAAGGGCGGTTCGACGCCGTTTTTTATCGAAGTGAGCGGAAAGCTGCAAGAAAATAACCGGATTCTGGTGGTCGTCAACAATACGCGCAAGCGGACGAATGTGCCTTGCGACAATACCGACTGGTTCAATTACGGCGGAATTTATCGCGATGTGGAATTGATTCGCGTTCCCCCTGTTTTTATTCGGGATTTCCATGTGGAATTGGTTCCCGGCAGCGGGTTTTCGCAAATCCGGGCCGACGTGGCGATCGACGGATCGCCGGAAGGTGCGACGGCCCATTTGTCCATTCCCGAACTGGAGATCGAAGCGGACGTGGAAGTGCGGGAAGGGCGGGGAAGCGCCGTCATTCAGGCGTCGCCGAAACTGTGGAGCCCGGGTGATCCGAAGCTTTACGAGGTGTCCGTCACCTTCGGCAACGACCGCGTCAACGAAAGCATCGGTTTCCGTGAAATTAAAGTGGAAGGTATGGATATCCTCTTGAATGGGCAGCCCATTTTCCTGAAAGGCATCTCGGCGCATGAAGAGAGTGTAAGGAACGGCAAAGCCGTGACCGAAGAGGAAATCGCGGAAAATTTCCGTTTGGCCAAGGAGATGAATTGCAACTATATGCGGCTGGCGCATTATCCGCATACGGAGAAGGCGGCGCTGCTGGCGGATAAGATGGGGTTGATGCTGTGGGAGGAAATCCCCGTATACTGGGCGATCGAGTTCGGGAATTCCGAGACATACAAGGATGCGGAGAATCAATTGACGGAGCTTGTTCGCCGAGACCGGAACCGCGCGAGCGTCATCATCTGGTCGGTCGGCAACGAGAATGCGGATACCGAGGCGAGATTGGAATTCATGAGCAGCCTGGCGCGCAAGGCCAAAGCGCTGGACCCGGCCCGATTGGTCTCGGCGGCCTGCATGCTGGATCATACGCGGCATATTCTCAACGATCGGTTGTCCGGGCATCTGGATGTCATCGGCGCGAATCAATACTACGGATGGTACCAGGCCCATTTCGACGATCTGATTCGGCTTTTTGAAAACAGCCGTCCGGACAAACCGGTGGTGCTGACCGAGTTTGGAGCCGACGCATTGGCCGGGCATCGGGGGACCGCGGATGAGAAAGGCACGGAGGACTGCCAATTGGACATTTACCGCAAGCAGGTTTAGGTGATCGGGAAGATTCCTTATGTGAAGGGCGCAAGCCCTTGGATCTTGTATGATTTTCGCTGTCCGCGAAGGCTCCATTTCACGCAAAATTACTACAATACCAAGGGGTTGCTGTCCGCCGATAAATCGTACAAGAAACCGGCGTTCTACGTCATGCGCGATTTCTATAAAGATCGATAGAACAAGCCGATCTTCATTTGTTCGACGCCGTCACCCGGACTTGACTCGGGGCGAATAGTTCAAGTTTGCCTTCCTTGAAGACGACCTGTATTCGCCCCGTTCGGACCCGCATATGAAAGGTGAAATCCGGCATGGCATCGGGGAGATGGGGCTCGAAGCCTATTTCATCCCACCCCGGCTTGGCGGGCCGCAGGCCGATGATATCCTCGATCAGGAGCGGGATCGGAGCGCTCGCCCAAGGATGGCACAAGCTGGTATTCCATTTCTGGTCTTTGCCCCATGCTTCAAAACAGGTGGTGGCGCCCTCTTTGATCATATTCGCCCATGATCGCGTATCCTCCGAGGTCATTAAATCGTAGATCAAGTCGTACTCCTTTGCTTTGGCCAATGCCTTGAGCAAAAAATAGGAGGTATAAACGCCGCAATGCAGTCTTTTTTCACGAATCAGCGCCACCGCGGCGTCCACCGCGCCCTCCGGGGTCAGTCCGAACAGGAGCGGCAGGATATTGGCGTGCAGGGAATGGTGGCTGCTGCCTTCGGCGTCGGCAAATAATTGCGTTTTTTGACGAAAAAACACGCGGACAAAGCTGTCCCGGGTCCGCTCCATCTCCGCTTCCGGCGTCGTTTCCCCCAGAATCTCCCCGATTTCCCGCACCGTCTTCAAGCATCCGTAATATAAGGCGTTGATGACATTGTGGCATCCGGGGCCGACCGGACGGGTTAACGGGAAATCGTAATCGTCCCGAAGCTCCTCCGGCCAATCGACCAAATTCCATTTCTCCTTGACCTTATGAAGCAAGCCGTCGCCCCGGTCGTATTTCTTGAAGTATCGCAGGATGCCCACAGCGTACGGAAACATTTCTTGCAGGAACCTCCAGTCTCCGCTTTGCCGGTAGTAGGTCATTAATTGCATGGGCCATTGCAAGGAGAAATCGGCGATTTCCTGCATCAGATTGCCGGGAACAACCGCCATCAATCCCGGGCAAACGGATGAGCTTAAGGCAAACTGGGAAATCGCCTTTTTCACAAGGCGCAGGTCCCCGCTCAACAGCATATGGGAATGGCCGACGATGGTGTTGTCGCCAAGATACTGCCCTTTTTCGCGTGTGGGGCAATCGACGAAATGCTCCTGCGAGCCGTATTTGACCCCGTTTTTGCAAATATCGAAAATTTGATTCAGCCGTTGATTGTCGGAGCGGAATTGGCAGCTTTCGTCATCAAAGGGGTAATGTCGGACGATGGCCGCGAACGAATCGGGTACCACCGCCTCCTCCCGGCCAATGACTTCCACGTACCGAAAAGCTTTATAATCGTAAAATTCCAACGCATCCGGGCCGCCTGACAGCGTCCAGAAGTCCCGATACACGCAATTGCACCTTAAGGCATATTTGACGCCCGGGCCGGAATCCGCCAGTTCTTCCCCGCAGCGGATTTCCATCGTTTCCCCCGCGATCCCTTGCGCGCGCATCGTGAACTGCCCGGTGATTTCCTGGCCGAAGTCGATGAGGAATCGGCCTTCGCCCAGTTTTTCGATGCGATCCGGTTTCCGCATGTAGACCGACAGGTTTGGCGTTGGCTGGAGAACGAAGGAATAATCCGCGGCGTCGACCGCTTCAACGAAGCTCCACGCTTGGTCCTCGAATCCGGGTTCCCGCCATTTGCCCGCGCTCCGCCTTTCATCGATATGTTCCGGAAACTGGGTCTGGTACCCGTAAGGCTCGCCCCCCTCGAATTCCTCCGCCAAACGGTATTTCCAACCGGCGTCCGTTTGCGACGCAAGCTCGCCGTTGACATGAATTTCGGCGATCAGTCCTTGCCTATAGTCGCCGCTGTTGTAAGCCCGGTTCACCAACCCTTGATAATAGACATGAACGGCGATGACATTCTCCCCCGGCGCGAGATATTCCGCAATGTCCAGATGGTTGTAGTAATAGTGCAAATGATCGCTTTGGGCGGGGCCTTGGGAGACGAATTTCCCGTTGATATAGAGCTTGTAGTAATCGTCCGCCGAAATGTCGATCCAGGCCTTGTCGATCCGCGCTTTTTGCACATGCATGGTTTTGCGAACGAGCATGTGATGATTTTGCAGTTCCTTCCGGTGCCGAAATGTTGTTTTTTTTCCATATTCCTTCCCGGCGTGATTCACCGGTGTCGCGCAATGAAATTGCGGGTCCCGAATCCATTTGGCTTGCCATGGCTTGGTCATCTGAGCTCACCCCGTTTGAAATCTGTCCAGTGTTCTCATTATATCTTGACGGCCCTTGTTTTTTTAGCGTCTTTCTCCTTTTTTATATAGAGGTAAAAATATTGCTATCGATGGTCAGAACAGTTGGATTACAGCCCACCGGCTTTCCTGTAAAGTGAGGGTATAAATCAACCCATTATATCCAAGGAGGTGACGGCCATGCATTCCACTTCATCGACAACAACCCGCACCGAGCCGCGAACGTATCGGAAAAGCGGCAGGCATGCGATGAGACGAACGGAGACTTTAGCCGGATTTTTGTTTGTCAGCCCGATGCTGATCGGTGTCGCCATTTTTATGTTGATACCGATTATCGCGACGTTTGTGTTGGGCTTTGCCGAATGGAATTTCTTCATCGGCTTTCACGGCTTTGAATGGGCGGGGACATCCAACTTCTCCCGTCTGCTGCATGACGAAGTGTTCATTCAATCGTTGGTCAACAATTTGATCTTTCTGCTGGTGGTCCCGGTTTACATGATCATTTCGTTGATACTGGCTGTCTTGATCGACCGTTATGTATTCATGAAAAACTATTTTAAAGTGGCGTACTTTATGCCGTATCTTGCCACGACCGTCGCCGTCGCCGTCGTGTGGCGGGTCTTGTTCCAGCCCTCCTACGGACCGGTCAACAGTTTTTTGAAATCGATCGGCATCGCGCATCCGCCCGGTTGGCTTGCCGATCCGGACTTTGCGCTGATTTCCATGATGATGGTGTCGGTATGGATCTCTATTGGCTTCAATATGGTGGTTTACATTGCCGGGTTGCAGTCGATTCCAAGAGATTTGTATGAATCGGCCGATATCGACGGAGCCAGCGCCTGGAAGAAGTTCTCGCGGATTACCTTGCCGATGCTCTCACCCACCTCGTTTTTTCTGATGGTATCGGGCCTTATTTATTAGTTTAAAGCCTTTGATCTGGTGGCCGTGTTGAAGGAAGGCGGCCCGATCAATTCCACGTCGCTGATTGTGTGGGATTTGTACGCTACCGCATTTCGCGATTTGAAAATCGGGTACGCCTCGTCGATGGGGATCGTGATGTTCCTGATTATTTTCACGATTACCGGCATCCAGTTGATCGCCCAGAAAAAATGGGTCAACTATTGAAGGAGGAGAGCAACCCATGATATTCAATAAAATGAGCCGCATTCGCAGATGGCTGATTACCGTGTTGATGTTTATCGGCAGCCTGGCGTTTCTTTCGCCGTTATTCTGGATGCTGGTCACCTCGTTCAAGATCGAGGCGGATGTGTTCACTTATCCGATTCAATGGATTCCAAGGCACTGGCACGCCGTGGAGAACTACAAGGAAGTCTGGTTCGGCGAGCATCCGTTCTTGCTGTATTATTGGAATTCCATCAAGGTCAGCGTATGCACCACGCTGCTGTCCGCGACCGTATCGGCTCTCGCCGCCTACGGTTTCGCCAAGATCCGGTTTGCCGCCGGCAAATGGCTGTTCCTGCTTGTTCTGGCGACGTTTATGGTTCCGCCGCAGGCGGTGCTGGTGCCGCAATTCATCTTGTACCGCTACCTCGGCTTGTTTGACACCCACATCGGTCTGATTCTGGTCGGAAGCTTCAGCGTCATCGGCACCTTCATGCTGCGGCAATTTTTTCTGGGCGTGCATGACGATTACATCGAATCGGCCAAGATGGACGGCGCCGGACATATTCGAATCTTTTTCCGTATTGCGCTCCCGTTGGTTCGGCCGGCGGTGGCGACATACGCGATCATGCGATTCATCTGGACCTGGCACGATTATCAAAATCCGCTTGTTTTTCTGCGCACGGACGCATTGATCACGGTGACTTTGGCCATACAGAAATTCTCGACGCTGAGCGGCGATCTTTATTCATTGATCATGGCCGGAGCGGTTTCGGCGATCGTGCCGCTGCTCATCGTGTTCATCATAGGTCAGAAGCATGTGATCGAGGGAATTTCCTTCGGCGGCGTGAAAGGATGACGAGGTTGTTCGGCGCAACGAAGTCAAAAAAGTCGCCTAACAGGTCAAAAATGTTGCACTGGTTTCACTGATGAAGCCTATATAATTTGAGGTGAATTCAATTTATTCAAAATGGAAAAGGGAGGCACAAAATGGGAAATTTCAAAGGTTGGTCGGTTGTTCTGGCACTGGTTTTGATATGCACGTTGGCGCTTGCGGGGTGCGGCAACAACGGCGGCAATACGGCGACAGAAGGCGGCAATTCGTCGAACAACGACGCGGCGGCACAGCAAAAATCCGACAACGGCGACAAAGAAAAAGCGGAGGAGCAGGTTACGCTTCGCCTTTATACCTGGGGCAAGGAAATAGACTATAATTGGCAACAGGTCAACGCCGCTTTTGAGGAGAAGTATCCGAATATTAAAATCGATTTGCAGCAATTGAGCCCCAAAGGGGACACCCAGGAATACTATAAGAAGCTGGATTTGGACGTCGCTTCCGGTGTGGACATGGACGTCGTGATGTTTAGCGATCCGGCCAATTATGCCCAGCGTGTGGCCAAGGGGATGCTGGAGCCGCTGGATGATCTGCTGGCCAAGGAAGGTGTCTCCCTGTCGGATGAGTATAAGGTGGACACGCATCTGAACGGCAAAATCTATGCGCTTCCGGGCAAATTCAATCCCTGGTATGTCATGCTGAATAAAGATATGCTGGATCATGCGGGCCTGCCGGTGCCGACGGATTGGACTTGGGACGACTTCGAGGATTATGCCCGGCAGTTGTCCCACGGTTCCGGGCCCGACAAAGTATACGGCACGTTCTTCCAGGGCCCGAGCAACGGCGGATGGATGGAGTATTTGAAGATGAAGCTGGAGAATCAGCCGACCAATCCCGATTATATCAAAGCCGACGGTTCATCTAATCTGGATGATCCGAACTTCAAGGCGACGTTGGAAATGTATCATAGAATGCAACAGGAGGGCTCGGTGGTTCCGTACCAGGATATGATTTCGCAGAAGCTGGCTTACAGGGACGAGTTGTATCACCAGAAGGCGGCGATGATCTTTACCGGAAGCTGGATGAATACGATGGCCGCGGGCAATGACGATTATCCGCTCGATTTCCATATGGCGATTGCGCCGTTCCCGAAGAACAGCTCGAGTGATCCGAACGGCTATGCGCCGGTGACGACCGATTATATGTCGATTGCCAAGGATTCCAAGCACAAGGATGCCGCCTATCAGTACATTCGCTTCTATACGACGGAAGGCCAGATCGTGCAGGGCAAGAACGTGCCGTCCTGGAACAAGATCAGCACGGATGATCTGACCGGCATCGTCGACAAGATCATTGGAAGCACGTCCAACGCCAAACCGGAACTGCTCGACAAGGATTCGCTGATCGGCACATTGGCTGTTTCCAAATCGACAGAGGTCATTCCCCCGACAACGTATTTGAGCGAGATTTACAAAATGGTCAATACCGAATTTGAGAAATACATTCTCGACCGGCAAGACCTGGATACAACCATAAAGAATTGTCAGGAAAAGGCTCAGAAGATTATTGACTCAAATAAATAAGCTTTTTGATATAATAAATTCAAAAAGCAGGAAGGGGCGTTTCATCGCCCCTTCTTGCCCTTTCGGATAAGGGGTAAATCGCTGGCGAGGGGTGTCTCCCATGCACAGACGAATGGGCAAGCTGTTCATCATTCGTTCATTTCGCCGCAAGATCATGGCGGCCTCGATTGCCTGTATTTTGCTCCCGGCGCTTTTCACGCTGCTGATCTACAACGAGATGGCGCAACAAGCGATTCAGGAACAGGCGATTGCCAATTCGCAGGAATCGCTGCAAATGGTCAACGTGTATGTGACCAACCAGATGAAGACGATGCTCAGCATTGCCAATTATGTACAGCAAAATTCGGAAATGAGCGCGTATTTCAAAGAATTGGCGAGCAATCCCGACGCATACGGTACGGACGACCCTTATGAGCGGTTTCATCGCGACCAGCGAATCAGGGAGCAGCTCGATACGCTGGCCACGGTGCGGGGAGAGGGGTACGGGAATGGACCGGACACAAGCAATTTTTATATCACCGTGCTGCTCACCAACGGGTCGTACTATATGACGTATTCGAGGGCGGATTTCTACCCGCCGGATTTCATGCGGGAGCCGTGGTTCCCCGAATTGGAAAAACAGCACGGTCTGCAATCGTATTGGGTCGGTTCTTCGCCGACCGTATTCCAGCAGTTGAAGGTCAACCACCCCTTCCAAATTTCCGTTGCCCAGACGCTCAGCGGCCAGGGAACCCGAATTTACGGCTATGTGATCGTAACCGCGATGGAAGACAGGCTGAGTCAGATTTTCTACAACGACCGGAACATCGGCGAAGTGATGATTCTGGATAGCGGTAACCGGGTGGTGTCCAGCCGCAACCGTGAACAGATCGGCACAACGTTTCCATACTTGGAGAAATTGACGGATGCGCCGTCTTCGGAAATTTTCAAGATTCAAGGCACGAAATATTTGGTCACGCAGGAGCCGCTGCCGATGGCGGGGTGGCACTTCGTCTCCCAACAAAAATACAAGGATTCGATTGCCAACATTCAGTCGATATTCAATCATGTGTTCGTGCTGCAAATTATTTCGTTTCTTGCCTTTTTGCTGCTGCTGATTTTGCTGCTGCGCCGCTTTACCGGCCCGCTGATCCAACTGGGGAGAACGGTGTCCGCCGTGCAGCGCGGCCAACTTTCCGTCCGCTCGCAAGTCAGGAGTGAGGATGAGATCGGAAGGTTGGCGTATTCTTTTGATCAGATGCTGGACAGAGTCGAGGAGATGATCGCGGAGATTTCATCGACCCATGACCGCAAGCGGCAGGCGGAACTCGCCATGCTGCAAGCGCAGATCAAGCCGCACTTCCTCTTCAATGTGCTGAATTCCATTCGAATGAAGGTGATGCTGCACGGGGACGAGGAAAGCGCCGAAATGATCCAATCGCTCTCCAGGCTGCTGCGCATGACCGTCAACCACGATCACGACCAGATTCCGCTGCATGAAGAATTGGATCTCGTCTCCGATTATATTCAATTGATGAATCTGAGGCAAAGGAAGAAAAGCGTACTCCAGCTTGACGTTGCACCGGAAGCGTTGATGCTGGGCATTCCCCGCCTCAGCCTGCAGCCCTTGATTGAAAATGCGATGATTCACGGCCTGGACCGCAGAGGCGGGAAAATCCAAATTGAAGCTTCGGTGGAACAGGGAATGCTGCAACTTTGCGTTTGCGACAACGGCATAGGGATGTCGGCGGAGCAGGTGGAGCGGTTGCGCGGCAAGATGCTGGCCGGCCTGGACGCGGCGTCCGCACGCGCTGAAACGCCGGGAAACTTTTCCGGCATCGGCTTGCCCAATGTCCATGAGCGGTTAAAAATGACCTTTGGCGGGCAACTCGCCATGGATATAGATAGTCGGCCGGGCGGGGGGACCTGTATCCGGATGAAGATTCCGATCGGAAAGGAGCGGGAGCATGTACAACGTGATGGTGGCGGATGACGATTATCCTGTGCTCGAGTTGCTGTCGGAGGCCGTGGATTGGAAAGGCATGGACCTTCGATTGCTGGGGGCGCACGAAGACGGGCTCAGCGCCTGGCGGCAGGCGCAGGAAGTGATGCCGGATATTCTCATTACCGATATCGGCATGCCCAAGATGGACGGGTTGGAATTGATCCGTCGCTTGAAAGAGCGGAACAGCAACCTGCGGGTGGCGATTTTATCCTGTCACGACGAGTTCCACTATGCCCAGAAAGCGATGCGGTTAAATGTCCAGGATTATTTGCTGAAGGACTCGTTCAATCCGCGCGAACTGGAACAATTGCTGGCTCGTTTTATCCGCAATTTGAAAGAGGAGACCTTGTCCCATTCGCAACGGGATAAGCTGCAACAGCTCGTGAGCGGCACGGAAGAATTGCGGAAGGAAAAATGGTTGAAAAACGCGCTCCACCAACCGCTGATCGATCCGGAACAGTTTGCCGCGGAGCTTCGCGATCTCGGGATTTTGGCGGCGGGGGAAGCCTGCTTGCCGGTGTTGGGATTCATCGATGGGTATGCGCTGGCGAAAAAAAGGTTCATGTCCGATCAAACCTTGCGTTTTGCCGTTTCCAATGTGCTCGAAGAAATGTTGCGCGGCGCGCCGATCAAAGTGATCCATATCGGATACAGCGCCAAGCTGAGCGTGCTGTTTTTCTGCTACCGGCCGACGTTGAAAACGAATATTTTCGATCAAATCGCCGATTCCCTGAAAGCGGTGCAATCCTCTTTGAATCGAACGCTCAAACTGGGCATGTCCTTTTTGATCGAAGACCGTCAAGATGCGCCGGAAAAATTGAGGCTTGCGCTCCATCGTTTGATTGACAACGAAAATCAGCGCTTTTACATGAAAAAAAACAGCATCGATAAGCTCAAGCCGCCGGAAGCAAGCGCCGACGATTTGTATGCGTATTTTGACCAGGCCGGCGCGGAGCTGAAAGAGCTGATTTTGGGCAAGTCGGAATCGACCATTTCCGCCTTGGCCGAGCGCTGGGTGGACAGGATGGAGAAGCACCGGTTCGCGCCGGAAATCGTCAAGGATTGGATGCTCAAATTGTTGATTGATCAGAGGTTGAAGCTGCAATCGATGAATCTCATACAGCCGGGCCATACGAACGATGCCCTGCTGAAGGAAATCGCCGAAAGCGATTCGCTGGAGCAATTGAAATTGTGGCTTGTTCAGTATCTTCAATCGTTCGTGGATTCGGCGGCCGGCGACGATACCGGGGGCGGCAGCATGCATCCGGAAGTGTTGAAAGCCTGCCAATACGTGGCGCTCCATCTGGAGAAGCGGATCAGCTTGGATGAAATCGCCGAACACCTCTATTTGAACCCAAGTTATTTCAGCCGTTTGTTTAAAAAGGAAACCGGAGAAAATTTCATCGAGTATGTGACCCGAATGAAAATGGAAAAAGCGAAAGAGCTGTTGAACCAATCGGGCTCCTCGATCGGCAGCATTTCGGAAACGTTGGGGTACGAACATCCAAGCTATTTCATTAAAATCTTCAAAGGCTACACAGGGATGACTCCCGTCGAATTCAGGGGCTAAGCTGGCCGAAAACCGGCTGCGCCCCGTTATCGTTTTGAGCCATCCCCCGCATAGCCTCGATGCATCCGTTCCGTCCGCACTGCAATTTCCCCGCTCCGCCCTGGGCAACCCGGACCAGACCCGGCGGTTCCGCGCTCCCTTGTCCCCCGCTCGATTTGGCGGTTTCTCACGCTTTGCGAAGCTCCTCCCGATGGCGGAGAAATTCCCGTCCGTATTCGCCGTGCGGGTGAATGTTGGCATGCTCGATTTGAATGGTGGTATGGGTGATCCCGTATTTGTCCTTGAGCGTCTCATTGATCGCGAGAATCACGCAGAACGGCTGGATGTTTTCGTTGATGAACACGTGGGCGGTGATGGAGTAGTGATCCGTTGAAATCGCCCAAAGGTGCATTTCATGGACATCCTCCACCCCTTCCACATGGAAAATTTCCGCTCGAATTTCATCCAGATTGAACTTTTCCGGCACGGATTCCATCAGGATCATGTAGGATTTGCGGATAATTTTTGCCCCGCCGGTGAAAATGATGCCGCCGATGACCAGGCTGATGAGCGGGTCGAACCAGAGCAAGCCGCTGAAATAAATGATGACCGCCGAAGCGATGACGCCGATGGAACTGAGCAGGTCCCCGATAAAATGCCACAATGCGCTCTGGATATTCAAGTTGTTTTCCTGCTTCATGCTGCGGCTCAGGATGGTGGTCAGCACGATATTGACGATCAGTCCGATGCAGGCGATCGCGAACATCGTTTGCAGCTCGATGGGCGCGGGATGCAGGAAGCGGCGAATTCCTTCGATCAATATGCCGATGGCGATCACCGCGAGAGCCAGACCGTTTAACAGCGAGGCGATAATTTCAAACCGCAAATAGCCGAACGTGAATTTGGCATTCGGTTGCCGCGTGGCCAAATAGATCGCCGTCATGCTCAGGCCGAGAGCGAACACATCGGAAATCATGTGGGCCGAGTCGGACAATAAAGCCAGGGAATTGGAAATCAGTCCGCCGATGATTTCGACCACGGTAAAGAAAAGGGTGATCAACAGCGTGCTCCACAGCGTTTTTTTCGAACGGGATTGCTCTTTGACATGGCGCAGGTGATGGAAATCATACATGGGAAGACCTCCTTTCCATAATATATAACGTTACAGGAATTATACGACAGCCTCGAAATTCCCGCAAATGCCGAATGGGATCGGCGGTGCCGTTTGGTTCCCGCCACGCTTTCGGCGCCGCGGCGATTTGATGAATGGCGGAATATGGCATATAATAAACATGGTAATAAAAAAAGATTGGTATAAGGTGGCTGGTGATAGAAAGGTTTTATTTTAGGAGGTGAATGATGAATATTAATCAGTTGGAAACGCTATTGGTGATTTCTAAAACGTTAAGTTTTCGCAAAGCGGGAGAACTGCTTAATCTGACTCAGCCTGCCGTATCCGCGCAAATCAAAAGCCTGGAGAACGAATTTCAGACCGTGTTGATCGATCGCAATCATCCGGTGACATTGACCGAGGATGGCGAATTGTTTCTGGAGCATGCCGTCAAAATTGTTCACATGGTAGAGGATTTGAAACAGCAGTTGGCCGACCAACAGCAGACGCCCCGGGGGCACATTCATCTCGGCACCACGACATCGATCGCCATGCAAATCCTGCCGCGGGTATTGTCCTATTTCCAAAACCAGTATCCGCACATTCAAACGACCATTCACTCGATGCCTTCCTCGCAAATTATGGACAGTGTGGAAAATGGAAGCGTGGATATGGGCATTGCCTATTTGTTTGATAAAAATACGACGCTGGAAGCTTCCGTCCTTTATTATGATACGTTCGAACTGGTCGTATCCCCCGAGCACGCCATGGCGAACATGGAGCATATCACTATCGAATCGCTGCGGGATATCCCTTTTATTATGCTGTCGCCCGATACGGCGGGGCGCAGATTCGTCGATCATGTTTTCAACAAGTGGCAGATTGTGCCCCAGATTGTCATGGAGCTGTCCAGCAGCGAGGAAGTGAAGCGCATGGTCGAATTGGATCTCGGCGCGGCCATCGTCTCCAAATTGTCGATCGCGAACGAACTGAAACACGGCAGCCTGAAAATGATCGAGGTGAACGAATTGGAGATCAGCCATCCGGTGGGCGTGGTGCATAAGACGGGCCGATATTTGAATTCGGCGATGCGGCAATTTTTAAGCGATTTAAAAGGAATGCCCGAATCCCAGTTCGTCGGATCCGAATAAAACAAACCCGGGTTAAAAAAAGAGACCCGCTCAACGGGAGCAGGCCTTAAAACAATATATTTATTAAAAGGGGGTCTTGCTTATTATAGTACATGATGAACATTATCAAACCATAACGGGAATATTTCATTTCTGTAACAAATTGTATCGCTGCGCTGACATTCCAGAGAGCGAGGGATCGGCGCCTCCGCTTCTGAAATATTGAAGCCTTTTGAAATACTGAAATCTTTTGAAATACGGAAGTTTTTTGAAATACTGAAGTCTTTTGAAATACTGAAGTTTTTGCAGATATCGAAACTTTGGGCGTGCAACCATTCTATATCCGGTCTATATACGATATATGATCTATATACGATCCGTATACGATGAACGTCCGACTGTGAACAACGGGTTCCCCCGGAAACAAATTCCCCGAAGTTTTTTTTCGTAACTCAACTTTCGCAGCTTGAAAACGGCAAATAAGCCTTGATGTAACTGGGCAA
>CAYYCV010000079.1:0-4845 GCA_964470405.1 uncultured Caryophanales bacterium
AAAAGTGTGGTGAAAAAAGCGGTGTAGGGATGGGGCATGGGTTGGAGAAACGCCAGTGGTCGCCTTTGCCCGCGGATTTCTTCCTAAAAGGTTATACAATTGGGAAATCGGTGGGCCACTGCGATCGGAAACCCGTGCCCCATCTCCGAGCCGCTCGTTTTTCACCACACTTCTAGGGCGAGACGAAGGAATGGTATAATGGAAGCATGCCGTCAAACGCCGCTGTGCGAAGACGGATAGGCTTGGCGGAGGTGAGACGTTTGCGGGAGGTTGAAATCGCGCCCCTTGGCGATGCGGCGATTGTGGTCCAATTGGGCCGCCGCATCGGGGCGGAGGCGCATCGCCGGGTGAGGCAACTGGCCTATTATTTGGAACATCATCCGTTCGCGGGCCTGGTGCAATATGTGCCCGCGTTTACGACGGTAACAGTTTATTATGACGGCATGAAGCTTGCGGCCGAGCATCAGGATCAGAGCTCTTCGGATCACATGCCGCTTCCGTATCCGATTATGGTTCGAATCATGGAGTCGATCCTGGAAAAGCTGGAGGATCTGGAGTTTCCGGAAGCGAAGACGGTCGATATTCCCGTTTGTTATGGCGGGGAGTTCGGTCCCGATCTGGACGATGTGGCGCGCCGCAACGGTTTGACTCCCGAGGAAGTCGTGCAAATCCACACTTCCGTCGATTATCTGGTCCACATGCTCGGTTTCGCGCCCGGCTTCGCCTACCTGGGCGGCATGTCCCCGAGGATCGCCGCGCCGAGGCGGAGCACGCCGAGGCTGGCGATCCCGGCGGGCAGCGTGGGAATCGCCGGCGAGCAGACCGGCGTGTACCCGATGGAAACGCCGGGCGGCTGGCAGTTGATCGGAAGAACGCCGGTACGGCTGTTTCTTCCGCAGGCTTCGCCGCCCAGCCTGCTGGCGGCGGGCCAGGTGGTGCGGTTTTACCCGATTTCCCGTCAAGCATTCGAACATTGGGGGGAATCGGAAGGATGAGTCTGGCGATAATGAAGCCGGGATGGCTGACGACCGTTCAGGATTTGGGGCGAACCGGCTTGCAGCAATACGGCGTGATCGCGGGCGGCGCGATGGACCCGCTGGCTTTGCGGGTCGCGAACCTGCTCGTCGGCAACGAGGAGGGGGACGCCGCCCTGGAGATCACGATGATCGGCCCGGATATCCGGTTCGAGTCGGCCTGCCTGATCGCGGTGTGCGGCGGCGATTTATCCGCGGCTTGCGACGGCACGCCCATTCCGCTGTGGCGGCCCGTGTACGTGCGCCAGGGCGCCAGGCTCACGTTCGGCGCGGCGCGGAAAGGCTGCCGGGCCTATGTGGCGGTCGCCGGGGGCGTGGACGTGCCGCCGCGGCTGAACAGCCGGTCGACCTATCTGCGCGCCGGAATCGGCGGCTTTCAGGGCCGCCCCTTGCGGCAAGGCGACCGGCTGGCGCTTCGGCCCGCGTCGCCGCAAAGCCGGCGGGCGATGCGGGCGCTGGAGCGCGCGGCGGGCGATTCGCCTTATGCGACCAGCGCCTGGTCCGTGTCCTGCGAGCTGGTCCCCAAGTACAGGCCCGACCCGGTGGTGCGGGTGACCGCGGGAACGGAGCTGGGTCTGTTTGACGAGGCGAGCGTGCGCCGGTTTTTCGGCGAAGGGTTCCGGGTGCTGCCGCAATCGGACCGCATGGGCTACCGTCTGTCCGGGGGCGGACTGACGTTGAAGGAGCCCGTGGAGATGATCTCCGCGGCGGTGACCTTCGGCACGGTTCAGGCGCCGATGGAAGGCGGCCCGATCGTGCTGATGGCGGATCGGCAAACGACGGGCGGTTATCCCAGGATCGCCCAGGTGATCTCCGTCGATCTGCCGCTGCTGGCCCAGTTGAATTTGGGCGATCGCGTGCGGTTCCGGCCGGTCGGTTTAGAGGAAGCGCAGCGGCAGTATATGCTTCGGGAAATCAGCCTGGTGATGCTGCGAAAAGGGTTGTTTTTGCACTATGCCACGTAGGAGGGAATTCGTTGGAGGGAGTTCGTTTGAAGCGCCTGGACTTGAACTGCGATATGGGCGAAAGCTATGGAGCCTATCGGTTGGGGAACGATGCGGACATTCTCCCCTGGGTCACGTCGGCCAACATTGCCTGCGGATTTCACGCCGGCGATCAGGCGACGATGCGCGCAACCGTGAAGCTGGCGATGGACAGCGGCGTGGCGATCGGGGCCCATCCGGGGCTGCCGGATTTGGCCGGGTTTGGCCGCAGGGCGATGGAGATATCGCCGAAGGAAGCCTACGAGATGGTCGTTTATCAAATCGGGGCGCTGTGGGCTTTCGCGCGTTCGGAGGGAGCGACGGTGCGGCATGTGAAAGCGCACGGCGCGCTGTATACGATGGCGGCCGTGAACCGGGGGCTGGCGGAGGCGGTGGCGGAAGCGGTGTACCGGGTGGACCCGGAATTGATATTGTTCGGGCTTTCCGGGAGCGAAATTGTTCGGGCGGGCGAAAAGCTGGGCCTGCGCACGGCGAATGAAGTATTCGCCGACCGGACGTATCAGGCCGACGGAACGCTCACGCCGCGAAGCTCGCCGGGTGCGTTGATCGCGGATGAAGCGGCGGCGATCGCTCAGGTGATTCGGATGGTCGCGGAAGGGAAAGTGCGGACGAGGCAGGCGACCGATATCGATATCCGGGCCGATACGGTATGCATTCATGGGGATGGCGCGGACGCGCCGGCGTTTGCGCGGGGAATCAGGCAAGCGTTGGCCGAATCCGGGATATCCGTGCAGCCTGCGGGCGGGAAGTAGGCGCGGCGTTTGTCCGAGGGCGACGGCGCTCGGGCGTCCGCATCCGGGCATGGTGACAAGCTGTCCGCCTGCCGCTTGCTTTCCTGCCGTCCGCCTGCCGCCTGCCTGCCGTCTGCCTGCTGTCCGTGGATTTCTTCCCAAAGGTCATCCATTCGGGAAATCGGCGGACAACGGCGATCGGAAATCGGACCAAGCGCGGAGCCGCCTGTTTTCGTCACGCTTTCAGACAAGTGAAGGAATCCCTTGCGCATGTACGGCATAGAGCATCAGAATGAGCAGGATCGCAAGACCGGCGTAGGTTGCCCCGTATTTCCAGCGCGTGGGAGCGGGCACCGCATAGTAATCGTCCGGCTCGTGAACCTCGTAGTCAATTTGGCAATGAACGACCAATTGTTGCGGATGGCTGGGCGGGTTATTTTCGACGCGGACCACATGCACCTTGCGCACGATCCCCTGAATACCCCGGGGAAGATGGACGACCTGGTCGATTCCCAAAGCCTCCCAATAAATCCTGACCTGCTGTTCTCCCTCCAGCGTTGAGAAGGTGTCGAAGCGGAGCGCCCGCTTATGATCCTCGCCGGGAATCATGACGCCCGCCGACCAGAGCGCTTCCAGCGGAATCGTCAATGCCGCCACCGCAGAACGCGGCTTGCCGCGGCCTTTATTTTTCACGTATTTTTTGTACAGGTCCCAGGCAAATAACGCCCAGATGATAATAAAAATAATGCTTTTAAGCCAGATCACGACGACGAGCCCGCCGATCAGTCCGACCAGCCACAGCCAGCGGGTCACCGCGGTGGAAATTCTTCCGCCGTCCAGCGGATGAATCGGCAGCAGATTGATCAGGTTCAGGAAAAAACCGACGTTGGCGATGACCAGCAAAAGTTGGTTTTCGAGAAAAACGCCCAGGGCAAAAGCGGCCAATGCGCCCGCCGTTCCGAGCAAGGGTCCGCCAAAAGCGATATACGCTTCCGTTACGGCGTCCCTCGGGTTTCGCTTCATGGCAATGAGCGCTCCCAGGAAGGGGATAAATACGGGTGCGGATACGGGCAGCCCTTTCTGCTTGGCGGCGATCACGTGCCCTACCTCATGAATGAGTATCATGACCACCAGCCCGACCGCAAACTGAAAAGGGAATACGATGGCGTAGGCTCCGATCGTAATGAACATACTGAAAAAGGTAGCTCCGATTTTGCTGAATTTCAGCACGGACAGCAGGTATTTCCCCTTGCTCGCAATGTACAAAAATGCAGCGCCGATCATCCACCAGTTGCGTCTTTTTTTCGGCTCTTGCTCCTCCATCGTTCAAGTCGACCCCTTATCTTTATGCTGTACTCGTACCGCGCTATGCTGTGTCTGTGTTGTTATGTCTGGAAGCCATTGTATTTTCGTTGGATATCGTAAAAATGGGCTCTTCTACACCTGCTATGGTAACATGAACCCATTGCACTTACAAATTTGCAGGATGGCATTCGGATGGCATTTGCCGCGCGGAAATCGACCCGGAAACGGAGGGAAAGCGTATATTCGTTATCGCGGCCTCAGCTTGAGCGGAGGGTGGGGCTTTTTCGCCGCCGGTCGAGCCGCACGGCTTGCCGAAATTCCTGCCAAAGTGCAGCCTCGAAGCTGTTCGAATCTCCGATGGGCCATTTTCCTGCAACAGCGGCTAGGCCCCTAATTCTGGAGTCTTTGCCATACAAAATAAGTCTATCCGCCTTGATGCCCGACATGGCTTCGCGAACTCTTCACGAATCACCTCCGGACATACTTTTTCCTACAGCTTGTTGGATCGTCGCATTTCGTTCGCCCTCCTTTAAGAATACAATAGTCCATTGGGGGCCAGGGCTCCAATTCATTTGGGGGGCCGTGGCGTCCGGGGGTCCTCCGGGACGTCATAACTGCAAAAGTGCATCTATTGCAGCCCATCGTAAGCGTCAGAGCGAAAATACCTGCGAAAGTGCAGGTATTTGACGCGCAACCTGCTATGGATGGCGATTGGTCTTGAAATACCTGCACTTTTGCAGGTATTTCTCCATCACACCGCCCGGCGGAGAA
>CAYYCV010000079.1:4945-19527 GCA_964470405.1 uncultured Caryophanales bacterium
AGTGGCGTCCGGGGGTCCCCCGGGACGTCATAACTGCAAAAGTGCATCTATTGCAGCCCATCGTAAGCGTCAGAGCGAAAATACCTGCGAAAGTGCAGGTATTTGACGCGCAACCTGCTATGGATGGCGATTGGTCTTGAAATACCTGCACTTTTGCAGGTATTTCTCCATCACACCGCCCGGCGGAGAAAAATAGATGCACTTTTGCAGTAATTTCAGCCCGGAGCGCCGTCGCAGCTTCCGATCCCTCCTTCCTTCAAAGCCTGCGCGGGCCATGCCCGATGCCCTTCAACGTCGGTGCATCAGATGATCAGTGCATCATCAAATGACCGGTGCAGCATCAGATGATCGGTGCATCAATTGAAAGGAAGCGGCGCGAGGTTTCTGTTCGGATTCGGTCATTGACGATGGTGATCAATGATGCAGGGCGGCAAGTCAAATGAGGGGTGCGGGAACCAAACAGGCTGAAAATGCCGCAGAGGCGGCTTTTCTTCAGCCGCCGACAGCCAATGTGCCAGCCGCTCGATGCGACGATATCGGTTGTTCCGACGGCGCGTGCCACGCGCGAAAATATGCTGCTTTTTGAAAAAAGGGAAGCAAGGGCCTCATGGCATGGGAAATGTGGTAAAATACGTAGATGATTTTACGGAAAAGGATGATGGTCGATGGAGCCTGTCTCCGATCAGGCGGTGCCGGAGCGCGTGTTGAAATGGGTGGTTGATTCCGTGGGCGGCCTTGCCGAGGTTGAATCGGTTCGCCGGTTGTACGGTGGCATGTCGTCCGCCGTTCATTGCATTTCGCTTCGAACCCGCGGGCTGGCGAAGGACTATGTGATCCGGCAGTTTGATAATGCGGAGTGGCTGCGGGAAGAGCCCGATCTGGCCCTCCACGAGGCGGAAAGCCTTCGCCGGGCGTTCCGATCCGGCCTGCCGACGCCTCAGGTTGTTGCTTTCGACGAGACCGGGAGAGACTGCGGTGTGCCTGCCGTGTTGATGACACGGCTGGAGGGGACGGTCGTGCTGCGGCCCCGGCTCATGTCCTCCTGGTTGGATGGACTAGCCGAGTCCCTTGCGCGGATTCATGCTGTGGAGGCGGGGAATTTTCCTTGGGTTTATTTTACCTACAGGGATATCGCCTCTTTGGAAATACCGTCATGGTCGCGTGTTCCGGGGTTGTGGGATCAAGCTATATCAAGGGTGCGGGGACCTCGTCCCGAATACGAGCCTCGTTTCATTCATCGGGACTACCACCCGACGAATATTTTGTGGGCACGGGGTGCGGTCAGCGGTGTCGTCGACTGGGTCAATGCTTGCCGGGGACCGTCCGGGATCGATGTCGGCCACTGTAGAGTGAACCTGGCCATGTTGTTTGGCGTCTCCGCCGCCGATGCGTTTTTAGCAGCCTACGAACGCCACGCCGGACCTTCGTTCAGCTACGATTCTTACTGGGACTTGCTGTCGCTGATCGACATTCTCTTTGGGCCGCCTGTCGTGTATCCGGGCTGGACGGCGCTGGGCGTAACGGGGCTGACGGACCAACGAATGATGGAACGTTTGGATGCCTATTTGAAAAGCTTGCTGAACCGCGCTTCGAAGATGTGATGCGGGGTGGAGAAGCTTAACGGGATACGGCCCCGTTTCTTGTGGAAGAGCGGAGGCCGTCCTTAGTATGCAAGCAGAATTTCAAGGTTCCAAACGCCGCTAAGATCACCGGTCTTGGCGTGTTGGATTTTAATTGGTTTTTGAATGAATTCAATTCAGTCCTAAATCTCTCCTGTTCTTCATTGTTTTCAATCCTTCTTGAACTTCATTCGGGGGGATGATTTCACCGTGATCGGAGATTGTAAACTTGCCTTGATAAGATCCCAGAATCACATAGCAGTCGTTGTGAATAGGTCCCGTGTATTTTTTAAGAAATACAATGATGTGATCCCCGCTTTTGGCAGCCTTATTATGGTTGAAAATATAATTTTTGTTGTCGAATACGCCTCCTGTTTCCAATATAGTAATGTTTTTTAACTGGTTCGTTCCCTTATAACTTTTTATAATATTCGCCTGTGATAAAGTAAAAACCACGCCCCCGTATTTCGTGCTGGCGGCGGAATCAATTTCCACCTCGGCAATGATTTGTGCATCTTTGTGCAATGCTTCGATCGTTGCATAACCGGTTGTAATGTCAGCGGAGATATTTATACTTTCTATTGAAGGGGGTTGGCTAAGCTTTTCTGCTTGACGTACTGTCCAAGTTGCTGCAATGCCGATAGCTGCTATTATCAAAACTACCAATATTGTTTTGTTTTTTAACGTAAAATTCATGTTTACGCCTCCTTTTGTTAAATTCCATAAAGGTTTCTGACACCTGCGATATCATGGCTATTAGGCCCGGTAGCGGTGCGTCCGGCGGCATGAGTACACATTACATGATCGGGTGTTGTTACATGATCTAATCCAAGTGAATGACCAAGTTCGTGAGCACCGACACCCCGATTAAAATCGTATGTGTATCCATCAGTATAAAACCTGTTATACTTAACGTATGCTAAATACGTAATTCCGTTTGTATCGTATGTTGTACATTGCCCATTCCAACCGATGTCACCGAAGTCAAATGCTGCAACGAATACGTCGTAATCGCCGCCATTTAGCGTTTGTATGAAGCTGATATCGTAGTCAAGGCCGGAAGACCATAAGTATAAAGCGTCATTCGTTATACTCTTATAACTGTCATTATTATCTGTTGTTTGATCCATTGATGAGTCATAAAAAACCTTTAATTCATCCGGGTTATCCCATTTTTTACCTGTTAATGGATAATTAGTATGGGCGGAAACTTGAGAGCAGGCAAAAATAAAACACAAGATAAATACAAAACTGATAAAATTAATCTTTTTAGTCACTGCAACTCATCCTTCCTTGCATTTAATAAAATTCGTTGTTCAGAATAATAAAGTTTTATATTAACTACTGAGTTGGCCAACTCAAGTAATATATACCTTAAAAAAGTAAAAAAGTTTCATTTAAATTATAAAAAATCATTTTTATGTAAAAAATATTAACACAGAATGCGATAGGAAAAGCAGCGTAGGGATGGGACAAGGGCTGGAGGAACAGGAGTGGCCGGTTTGGTTCGCGGCTGTTTTCCCCTCCTAAACAGAGAATCCGAAGACAACCATGGTCGCGGAAAACGTCCCCGATTATGTATCCGCGCCTATAGCGGGTCGTCGTGTGCGGCGCCATGCGCAGTGTCGTGTGCAGTGCCATACGCGTTGTCGTCCGCGGCCAAAGGCAGCCTCACGATGAACGTCGTCCCGTGCCCGGGGCTGCTTTCCGCGTCAATGGTGCCGTCGTGGGCCAGCACCAATTCCCTGGCGATGGCGAGCCCCAGCCCCGCGCCGCCGCCGTTGCGCGCCCGCGCTTCATCCGTGCGGAAAAAGCGGTTGAACAGCAGCGGCAGGTGCTCGGGGGCGATGCCGATCCCGGTGTCCGCGATCGTGACGCGCACCATGCCGCCTCGGCCCGCTTGCGCCGCTTCCTCTTCCGCCGCGACGGATACGGAACCGCCGGAGGGCGTGTAGCGGATGGCATTGACGAGCAGGTTGAGAAAAACCTGGATGATCCGGTTCGAATCCACGCAGGCGATGGCCTTGCGGTCCGAACCGTGCAGCCGGAGCGCAACGCCTTTGTTTTCGGCGTCGGGGGCGACGTGATCGACGACGCGCCGCAGCAGGGCGGAGATCGAGGTCGGCTTTCGCTCGAACGGCAGCTTTTTCGCCTCGGCCAGCGACAGAAGGTGAAGATCGTCGACAAGGCGGGTCAGGCGGATCAGCTCGTCCTGCAGCGGCAGCAGGCTTTCCGGCTCGATGGAATGGCCGCTCTGCTGCACAAGGTCGAGCTTGCCGCGAATGATGGTGATGGGAGTCCGCAATTCGTGGGCGACATCCGCGACCAGGCTGCGGCGAACATCCTCGGCGCGCTGAATTTGGGTCGACATCGCGTTGAACGCCTGTGCGACCTTGCCGTATTCATCGTTGCTCGCGACCGGGACCTGCACGCCGAGTTCCCCTTTGCCCAGCCGATCGATGGCGGGAATCAACTGCCGAAGCGGAGCGGTGATCCGTTTCGCCAGCCGATACGCGACCAGAAGCGACAGGAGGATGAGCACGATGCAGCCGAAAAGCAGCAAAACCGTGACGGAACTGCTGATGCCTATCCTCAGTTTGGCGATGTTGCCGACTTCCTCGTCGTAGTAGTACAAGTAAGCGATCGTTTCCCCGTTTAGCTGCACCTCGCTGCGCATGCCCAGGCTGATGAGGAAGGCATGGCGGTTCGTTCCCGTCGTGTACAATGGCTTCCTGTTCAGGGACGTCAACAGCGCCTGGGCGTCCGCATGGTCGCTCCAGCCTTCCTTTGGAACGAACCGGTCGACCCCTTCCCAGGAACGTCCTTTTTGCCGATAGTAGTCTGTCAATTGGCCGGATATCGCCGCAATCTCCTTGCTTCGATCCACATGGACCATCGCATGGATCGTATCCCGGACGACCACCAGCGTCAAAAAACTAAACGCGACGCCCAGCGCGATAATGAACGAAGCCATGGCGACAAACAGCTTGCGCCTGACGCTCATCATCGATCACCGAACCGGTAGCCGAACCCGTAAACGGTATGGATGTAAACGGGGGCGGACGGATCGTCCTCGATTTTTTTGCGAAGGCGGCTGATGTGGGCGTCGACGGTGCGCTCGTCATTCAAAATATCGTCTTCCAGCGCGGCCTGCAACAGTTGCAAACGGCTGTACACAATCCCCGGTTTGGCGGCCATCGTCAGCAAAAGTTTAAATTCCGTCGGTGTCAGCGGCAGTTCGACGCCGTGCTTCCATACGCGGCATTGGGCTTCCGATATCGAAAGCTCGCCGCGTTCGATCGTCGGCGCGGCCGTATTCCGCCCTTCCAGGCGGCGCAGGACCGAGCGGATGCGGGCGGCCAACTCCCGCAAGGAGAAAGGCTTGGTCATGTAGTCGTCCGCGCCGACCTCCAACCCGATGATTTTGTCGGTTTCTTCCGCTCGCGCCGTCACCATAATGATGCCCATGCGGCTCGTTTGACGCAGCTCCCGGCACACCTCGATCCCGCTCATCTCCGGCAGCATCCAGTCCAGCACGGCGAGGGCGGGCTGCGTCATCTTCGCTTTTTGAATCGCCTCATTGCCCGTTTGGGCCGTCACGATGTGAAAACCTTCCTGTCGCAGAAAAGGCTCCATAAATTCCAACACTTTTTCCTCGTCGTCCACCAGCAGGATCGTATGCGGCATCCCGTTCACCTTCCCTGTTTTGCAGTCCGTTTTTATTCATTATACAGGGTCTCTTAACGGCTTTGGGAAAATTCACGGAAAACGTGCCGTTTCGTCATAAGTTCGCAACATGACCATGTTAGGATGGGGACAATAAGCAAAAAACATCCGGGAGACGCAAAAAAGGATCGGGGAGGCGGCAGTCAAAATGGAGGATGAAACGAACCGAGCGAAAAATGGAGCGGACCAAATGGGGAATGCAGCGAACCAAGCGGATAAAATGGATATTGCGAATAAAATGGAGCATCAAACGAACCGAGCGAAAAATGGAGCGGATAAAATAGGGGGTGCGACGAACAAAATGGAGAATGAAACGAACAAAATGGAGAATGAAGCGAACAAAATGAAAAATGCAACGAACAAAATAAAAAGTGGGGCGGATAAAATGGGGGATTCCATGTACAAAATGGAAAAGGGAACGCACGGGAGCGGACGTGTACGGATGGCGAGGGCCGTATTTCATGGCCTGGCTTGGATACTGGTTGCTTGCATTGTGATCCAGACGTCGCTTGCCGGGATTGCGGTTTTTACCGATCCCGCCAAGTGGATCCAGCATCAGGCTTTCGTGCATTTTTTTGAATTCGTGCCGATTCTGATGATTATTTTTGCTTTTGTCGGTCGGCTTTCGAAAAAACTGCGCTGGCAAAGCTTTGGATTGTTCCTGCTGATCTATTCGCAGTATATGACGGCCCACGTGCCGGGAGCGGGCGCGATTCATCCCGTTATAGCGCTGGTGCTGTTCGGATTTTCGCTGCATGTGGCGAGGCAGGCATGGCGGCTTGGAAGGGAGGGGGCTCGCGGTGAATAAGTGGGTTGCGGTCATTCTGGGCCTGGTCGGCGGGTTCGTCATCGGCCTCGTCGTTTCCGAAATGATCGGCATTGTCGGCAAACTGGCATTCGACCGGACGGCAGGCATCAAGTTTCTTCCGATCTATACGGCCGTCGCGTGCGCTGTCATCGCGCCCGTCGTGCTGCGGCGTCGATCCGGGTAGACGGCTCGCCCGCCGTCGCACGGGGGCGTGGCTGCGCGCCGAGCCGCGCAGGGCGCTGGCCGTGCGCTGAGTCGCTCAGGGGCGCTGGCTGCGCGCTGAGTCGCGCGGGGGCGTGGCTGCGCGCCGAACTGCGCAGGGGCGCTGGCCGCGCGTCGAGCTGCGTAGGGGCGGGGAGCGCGTCGTTTGTCATTTTCGCAAGGATCGCTGGTTCGCTTCCAAGGCTGAATTTGAACCCTGGTTTGGACAGGGCCCACTTCATCCGATACAATAGGACGGTAAGGAATTCACGGAACCCGAAACGGCCCGTCCGTGCGGCCGAACCCGGCATGAACAGGAGCGCCTTGCATGAAACTGTTGGAAATTGTGGAACAACTATTTGCCCATTACGGATATCTGGTGCTGATTATCGGGCTGCCTCTCGATGCGATTGCGCTGCCCATTCCGCCGGGCAACACGACCTTGACCTATACCGGGTACTTGTCGTATAAAGGCGTGCTGGATTGGCTGCCGGCCATGGCCTCGGCGTATGCCGGGGCGGTGATCGGGATTACGATCACGTACTGGGCCGGATACAAGTTGGGCATGCCGCTGATTGAGCGTTACGGCAAGTGGCTGTTTTTGAAGCCGGAGAAGGTGAAAAAAACGGGCGAATCCTATCGGAAATACGGGGACAAACTGTTGCTGATCAGTTTTTTTCTGCCCGGCGTCCGACAGTTCATCGGTTACTTTTCGGGGATCATTCGAATTCCGTTTCGCACTTTCGCTTTGTACGCCTACACGGGAGCCGGGCTGTGGGTGGTTGGCTTTTTCGGGATCGGCTATGTGTTTGGAGCCCAATGGCAACGTGTTCTCGCGCTGGTGGAGCGGGATTTGAAGTATGTGCTTATCGCGCTGTGCGGCGCATTGCTTACGGTGCTGCTGCTGAAATGGCGCAAACGGTGGAAAACAGGAATGGACAAGCCGGACGGCGGAACGGGAGGGTAGCTCCAATGTTGTCAGGTTAGGTCCGCCATGAATGGCGGTGGCCCTCTGGCGCTGCAGGGTGTTTGCGGAATGCGCGGCGAAGGTTGCCGTTTTTGTATGATAAAGCATACAAGAGACCTTTAATTATGCGCGGCTGGAAGCCATGTTGTACGATGTTTCGTACAATATGCGACGGCGCGTCCTCGACACGACGGGTTTTTGTATGGGGAATCGTACAAACCGGCCCGATAGGGCGGAAAACCGCTCCGTGTTGTACGATGTTTCACACAAAGTGACGCAAAGTTTTGCAAAGTTTTGCAAAGTGATGCAAAGTGATGCAAAGTGATGTAAAAGAAACGCAAAAGTGACGAAAAAATCATGCAAAAGTAACGAAAAAGTGACGCGAAAGCGACGCAAAGTTTTGCCAAATGCCGAAAACTGGAGCAAAGTGCTGCAAAGCACTGAAAGCGGAGGGGAAACGGGGCCGTTTTCAGGCAGGCAGACAAGGCTTCGCAAGCAAGCGGCAGTAAACGGCGGGATCGGGACGCGTGTTGACGGCATCACTTCCGGTTCTTTTCAAATCCATCCGTATGCTTAACCCGACAACATCGGGATACCCTCGCTCTTTTTGTCTGGTGCAGGCGCGTTATGGGCTGATGCGGTTTATTTTTTCGGGATCGGGAATGAATTGCCGGGCGGCTAAATCGACGTGCCCGTTGTCGTCTACGGCTACTCCTTCATTTTGCAAATACAGCAGTTGTTTAAACCGCGCTTCTTCCTCTATGACCGCAATATTTCCCTTGGCGTTGACCACCCTGAACCAGGGCAGCTCGTATGCCTTTCCCATCGAATGCAAAATACGGACAACCTGCCTGGCGCCTCTCCGATTTCCGGCCAGCTCCGCAATTTGCCCGTAGGTCATGACATACCCTTCCGGTATGCTTCGGATGATCTCGATGACCCGTTCGGTAAAGGGTGTCATGCGCTTTCCCGCCTTGTTCGCGGCGCAAGAAGCCGCGCGTCTCGAATATATAAACATGATTATACCAGCCCGGACGGCTGCTGCCAACCAAACGGACGCCGTCAACCGGACGGACGAACGTTACCAACCGGTCGTGTGCTGTCAACCGGACGGACGAACGTTGCCAACCGGGCGTGCGCCGCCAATCGGGCGTGCGCTGCCAATCGGACTGGCACTGCCAACCTAGGCGGGCGCTGTCAACTGAGCGGGCGGCCCGTCGCTTGGCTGCTGCCAACCGCGCTGCGGAACCGCCAGTCGGGTTTGCCCGCGAGGGGATCGGCGGAAAGCGCCGATCAAGCGCGTATGCGATCGGGCGCGGGCCGCTCTAAAACTCGATCGCAATGATCGGCGAACCCAGAGTGACCCGCCAATGATTGTCGATCGAATCCCGATGCAGCGCCGTTTGCAAATTGATAAAGCGGGATCCGCTTTTCAGTTTGTGGCGCAGCATGGGAGAATCGTAGGTTGCGCTATGTGTGCGGGCATCCTCGTACGTTTCTCCAACCGGCTTGGCCCGCAGCTCAGCGAATGCCAGCTCGCGCAGTTCTTTTACCGGATCGTCCGCGATTCGCGCATCGCCCTGAACGTTGATGTTCCACCCGGAAGCGAACCCGAGAGCTTGCAGCTTTGCGTTCAACGCAGCCCGCCGGGATTCCATGACGGACAACGCGTTTCGGCCGTCCCCTTCCAAGGTTACCATAAAGTAGGTTGAACGGAGTATGCTGCCATCCCCGATCGTGCTGACGTTATTCTCGTCGTTCCCGTCTGAACTGTCGCCATTCCCGTTGGAACCATCGTGGTTCTCGTCGTTCCCGCCGGAGCCGCCGTCATGTCCGTTGGAACCCGCATGGTTCCCGTCGTTCCAGCCCGTGCCGCCGTCGTCCCCATCCGGCCCGCTGCCGTTTCCACCGGAGCCTACGCCCTCCTCACCGCCATCTGTACCAACCAGGCGGAGAGAGATGCGTATGCCCTCCGGGGAGGTCGTCTGCGTCTGATAGAGCGGATGGCGGTTGAAATCCGGATCGGCCGTTCCGGGAGGGAGCCCCAGCAAATGGCTTAAGCGGTGCCCCGATTCCGCAAACTCGCGGAAGGTGCGGTAACCCCGATACGGACTGCCGTATTTTAACGTGGTGCTGTAGTTTTCCTTCATCACGTTATCGGCCAATTTTATGATCCTCTGCTCATCCCGGTGGAAATCGTCGGCCCCTGTCTGGCTCCAACCGGTCAGCAGCAAGCCGACTACCGTCAACAATCCGCCCAATACGAGCAAAGAAACCTTGTTCCGCATCCAATCCGTCCCCTGCATCCAACCCGCCCCCGTTTCCGTTTCATCCGAACATATCGTCCGAACCTATCAAACCGTTTTCCGTCAATCTGTTTCCATCCATCCAAACCTCTCAATCCGATTCTATCAATCTGTTAAAAGCATTCCCGAATCCGTTCAGTTTTATTCCGGCACGGCCGCCGCCGAATTCCGTAAAATTGCACATACATTAGGTGGCGCACGACATTGTCAGTCGTTTCCGCGGCGGATATCCTTGATAGAGGCTCACATTTTTATTTTCAAAAGGAGGATCGGATCATGGCGAAAGCGGCGGACAAATATTTGAAAGTCGATCCATGGGCCATTATCGAGGAGGGGTTCGATCCGGAACGGAACCGCGTATCGGAATCGATTTTTTCGCTGGGCAACGAATATATGGGAGTGCGGGGCTACCCCGACGAAGGATACGGCGGCGATACGCTGACCGGAAGCTATTTCAACGGGCTTTTCGAGGAAATGAAGGTGGAGGCCCACTACAAAGGAATCATCACCAAGCTTCGCTTCATGGCGAACGCGGTGGACTGGTTGTATACGAGAATTACGGCGGAAGGGGAAACGCTGGATATCGCCCGCAGCCGCATTTCGGATTTCACCAGGAGGCTGGATTTTAAAAAAGGCACTTACAGCAGGCAGTTCATCTGGCATTTGCCGAGCGGAAAATCCCTTAAAGTGCGCTTTACCCGCCTGGTGAGCATGACCGTGTCGCATTTGGGCTGCCAGCATGTTTCATTTGAACCGCTCGATTTTTCGGGGACGATCGATGTTCGGTCCGGTTTGGATTTCTCCGTGGTGCACGAGGAGCAGCGGAAAAATTTGTGGGATTGCGTCTGGAAGGATCGGGAGGACGGGATCACGGCCATATTGGCCAAAACCGTGCAGACGGGCAACCGGCTTTTTTCCGGCTTTACCATTCAATCGGATGCGGTTTTCCCTATTCAAACGTTTGTTGAGGAGAAAAGGATCGGCGTCGATTTCCAATTGCAGGTGGAACCGGGCCGTTCGACGAGCTTTGCCAAAGTGGTCGTTCATGTCGCGGAGAAAAATGCGGAGCGGAGCGCGGAGACGGATTCCGATGCGCTGTGGACGAAAGGAATGGCGCTTGCGGCAAAATACGGCCGGACGCCCTTCACGGAAATTTTGGCGGAGCAAGCCGCCTATTGGAGCCGCATTTGGGAAACATCCGATATCGTGATCGAAGGGGACCCGGAAAATCAGCAGGGGATTCGATTTTGCATTTTTCAGCTTTACCAAACGTACCACGGGGATAATCCGGGGTTCAATATCGGCGCCAAAGGGCTGACCGGCGAGGCTTACCGCGGGCTGGCTTTCTGGGATACGGAATCGTACTGTCTCCCGTTTTATATTTTCAACAACCCGAAGGCGGCGCGAAGCTTGCTCGAATTCAGATACCGAACCCTCCCCTTGGCGTTGGAGCGCGCGGCGGAAATCGATTGCGCGGGCGCTTTTTATCCGATCGCCACGATCGACGGAACGGAAAGCTGCGATTTGTGGCAGCATTCCAATTTGCAGTTGCATGTGGGCACGGCGGTGGCCTACGGCATATGGCATTATGTGAAAATGACGGGGGATCGCGATTTTCTCTACGGCAAAGGGATGGAAATGCTGCTTCAGATCAGCCGTTTTTACGCAAGCCGCGGCCAATGGGGCCCGCGAACCGGCGAGTTCGGCTACTATGGCGTGATGGGGCCCGACGAGTTTCAACTGATGGTGAACAACAACTGCTATATTAATTTGATGGCGAAAAAACTGTTCGAATATGTCCTCGATGCGGTGCGGGACATGCGGCAAAACGATCCGGCGTCGTTCGACGGGCTGGCCGATCGCCTGCGGCTCACCGAAGCGGAGTTGGCCCATTGGCGGCATTGCTCGGAAAACATGCGGATTCCGCTTGATCGCGAGACGGGCGTGTACGAGGAGCATGACGGGTTTTTCGACATGCCGCATATCGATATTCACTCGATCCCCGTTGCCGATTTTCCGCTGTATCACAACTGGTCCTATGACCGCATATATCGGTACGACATGATCAAGCAGCCCGATGTGCTGATGTTTATGTTTCTGTACAACCGGCAATTTACGCTGGAGTCGAAGCGGGCGAATTACGAGTATTACGAGCCCAGGTGCATTCATGAATCTTCGCTTTCGCCGTCCATTCATTCGATCCTGGCGTCCGAGATCGGCAGGCATGAGGAAGCGTACCGTTTTTTTGAATTTGCCACCCGTCTCGATCTCGACAATTACAATCGGAATACGCGGGAAGGCTTGCACACGACGTCCATCGCGGCGGCCTGGATGAACATCGTTTACGGCTTCGGCGGCATGCGGTCCGACGGGGCGGAGCTTTCCTTTGCCCCTTCCATCCCCGAGGCGTGGGATTCGTACAGCTTTCGCGTGTCGTACCGCGGCGCCGTGCTTGGCGTTCGCGTCGATCGGCAGCATGCCGCCATTCGGGCGGTGAGCGGGGGCCCGGTGGATATTCAGGTATACGGCCAATTCTGCACCATTGACGCGGCCGGCATCGTGCTGCCCGTGCCCGCTTCATCATGATCGGTCCGACGGCGGCCGCCTTATTACCGGAAGCGGGAGGGGATGAAGAGATGGATTGGATGGTGGAAAAACGGGGGTTCGACCCGGAGCGCATTGCGGCGAGCGGCAACACGTTTATGATCGGCAATGGCCGGTTGGGCTATCGGGGCACGCCGGAGGAGTTCGGGAAGGCGCAACTGACGGCCTGCACGTTGGCCGGATTGTACGACCGGGCGGCGGGCGATGCGTGGAGGGAGCCGGTCAACGCGCCGAACGGGTTGTCCACCCGGCTGTATTGCGACGGCGAGCGGCTGGATCTTCTCGTCACCGCTTGCGAGGAGCATGTGCAACGGCTGAATATCCGCCATGCCGTGATGCAGCGGGACACCTTGTTTCGGACCGCGGGCGGGAACCGGGTCCGCGTGCGATCGGAGCGGTTTGCGAGCCTGGACCGTTTGCAATTGCTGGCGATGAAATATGCCTTCACCCCCGCTCAGGATTGCGTGATCACGGTGGAAACGGGCATCGACGGGGATATTTGGGATATCAACGGCCCCCATTTGGGGGACTGGCGATGGGCCGAACAAGACGGCGTTCTGGTCGCCGCCGCGCTCACGCGGGAGCTGCGCCGGCCGGTCGTCGTCGCGGAAAGCCTTCATGGTCCGGACGGCCGGCGGGAGCTTGTTCGATCGGACGCGTCGATTTTCCGAAGCATCCGTTTATCTTGCCAAGCGAACGTGACCTACGAATTTGTCAAGTTCGTCTCCGTCTTCACCGGCCTTGACGAGACGCCGGACCCGGTGGAGGCCGCCGTTCAAAGCTGCCGGCAGGCCGCCCGGGAAGGATACGATGCCCTCCTGCAAAAGCACGAACGGCATTGGGAAGACCGTTGGGCTGTGGCCGATGTGCGCATCGACGGGGATGAGGAGGCGCAGTTGGCGCTGCGGTACAGCCTATACCAACTGCTCATTATCGCTCCGTCCGATTCCGAAAAGGTGTCGATTCCCGCGCGGGGGCTATCCGGCCAAGTGTATAAAGGCGCGGTATTCTGGGATACCGAGATGTTTATGCTGCCATTTTTTCTCCATACCCGGCCCGAGGTGGCCCGCAATCTGGTGATGTACCGGATTCACACGCTGGACGGGGCCAGAAGGAAGGCGGCGGAATACGGCTTCCGCGGCGCTTTTTACGCTTGGGAGAGCCAGGACACGGGGGACGACGCCTGCACGTTGTTCAATATCACGGATGTGTTTACGAACCGGCCGATGCGCACTTTTTTCCGCGACAAGCAAATTCATATCAGCGCGGATGCGGCCTACGGCATCTGGCGGTATTACACCTGCACCGGCGACGAGAGCGTTCTGCTGGAGGGCGGGGCCGAGGTCATTTTGGAATGCGCCCGCTTTTTTCATTCCTGCGCTTATTTCAAACCGGACAAACGGCGGTATGAGCTGCTCGATGTGACGGGGCCCGACGAGTATCACGAGCGGGTGAACAACAACGCCTTCACCAACTATATGGCGAAGCGGACGCTGGATATCGCGCTGCAAACGCTGGATATGCTGCGTGTGCGCCATCCCGGGTTTTGCGGCCGTTTAACGGAAAAGCTCGGCTTCGAAGCGGATATCGAGCCCATCCGGCAAATGAGCGAACGGCTGTATGTTCCCCAACCGGATGCTCACACGGGGTTGATCGAGCAGTTCGACAGATACATGACGTTGGAAGACTGCGATTTGGGCGAGCTGAAATCCAGGATGCTGCACAAGCATGAATATTTGGGGGGCGGCAACGGGCTGGCCACTACGACGCAAATTCTCAAGCAGGCCGATGTCGTGCTGATGCTGCATCTGTTCCGGCGCCGCTTCTCCCGGGAAGTCAAAAGGGCGAATTGGGACTACTACGAGCCGAGAACCGAACACGGCTCCAGCCTGAGTCCGTGCGTGTACGCGCTGGTGGCCTCGGATATCGGGTACACGGCATGGGCGTACAAATACTTCATGAGAACGGCGACCATCGATTGGACGGGCGAATCGAAGCAGTATGTCGGCAGCCTGTATATCGGCGGCACGCATCCCGCGGCCAACGGGGGGGCGTGGATGGCCGCCATCCTGGGCTTTGCCGGCGTGGATACGGATATGGAGGACGGCGCCGTGCGGGTGCAACCCGCGCTGCCGGAGCATTGGCGCTCGCTGCGTTTCGCCATTCGGGTTCGGCGGCAGCTATATCGATTGTGCATCACCGGACAGGAGATCCATGTCTTGTCCGATGGGGACAATCGGCAGGAGCAGGCATTTTGCCTGGCCGGTCAAATGCTGGCCTGCCCGCCCGGCGGGGAGCTTCGCTGTAAGTATCGCTAGCCGTTTTCGCGGCTGCGGTTCGGGGCCACGCGG